>JANNHO010000428.1:0-13309 GCA_031404435.1 Acidimicrobiaceae bacterium | reverse complement strand
TCGTGTCGACGCAGCCGTGTATCTCGGAGCGCCCATCGATGCCGAACTGCGGTTCACCCGCGACGAGTTCGAGCGCCTCATCGAGGCGGACATGCACGCCGCGGTCGCCGAACTGGCTGCCACCGTCGACGCCGCAGGATTGTCGCCCAGCGACCTCCGCTCGGTGTTCCTGGTGGGCGGGTCCGGCCGCGTCCCGATGGCCGCTCGCCTGGTCGGCGAATGGTTCGGACGTGTACCGATCACCTGGGGCGATCCCAAAGGCGCCGTGGTGCTGGGCGCGCTCATGGTGGACCCGGTGGCGATGCGCAGGTTGTCCGGCGTCGTCCCGACGGTCGAGATGCCGCTGACGGCCGCGCTACCGGCTGCAACAGCGGCGGCGGCAACGGCGCAGGCCGTGTCCACCGCGGTACCTCCTCGATCCGTAACTCCGGTGCCGTTGCCGATGCCCAAGGTGGGTCGCCGCCGCCTGGGCATTATCGTCGCGCTCGTGACCGCGCTGGTGCTGCTGGGTGGCACCGCATATGCCCTGATCGGTCGGGACGACACCGGTCCTGGCACCGGCTCACCGCCGGCGAGCACCCGCGCGGCCGCTGTCCCGACAGCGGGGACCACGTCGGTACCGTCGACGGCGACTGCACCAGCGACCACCGCGGCACCGACCGCGACGGCCGCTGCCACGACGGCGGCCTCCACGACGGCAGCCACCACCGCGCTGCCCGCCACGACGGTCCTGGCCGCGACCGGTGCGCCGACCACCACGGCGGCCCGCTCGGGCCCTGCCGCGGCACCGACGGTCACGGTGCGGACCGTGCCGGTCACGACGGTGGCGGCAGCGGAGCCGGTGACTACGACTGCGCCGTCACCCGTTTCGCCCACCACGCAGCCGCCGCCACCGCCGCCACCGCCCACGACGGCGGCCACCACCAACGTTGTCCCGAACGTGAACGGGGCCACCACCACTGCTGCGGCGAGCGCGATCCAACAGGCGGGGTTCGCCGGCACGTCGGTGGTCCCCGGCACGTGCGACCTGTCGAGCATCGTCACCAGCTACACCCCGAGCGGGCAACAGCCGCTCTCGTCCACCATCAACGTCCGTTGCGATTGAGGAGCACACCCATGAACCACCACACCACCACACCCGACAGCGAGCTCTCCGAGCTGCGCGCAGAGATGGCCGCGCTACGCCGCGAGCTCGACACCCTGCGCGCCTCGACGCCTCAGCAGGCAGCAAGCGTGACGACACCGCAGCCGGCGGAGCCACGGATCGCCGGCGACCGACCGAGGTCGCGGCGCGAGGTGCTGCGCCGGTGGGGTACCACCGCAGGCGCTGCAGTCGGCGCTGCCGCCGTCGGTGCGGTCGCCCTACCGGGCCGGGCTGCGGCAGCGGCCGCCGTCGACGGTGAAGCGATCACCGCCGGGGAAATCAACGTGTGCACGTCGACGACGGAACTGAAGCTGCCGACCTCCTCGGCCGGTGCGGTGTTCTCCCACGTGCTGGCCGTGCAGGACGGTGTGTGGAGCACGCCACGGATCCCCTTCGCCGAATCGGTACAGGACACCGGCACCAGTTCCGGTGTTGGCGCGCTGGTGGGCTCTGTCGTGATGCACGGCGGATACTTCCAGACCAACCACCCCTTTCGCGGCAGCTCGGGCCTACGTGCTCGGGGCGAGAGCCCCAATTCCTACGGGGTGTGGGCGGCGGGGCGGCGGGCGGCGCTCCGCCTCGAGCGGCTCAATCTGCAGATCCCCCCACCGCAGCGCGCCGACGCGCACAACGAAGGCGAGTTCCAGATCGACGACAACAGCGATCTCTGGTACTGCGTCGTTCCCGGCTCGCCCGGAACCTGGCTGAAGCTCGCCGGCCCGACCACCTCCGGGCAGTTCCACCCGATCACCCCCGCTCGGGTCTACGACTCGCGCTACACCGCTGCCACCGACGCAGGTGTGGGGCCCATGCAAGCCGGCACGAGCAGAACGATCTCGGTCGCTCAGGCATTCGCGCCAGATTCCGCGACGCCGTCGATCAGCAACGTCGTGCCCGTCGGATCCACGGCAATCGCATACAACCTCACCATCGCCGCCACCGGCGCAGCCGGCTACCTCTCGGTCAACCCGGGTGGGACACCGGCCATCACTGCATCGTCGATCAACTGGGCAGCGCCGGGCACGGTGCTGGCCAACGCATCGGTCGTGAAGCTCGACAGCACGCGTCAGGTCAAAGTGTTCTGCTTCGGATCCTCGACGGAGACGATCATCGATGTGGTCGGCTACTACCGCTGACGGCTACCCGCTCTGGCGGACCCCACGGTGACGGGGGCGCTATCTCGTCAGCTGGGCGGTATCGACCAGCGTCTCGCAGCGAACGTTGTTTCTGCCTCGCCGGTGCCGATGCCAACCCGCCGCTTGCGGCTGCGGCTGCCGTACGCGGGGTCCGGCTGAGACTTCTCGACTGACACATGCGCCGTTCGACTCTCCCGCAAGAAAATCGGACGCGAACAGGGGGGCCGCTAGTCGGGTCGGGGATGGCGGCGGGCGCGGCGGTTCCAGAATCGTTCGTGCAGGCTGACGGGCACGAACGATTCGAGATCCCAGCGCACCCGGTCGAAGAGTTCGGCGACCTGTTGCACGCGGGGCCGGTTCAGCACTGCCTCGAACCGGCCACCTTGGGTGATGCCACTCGGCGACGGGCCTTGGCGGGACAGGTTGGGAAAGCACAGCAGCGTCGGCGAGCCGCTGTCGCGGCGGATCTCGTTGAGGATGCCATCGACGGAAATACGACTGCCGCCCGGACGCAGGCGGCGTTCGAAGTCGGCGATCACGTCGGCGATCGCGGTCCCTTTGATGGCCACGAAGTGCGCTCCCATCACCTCCCACCCTGTGGCGATGGCGATGTGCGGCGTCAGCATCGTCACCGCTTCGTGCTGGCACAACGACTCACTCGCCAAGTAACCGAGGTACAGCATCGTCCAGTCGAGCGTGGCGGCCTCAGCGGCGATGGGGCCGACGAAGTGCCAGAAGCGGCGGATCACCACGGCGTCGTCTTCGACCAGCACGGCGACGTCGACTCCGTCTGCCTGGGCAGCGCGCAAGCAGGCCAAGTGGTTCTCGAAGCACCCGCGAAACCCGACGCTGGCGAAGCCTCCGGCATCGGATGGACGGGTACCCACCTGAACCGTATGGGCGATGTCGAGCCGATCGATCTCGCTGCGGATGTGTGCCTCACGCTGGGGTCGGTCGGCGGTGGTGAGGGCGTACAGCTTCCATCCGGACAGCTGGTGGCGACTCTGGTTGGCGGGGAGCGTCATCACCCCGACCCTACCTGTGCGCCCGGTAGAGGCCCCGTCTAGTGTTGGCCGTCGAATGGCCTGGCGCAGGCACGGGGACCGCCTCAGAGAGCAGGCTGGGAATGAATGACACAAACCAAGCCGCCGGGGACGATCCCGTGCTGGAGGAGGGAATCCTGCACGACCTCGGTCGACTGGGCCGTCGTCGGAAGCTCCTCACCGGCGAGGTGCTCGTTCGTCAGGGCGACCCGTCCACGCTCGTGTACCTGGTTGTGACGGGTGCACTCGATGCAAGTGTGACTGTCGATGGGGCAGAAGCATGCGTTGGTCGCTCCGTCGCGGGTGGTCGCATTGGCGAGGTCGCCGCGCTCGCCGGCCTGAAACGGTCGGCCACGTTGCGGGCGGCCGCCGGAAGCACCCCGGTCGAGGTGGTAGAGATCGAACCGGCCGACCTCGCTGATTGGCTTGGTGCGCACCCTGAAGAGGCGTCTCGGATCACCGAATCGGCGCGGCAGCGTTTGAACAGTGTCCATGTGGCCGAGATGGTGATCGAGGTTCTCGGTGCCGCCGCAGCGGATCTCGTTCCGAAACTGCTCGAGGTGGCTGATTGGGTTGACGTCGCCGCAGGCGCGACGCTGTTCGAACAAGGCGATCAGCCCGATGCCGCCTACTTCGTACTGTCCGGGCGGCTGCAGGTCAGCCGCCGTGGGCCCGGCGAGAGCACGGAGGTGATTGGGGTGGTGGGCCGCAACGAGGTGGTTGGCGAGGTGGCGATCATCGAGCGTTCGCCACGCACCGCTACCGTCACTGCACTGCGCGACACCTCGCTGGCCCGTATCTCGGTCGCGGACTTCGAACACCTGCTCGGAACCCGGGCCGAGTTCGCGATGTTGATGCTGCGCCGTCTGGTGGCGCGCATGCATGGAGTTCGCAACGAGGCGCGCACGGCGCGGTCGGTCGCTGTGGTAGTCGTTGACGACATCGACTCCGCCAACCTCGTGAAGCCGATGATGCGCGCCCTGGAGGCTCTCGGGCCCACAGCGCTGCTGAGCAGTGATCGTGCGGATTCGCTGCTCGGTCGCAGCCGTGGCTCGCAGTCGCCATCCACTGGCCTGCTCGACGCCCGCTTGTCGCATCTCCTTCACGAGTTCGAAGCAGCCCACCAGCACGTGATCTACCTCGCCGACCGCACCCCGACGGAGTGGTCCCGGCGGATCATGCAGCGTGCGGACACGGTTGTCGTTGTTGCCGCCGCGGCGCCGAGCAGTGAGACCGGAGCGATCATTGCCCGGTTCCTGGACTCGAGCGTTGAGACCGGGGTACCGCGTTGGCTGGTCGTTGTGGACGACGCGTCGACAACGCGTCCCACCACGGCGACGTCGACTGCGATCCGCGACCGCTTCGACGAGGTTCATCATGTGCGTCGCGACAACGCGGTCGACATCGCCCGTCTCGCCCGTCTCAGTGTGGGGGCCGGTTTCGGGCTCGTTCTCGGCGGCGGCGGCGCGCGTGGCTTTGCTCACCTCGGGGTGATCAAGGCGATGAGCGAGTTGGGCATTCCGATCGACCGGATCGGAGGGGCGTCGATGGGATCGATCTTCGCCGCCGGCGCAGCGATGTATGACGACATGAACGAGCTGCTGACGCTGAGTGCCAAGCAGTTCAACAGATTGATCGACTACACGTTCCCGCTTGTGTCGCTGCTGAAGGCCAAGCGGATCACGGCGAACCTGCACAGCGTCTTCGGCGGGATCGATGTGGAGGATCTGTGGGTCCCGTTGTACTGCGTGTCGACCAACCTCACCCGTTCGAGCGTCGAAGTACACCGACGTGGCGATCTGGTCACTGCCATCCGCGCCAGCATTGCCATTCCCGGTGTCCTTCCCCCGGTGCCATACGGTGACGACTTGCTCGTCGACGGTGGAGTGTTGAACAACGTGCCCGCCGACGTGATGCGCGCCGACCCGTCGATCGCCACTGTCATCGCCGTGGACGTCGCTCCAACAGCTGGGCCGTCGACCAATGCGAACTATGGGAACTACGTGTCGGGCTTCAACGCGTTGCGACACTTCGTCGGCCGCAAGCGGTCCCCCTACCCGGGGGTCGCGTCGGTGCTGATGCGCACGATGATCACCGGATCGGAGGGGCGCCGGACGGCGATGCGTACCGACGGCACCGCCGACTTGTACCTCGACATCGAGATGCAAGGCGTGGGCCTACTGGAGTTCGACAAGATGACCCCGGTCGTGGAACGCGGATATGTGGCCGCGTTGCCGCGGCTACAAGAGTGGCTTGCCGCCCGGGGTGGTGTACCTTCGCCTGCGGAACAGGGGGCATGATGTGATCCGAGCTGCACTGCGCGATCTGCAATGGCGCCGCAAACGATTCGTGATCGCGATGTCGGGTGTCGCCTTGGTTTTTGCGATGGGATTGATCATGACGGGGCTGGCAGAATCGTTCTCGCTCGAAGTGGACCGCACCCTCGACGCGGTCGGGGCGTCCGGGTGGGCGGTGTCGGATCAGGCGTCGGGGCCGTTCACATCCTTCACCCCGGTACCTCTCACCGCGGCGGGTGACGGCAACGCATCCCCGGCGATGGTGTTGCGCCAAACCATCCCCGGTGCGGGAGCGGTGGTCGACATCATCGTGTTCGGCGTCGAGCCAGGCCGCCTCGGCTCACCGGTCGCCGCCGCGGGTTCGGCGCTCGCCGGACCGGGCGAGGCGGTCGTCGACGAGGACCTCGAAGGCGTCGATATCGGCGAGACGCTGTCGATTGCCGGGAGAGATCTGCGCGTGGTCGGCACGGTGTCTGGGCAGCGCCTGTTCGCCGGCTTGCCGATGGTCTACGTTGCCCTCGCCGAGGCACAAGCGATCACCGTGCAGGGTCAACCGCTGGTGACGGCGTTCCTGTACGACGAGGTGCCGGACGCGGCACCGACCGGACTGCGGTTGATGACGAACGGCGAGGTGAAAGACGACGTGTTACGCCCACTCGATGATGCCATGTCGTCGATCAGCCTGGTGCGGTTCCTGCTGTGGCTGGTTGCGGCGACCATCATCGGGTCGGTGCTGTACCTGCAGGCGATGGAACGCACCCGCGACTTCGCCGTGTTCAAAGCCACCGGTACGTCGACGTGGGCGATCGGCGTGGGCCTCGCCTTGCAGGCCGTCGTGTTGTCCTTGGCCGCAGCAGTACTGGCTGCGGTATTGGCGCTCGTGCTGGCACCGCTGTTCCCGATGAACGTGGAGATCCCGGCCAGCGGTTTCGCGCTGCTTCCGGTGGTCACCGTCGTCGTCGGACTGCTGGCCAGCCTGATTTCGCTGCGCAAGACCGCGACGGTCGAGCCCGCACTTGCGTTCGGAGGCTGAGCCATGTCCGCACCGCAGTTCGGGGTCGGAGGCGACCTGCACATCAACGACCTCACCGTCGAGTTCGTCAAGGGCGACTACACGGTTCGCCCACTGGACAAATTGAACGTCACCGTGAAGGGCGGTTCGCTGGCGTTGCTGCTCGGGCCGTCGGGGTGTGGCAAGACGACGTTGTTGTCGTGCATGTCGGCGATCCTGAAGCCCACCTCGGGATCGATCACGTACGGCGACACCGACATCACCGCGCTCGCCGGACAGCACCTCACCACCTACCGGCGCCACGGGGTCGGCGTGGTGTTCCAGGCGTTCAACCTCGTCCCCAGCCTCACCAGTGTGGAAAACGTTGCGGTGCCGATGCGTTCTGCCGGTGTGAAGGCGAAGGCGGCCAGGGACAAGGCGGTCGAGTTACTCGAAGGGGTTGGCCTCGGTGACCGTCTCACGCACAAGCCGAACAACCTGAGCGGCGGCCAGCAGCAACGGGTGGCCATCGCCCGCGCGATTGCGCTCGATCCTCCGTTGGTGTTGGCCGACGAGCCCACCGCGCACCTCGATTACGTGCAGGTGGAGGGAGTGCTGCGGCTGATCCGTCGCCTGACCGACGGCGGGCGGGTGGTGGTGGTGTCCACGCATGACGACCGGATGCTCGCCCTCGCCGACCAGATCATCGAAATGCGCCCCCACTTCTTGCCGAACGACGATTCTGCGCCCAAGGAGGTGCACGTCCCCGCTGGGCAGGATCTGTTTCGTCAGGGTGACCCGAGCGATCTGATCTACATGGTCGATGCCGGCGAGATCGACGTCGTCCGCGACACCGGCCATGGTGAGCGCGACACGGGCCATGGTGAGATGGTGCTCGGCACAATCGGACCCGGTGAGCACGTTGGCGAGATGGGACCGCTGTTCGGTTTACGCCGATCTGCGACGGCGCGGGCCCGCACCGATGTCACCGTCATCGGCTACACGGTCAAGGCGTTCCGCGATCTTGTCGGTCCCGAGCGCCTGCCGTCGCTCATCCGCGGTCGCTGAACGTCGGCTGCTAGGAGCGGTGGTAGTCGTAGAAGCCGCGGCCGGCTTTGCGGCCGAGGAGGCCCGCTTCGACCATCCTCGACAGCAGCGGCGGCGGCGCGTACAGCGGCTCCTTGAACTCGGTGTACAGGCTGTCGGCAACGGCGAGGGTGGTATCGAGGCCGATCAGATCGGCCAGATGCAGTGGGCCCATTGGATGGTTGCAGCCCTCAACCATGCCGGTGTCGATATCGGTCGGCGTGGCGAAACCGGATTCCATCATCCGGATCGCGGAAAGGATGTACGGGATCAGCAGCGCGTTGACGATGAACCCGGCCCGGTCCTGGCTGCGGATCACCTTCTTGTGCAGCACGTCGGTGGCGAACGCCTCGGCACGCTGCGCCGTCTCGGGCGCGGTCAGCAAGCTGGTGACCAGTTCGACGAGTCGCAACACTGGCACCGGGTTGAAGAAGTGGATGCCGACCACCTGCTCGGGACGGCGGGTGGCGATGCCGAGCTTCATCACCGGAATTGAGCTGGTGTTGGAGGCCAGGATCGCGCGCTCATCGACCACCACCTTGTCGAGCATGGCGAAGACCTCGGTCTTCAGTCGCTCGTCTTCCATCACCGCTTCGACCACCAGTTGGCGGTCGGCCATGTCACCGAGGTCGGTGGTGAACGTCAGGAGTGCCAGTGCGGTGTCGCGTTCGGCCTCGGTGATCTTGCCGGAGCGGACACCGCGGTCAAAGGAGTTGACCACCCGCTGCTGACCGGCCTCGGCTGCCTCGACGCTCACTTCGCGCACGACCACGTCGAGGCCGGCGCGGCTGCACACCTCGGCGATGCCAGACCCCATCAACCCGCAGCCGACCACTCCGACGCGGGTGATCGCCGACGATTCGACGGAGCGGGTTTTTGCGGTTGTGGCGGCCGGTTCGGTCATAGCGCCGATGATTGCACGACGGCGAGCGCGGCAGCGACTGCGTGGCCGACGTTGAGCGAATCGACCCCCACAACCATCGGGATGCGAACGTTCATGTTCGCGGCGAGTACGTCCTCGCTCAGGCCGTGCCCTTCGGCGCCCACCACGAGCGCAAGCTGCGCGGGAACCCCGGCCCGGGCGATCGAGCCGATCGAGACGGCATCGGAACGCGGGGTGAGCGCCCATGCGGCGATACCGGCCGAGCGAAGGTGCTCGAACACCGAGGCCAGTGAGGCGCGGGCGATCGGCAGGTGGAACATCTCGCCCATCGACACGCGCACGCTGCGGCGGTAGTACGGGTCGGCGCACGTGGGATCGAGCACCAACCCATCGGCACCGAGGGCGCGTGCCGAACGGGCGATGGCCCCAAGGTTCACCGCGTCGTTGATCCCCTGCAGCACGATCAGGCGGCGGGCGCCGGCGCACAGATCGGCAAGGGTGCGCAGCGGCGGGCGCTCGGCCACGGCGATCGCCCCGCGGTGAAGGTCGAACCCCACGACGGCGTTGATCGCCGCCTGCTCGGCGACGTACACCGTGACCGCGGCCGCATCGAGCTGCATCGCCAGTCGGGCGTGGGCTGCCGGCGAGCACAACACCGAGCGTGTGGACAACGACGACGCGAGAAGACGTTCGACGACCGTCGGCCCCTCAGCCCACAACACGTCGTCACGTTCCCGGCCGCGCAGGCTGCGGTAGTCGTCGAGGCGTGGATCGTCGGCGTCGGTCATCGTCGGTGTCGAGTGTTC
Source organism: Acidimicrobiaceae bacterium (assembly GCA_031404435.1). Taxonomy (GTDB): domain Bacteria; phylum Actinomycetota; class Acidimicrobiia; order Acidimicrobiales; family Ilumatobacteraceae; genus VFMC01. Next base: position 3,923 of record JANNHO010000428.1, on the reverse strand, counting down.
CGTCACGGTGCTGAGTTTGCCAGAAGCTCAGCGTCGCGAGTTGCGAACAAGCGTTCGATCGACGAAGCTGTACCGCATGTCGATCGTCAGCACCATTCCCACGCCCTACCAGCCGGCCGCGTATCAGGCCACGCTGTTCGGTCTCGAGGACCCGTGGTGCGATCCAGGCTTCGAGGGTCTGCTGCGCACGGAGCTCGACGAGCACAGCTGGGTCGATCTGGTGCCGCGTTGGCTGCACGGCTCGGACATCGTGTTCGGTGAGCTCGTCGCCAGGCTGCGGTGGAACCAGCGCGAAGTCACCATGTACGACCGGCTGCTACCCGAGCCGCGGCTCACCGCGTGGTGGAGTACGGCATCGCCGGCCGTCGAGCCGATCCCGGTGCTCGCCGTGGCCCGGGTTGCGTTGACAGACCACTACGCCAAACCGTTCGATTCGATCGGGTTCAACCTGTACCGCGACGGCCTCGACTCGGTCGCGTGGCATGCCGATCGGGAGCGGTGGGCGCACGAGGATCCGACCGTCGTCATCGTCAGCACCGGTTCGCCGCGACCGTTCCAGTTACGCCCGCGCACCGGGGGTGCGGCACAGTCGTGGCTGCTCGGCCACGGAGACTTGTTGGTGATGGGTGGCGCGTGTCAGCACGACTGGGTGCACAGCGTGCCCAAGGTTGCCCACGCAGCCGGCCCACGGTTGTCGATCATGTTCCGCCACCATCTCGCCGGTCCCGATCTGGCCGGCCCCGATTTGGCCGGACCGGGCTGTCAGAACTTGTAGTTGGTGATGGAACCGTCGGTTCCGATCAGGACCACGGGCTGCTGCGCCCAGGTGCGGGCATCGCCGCCCATGCCGGGGGAGTCGGCGGGCATGCCAGGCAATGCCAACCCGACGGCATCGGGCCGATCGGCGAGCAGGCGTTCGATCGCCTCAACGGGGACATGCCCCTCGACCACGTAGCCGTCGACCAGTGCGGTGTGGCACGAACCGGCGTCGACAGGTATGCCAAGGTCGGCGCGGAACGTGGCCCGTTCAGGATCATCGGTGATCTCGACTGTCGCTCCGTGCTTTCGTAGGTACCCGACCCACGATGTGCAACATCCTCAACCAGGGTCTCGACGGACCTCGACATGAACCCCGGTGAGCGCTGTGTCGCCAGATGGCGGGGTTGTGTCGACGGCAGAGCGGTCCGCCGTCCGGTCGTTGTCCGTGCCCGATCCGGCACATCCGGTGGCCGAGATGATGGCGCACGACGCGAGCGCAATCATGACGAGGCGATTATGCAGGGGCTTCATCTCAGTCCAACGTACCAGTCCTCCAGGCGCTGTCGTCGGCGCCCGTCGGCTGGGCGGCCCGGCTGGTCGGCTGGTCGGCTGATCATGCGAAACTGACCAACGATGTCCAACTCAAACCGCTACGCGTTCGTTCCCACATCCGCCGAACTGCCCACCATCGTTGGCGGATCGGGTTGCTACCTGCACACCGCCGACGGCCGACGGATCCTCGATGGCGCGGCAGGCGCGATTGTCGGCAACGTCGGCTGGGGTCGCGCCGAGGTGGCCGATGCTGCTCGTGCGGCGATGGCGTCGGGTGGGTACGTGGTGCCGCTGTGGCCCACTCCGTGGCGGCTCGATCTGCGCGACCGGTTGGTCGAGCGCTGGCTTCCGGCCGGGTTCGATCACGTCTACTTCACGAGCGGCGGAAGCGAGAGCACCGACTCGGCACTGCGTCTGGCCCGCGCCTATCAGCTCGGCAAGGGCCGCCCGGACCGCTGGAAGGTGATCGGCCGGCACCCCAGCTACCACGGCCTCACCCTCGGGGCGATGGCCGCGGCGAGCCATCTCGCCCGCCAGGCCGGTTACGAGCCCCTGCTCCTGCCGTTCCCGAAGGTGCCGTGGGACGATGTCGATCAGGTGGTGAAGGTGTTCGAGCAGGAGGACCCGGCCACCATCGCCGGTTTCATCGCCGAGCCGATCACCGGTGCGGCCGGCGGGTGCCTCACCGCCAGCGATGAATATTGGAGCGTTGTGACGCAGCTGTGCCACGAACACGACGTCTTGCTGATCGCCGACGAGGTGATGACCGGCTACGGCCGCACCGGGCTCAACTTCGGGCACCAACACTTCCCGTTCGAACCCGATGTGATCGTCGGCGGCAAGGGCCTCGGTGGCGGCTACGTGGCGCTCGGCGCGGTGGCAACCACAACGGCGATTGCCGAGGTACTGCAGTCGTCTGGGTTCATGTACTTCACGTTCACGGGCAACGACGCGGCGTGCGCCGCTGCGGTCGCCGTGCTCGACATCATGGAGCGCGAGCATCTGGTCGAACGGTGCCGCACGATGGGTGAGTTGCTCGGTGCCCGCCTGCGTGAGGCGCTCGCCGATCACCCGTTCGTGACCGACATCCGCGGACGCGGCCTGTTCTACGGGATCGAACTCGAGTGCAACCGCGATGCTGTCGTTGCGGCAGCACTGGCTCGCGATCTGTGGGTCTACCCGGCGGGCTCTGGCCCGGTGCCGAACGCCGTGATGGTCGCCCCGCCATTCGTGGTGAGCGACGGCGAGCTCGACCAGATCGTGACCACCTTGCGTGCCGCGATCGATTCGGTCGACCGCGGGTCGGTCGAGCCACCGATTCGGTAGGCCCGGATGACGTTCGCCGAACAGATCACGACCCGTGATCTGAACCTGGTTCATCACGCCACGCTCCATCGTCTTCGGGCCGAGGCCGCGGTGGCATGGGTTCCGGTCGTCGGCGGATGGGTGGTGACGTCTCGCGCCGAGGCGAGCGAGGTGATGCGTGACGCGGCGACGTTTACCGTCGATGATCCCCGGTTCACCACGGCGCAGGTGATCGGGCCGAGCATGCTGTCACTCGACGGCGATGAGCACACCCGCCACCGGTCGCCGTTCGCCGCTGCATATCGACCGGGCGAGATCACCAGGCGATGTGCCGTTGCCGCCACTGCGATCGCCACGCAGCTCGTTGCCGAGATTGCCCCTCGCTGTACGGCGGAGCTGCGCCGAGAACTGGCCGGTCCGCTGGCGATCGAGGTGGTGGCGTTGTCGATCGGTATCGAGCACCTCGATCCGTTGCAGTTGCGCAGTTGGTACGACGAGATCGTTGCCACGGTCGAACGGATCTCGTTCGGCGAACCGGCCGGCGACGCGGGTGCGGCCGCATTCTCGGAACTGCGGCGCGCCGTCGGCGAAGCGTTGCAGCGGCCCGACTCGGTGCTGCGCGACATCAGCGGAGAGTTGACGTTCGACGAGGCCGCGGCGAACGTCGCGGTGCTGCTGTTCGGAGGGATCGAGACCGGAGAGGCGATGATTGCGAACCTGTTGTTCCACCTGCTGTCGAACCCCGATCAGTTCGATCTGGTGCGCAACGACCTCGCGCTGATCGACCCGGCGATCGACGAATCGCTGCGCCTCGAACCGGCCGCGTCACGAATCGACCGGTATGCCACCTCCGACGTCGAAATTGGCGGCGCCCGTGTTTGCGCCGGCGACTTGGTGGTGGTGTCGCTGGCCGCGGCAAACCGCGATCCGGCAACCTGTGACCGGCCCGACGTATTCGACCTGCGCCGACCGAACGCCCGCTCCCAGGTGTCCTTCGCCCAGGGCCCCCACGCCTGCCTTGGCGCGCAACTCGCACGCATCGAAGGACGCGCGGTAGTCGAGGCGGTGAGCCGTGGCTTGCCGGGGATCACGCTCGGCGAACACGACGCCCCATCGGGTGTGGTGTTCCGCAAACCGAACAGGCTCCATGCGCAGTGGAGCCGATGAGACCGGCCATGCCTAGTGTCCTGAGTCAGAAATAGCTCGCGTTGTTGGGTGGGTTCGTTCATACTTGGGGTATGGCTGGTCGTGGTCGTCCAAGAGCGTTGTTGTCGGTGTCCGATTCGGATCGGGTGGTGCTGGTTCGT
>JANNHO010000427.1:0-3605 GCA_031404435.1 Acidimicrobiaceae bacterium | reverse complement strand
TCCCAATCGTCGGCGCCTGAAGCTGTACGGCCGGGCTCGCTACGACCCCTCGCCGACCGCCGAGCACCTGACCGCGCTCGGTCTGGACGGGCGCACCGAGGGCGTCGTGGTCGTCGAGGTCGCGGCCTTCGATTGGAACTGTCCGAAGTACATCACGCCCCGCTACACCGTCGAACAGTTGCGGGCGAGCATCGAACCGCTGCAGCAGAGGATTCGCGACCTCGAGCAGCAACTTGCTGCGAACGTCGGTGGCTGAGGATCGATCGGCCTGTCACAGTTCCGTTCAGAGGACTTCGATGCTGCATCGTGTCCCCGGAGCGGTTGCCAGTCGAGCGTCCCCCGTCAGCAAGCTTGTGGCCATCAGTTCGGCGAGCGCAATGTAGGCGGCGTCGTAGATCGTGACGTTGTGCCTCAGTTCCCAGCAGCGAGCGAGCAACGGCGCGTGAGGAGCGCGCTCGAGCCGCAGCGCGTCCATGTCGTCCAGCGCGAGTTGCGCTCGTCGTTCATCGAGTTCGCCCGCTGCGACGAGCCTGCGCCAGGCAGCGGCCACCTCGAGGTCGATCACATGGGGAGCGGCGAGTCGCTCGCCTCTGAGCCTTGCCCGCACACGGTCGCCGTCGGGTCCGTCGTCGGCTAGTGCGGTCACGACGATGCTGGCATCGACGACGATCACCGAGCGTCTCGTTCGGCACGCACCGCCTTCACGGCGGACTTCAGCGTGGCGCGCCCGCCGGCCCGCCCGCCGGCTCGATCGAGGACCTCGTCCAACGTCGGCGTGTTCGTGTCTTCCGCGAGTCGGGCCAGCAGGAACTCCTGCAGGGACATTCCCACCTCCGCCGCGCGTCGACGCAACGTGGCGTGCACGGTGTCGGGAACGTTCTTGATCTGGATGCTCGGCATGGCCCCCATGCTAGCGCCAACTTGGCGCCAGAACATGTGTATCGGCGCCACGACTCGACCAGCGACGCGTCATGGATCAACCCCACGAGTTCCGGCGGGATGCGGCGCGAGCACCGCTCGGGATCGGCATGCGATTGGGCGGGGCCCCCCGTGGACGCGGCCTGCGACGATCGAGGCAGTTCGAGGGGGTGTCGTGGTCGCCGACAGGCCACGAAGAGTCGGAGTTAGCCCGGCTGTTTCAGTAGTGGTTTGGGGTTGATGGGGTGGCGTCCGCGAAGAAGCCCTTCTGGTGCGGGAAACTGAGCTTGTCGAGAGTCCAGTAGTCCCACCCAGAAGGGCACTTCAATGGTGAATCGTAGTCAAGGTCGTTCACGGCTGAAGGTCACCGGCGATGGGCGTGGTGTGGTCGGCCACGCCGGTGCCCGTCTGCTGTCAGATCTCGCTGATCGGGTCGGTCTGACCGTCGGGCTGTCGGCAGCGATGTTGCCGACCAAGCAGCGTCGTCGTGGTCATGATCGGGGTCGGGTGTTGGCGGATCTGGCGGTGATGATCGCTGGTGGTGGCACCTCGATCGCGGATCTTGCGGTGCTCCGCGATCAACCATCGTTGTTCGGTGAGGTCGCCTCGACACCAACGGCGTGGCGCACCCTGGAAGCCATCGACGACACCGCGCTTGCCCGGATCGCACAGGCTCGTGCAGCGGCGAGACGGCGGGTGTGGGCGGCGGGCGCGGACCCTGGGTTCTATGTGATCGATCTCGACGGAACGCTGATCACGTCGCATTCGGACAAGGCTGGTGCGGCACCGACGTACAAGCGCGGGTTCGGGTTCCATCCGCTGCTCGCGTTCTTGGACGGCACCGGTGAAGCGTTGGCTGGTGTGCTGCGCCCAGGCAACGCCGGATCGAACACCGCCGCCGATCATGTCACCGTGCTGACCATGGCCCTCGCCCAACTCCCGGTCGACCCAGCCGTGGTCGAAGTCGTTGCCCGCGCCGATTCGGCCGGGTTGACGCACGGGTTCATCGATGCCTGCGTCAACGCGCACGTCCGGTTCAGCGTCGGTCACGACCTCACCGAAGCGGTCCGCACAGCATGTTTGGCGATCCCGCCCGGCGCGTGGGAACCGGCGGTCACCGCGGACGGCAGCGACTACCGCGACGACGCCGACATCGCCGAGATCACCACCATGGTCAACCTGCAGCTGTGGCCCGCCGGCACACGAATGATCGTGCGCCGCGAGATCCCCCACCCCGGCGCACAGCTGACGTTCACCGATATCGACGGGCGCCGCTTCCAAGCATTCATCACCAACCAGACCGACCCCGACATCAGCTACCTCGAAGCACTCCAGCGCGGTCGCGGGCGCGCCGAGAAACTGATCTGCAACCTGAAAGACACCGGCTGCACCAACCTGCCCTCAGCCGACTTCGACATCAACCACGCCTGGCTGACCACCGCGATGATCGCCCACGATCTACTGATCTGGATGCAGCTTCTATGCCTCGACGGTGACCTCGCCAAAGCCGAACCGAAACGGCTCCGCTACACCCTCCTCCACACCGCCGGGCTGATCGCCCGCACCGGACGACAAACCAGACTCCGCATCGCCGCCGGCTGGCCATGGGCCAACCAGCTCGTCGACGCGTTCGATCGCTGCCACCAACTCAGACACACCACCTGAACACCGACCGAGTCCGAGCCCCTCCCAAACCAGCGACACAACCGGAACACCCACGAACACTCCACCCGCGCGTGCCACCACTACCCCCGACGACCTCAACACCACCGCGCCCCAGCAACAGACCCCACCAGGGCCCTACTGAAACGATGGGGCTAACCAGAGCTGCTCGAGAACCTCTGGAGATTGTTCAGGCAGCCACCAGACGGCCACGTTGCGTTTACTTCCAGGTCATTGAGCAGTCCTACCTTTTGGCCTGGGTCACTCGGCGGTTGGCTGCCTCGGCGTCCACGACCCACTCACACCTTGAGGGATCCACAATGACTCGTCTGATACCGACCTCGCGACGTTCCTGGGGTGTGATTGCCCGAGCCGGTGCGGCGGTGTCGGCGATCATGCTGGTGTTCAGTGTGGTGACCACCTTCACCGCCCGGGCGCTGCCAGCCGGTACGGCGGCGACCCCCGGTCAGACGCTCACTCCGACGTCGGGTAACAGCGGCACCTCGTTCAATATCACCTTTTCTGCGGTGAACGCCTGCCCGGGTGACTCGGCGGCGGGTGGCTACCGTTGGAACACCTACATGGTGCCGGCCTCGGTGGATCCTGCAACACTGACCTACAACTCGAACGGACCGATTGCGCCAGTGGGCGTGACGTTCACCTTTCCGCTGTTCAGCACTGCCAATGCGCCGCAGGTCAACAAGAACACGGCACCGACCACCGGCATCATCTTCGGGGCGCCGGTGTTCAGCTTCGCGGCGCTCTCGTTCGTGGGGGGTGCACCTGCCGGCGACTACAAGGTCGGCATCGCCTGCACACTGCTCGGTGTGACCGAGCGCTTCTGGACGACGCGGATCACCATTGCGACCAATCCCGGTGGCGGTCCGGCCGGGTTCGACTGGGCCGTGGCGGGCTCCACACCGCCAACGACGCTTCCGCCGACCACCACAACGGTTCCGCCAACGACGCTTCCGCCGACCACCACAACGGTTCCGCCAACGACGCTTCCGCCGACCACCACAACG
>JANNHO010000426.1:0-3856 GCA_031404435.1 Acidimicrobiaceae bacterium | reverse complement strand
CGCGGCATCGAGAGGAACGGTGCCCTCCCGCGCATGGACAAGGGTTCGGCGGAGTGCAACAACCAATGCTTCACGACTCATGATCTCTCCAGTCTCAGCGGGCGGGCCGAGGATCAGCCCGTGGTGGGAAGTGGCGGTACTGATTCCACCATGCGGTGGTTGGCAATGATGGGTCCGGCGACCCAGCCGCACAACTGCGGATCGCACTCGCGCAGCTCACCTTCGAGCCAGCGACCCTCGTGGGTGAATCGCCCCGACCGATCGCCGTCGGTGACGAGCACGTTGCCCATCGCATCCTGTTCGTACAGGGCGCGGGTAAACGGGTGGTGGATGCCGAGCATCAGTCACGCTCCAGGTACTCGTCAAGCTTGGCGTGCAACCAGCGCACCTTGCTCTCTTGATAGTTCCCGAGGGTCACTCCAGGCTTGCGTGTACTTTCCAAACCCTGTTGCACCTTGGGCATGTTGAACAGGTCCTGATCGAACACTTTGGCGAGCATGCCCAGCTCTGGGGCGGCCGTGAACGACTCGTACTCCTCCAGCCAATGGATCTTCGCGGGCGGCGGTCGCTCGCCGCTGAACGGGGCGAGGAAGATGACCTCCATGATGGCGGTGCGATGATCGTCGCCGTTCGGGCGGAAGCGGTAGACGATTCGATTGAATGCACCCCACGGGTGAAAGTTGGGAAACACCGTGTAGTCGATGCTGTCCATCATCTCGGCGTCGCTCAACCGGTCGGCCCACTCGCCCGCGATCGAACGCCACCGATCACGGCTGCCGGCCGCGCCGATCGCCCGCATCGACTGCTCCTCGCTGACCGGGATCGGGTTGCCCTGATCGACGCGAACGTCCATCATCGCCCGCATCATCTCGTCCTGTGTCGGGGTCCAGTCGAGCAGCGGGCTGGCGGTGCCGCCGGGGGTGATCACCCGCGAAAAGTTATCCCAGATATCGACCTGACTGTTGGTGTCACCGAGGTACGGCATCACCTGAGGGTGGGTGGCATTCACGTGGAACGCCTCGCAGAACGCCTCCTGGGCGATCTTCCAGTTGGCTGGCACCACCTTTGCGATGTGAGCCTGCTTGTACCGGTTGGCCATGTCCCACTCGGCGAAATGGTCAACGATCTCGCCAAGGAAATCCTCCAGCGGCTCGGCATCGGGGTCCGGGTTGATGAACACCCAGCCGGCCCACACGCCAACCTTCACCTCGGGCAACGAGAACTGATCGGCAGCCACGTGATCGAAATCCCACTGCGCCGGAATGTCCTGGAGATCGCCGCCAATGGTCCACGCGAAGCCGTGGAACGGGCAGCGAATCTCCGAGCACCTGCCGTCGTACTCCTTCAGCTGACGGCCACGGTGCAGGCACGCGTTCGGGTACGCCTTGATGGTGCGCTCGTCGGTACGGATCACGATGTACGACGACCGCACGATCGTGTACACGTGGTAGTCGCCGACCTCGGGGATTTCCTCCTCGCGGCACGCGTACTGCCACACCCGGCTCCACAGGTGCGACACCTCGCGCTCGTGCCAAGCGTGCGAGATGTACCGATCGATCGACACGTCGGCGCTGCCGAGGTACTTCGGCGATTCGAGTCGAAGTACCGCGGGCACCGGATGGGTGTCGGTGTCGAGCAGTTGCTGGTAGCTGATGCCGGGGGATCGTGGGCGGTTCAGTGGCTCGTCGATCACAACGGCCTCCTTCGTCGAGTGTCGGATGGTGTGCACATGTCGGTCAGATGATGTCGATCGCGTCAAGCACGCGAGCGGCGTAGTCGGTGTCGGCATCGGTGTCGCCGGCGAGCGTGCAGGCATCCCGCCACGCGCTGCGCCCGGTCGCCCAGCTGACGAAATCGTGCGCAGTCGAGGTGGCGGTCGCCGCAGCGCCTCCACCGTCGGCGATGCGGATCAGTCCGCCGGTATCGGGTGAGGCCGGATGCAGCGTCCAACTGCCTCCGCCGGCACCGGTGAGCTCAACGGTGAACGGGCGATCGACGACCTGCATCGCGCTCCGGCACATCTGCGGCAATCCGGCCCACATCCACTCGATACCCGGTCGCAAACGTGCGTCGGCGTCGGTGTCGGCGGTGCCAGAAATGGTGTCGGCAAGCGGTCCTCCCGGGCCGAGCAGATCGTGACGCAAATGGCAGTAGTGGTCGAAGCAGTACGCGTTGGCCAACAGATGCATCGGGTACGTGCCAAGGTCGGCGACATCGAGCGGGGTCGACGCCAGTGGTTCGTCTTGCATGGCCGACAGCGTGGCGAACGCTGCATCGGCATAGCGGTCGTACTCGGCAAGCAGTTGCTCAGCGGTCCAGCCCTTGCGCGGCGCAACGAGCATCTCCATTGCTTGCTCGGCACCCATCGCCGGGGCCGACTCGGTATCGGGCCCAGTCGCATCGGAGGTCGTAGCGGGTACGGGTGTCGGTTCGACCATCTCTTTGAAGTTGGAGGTGATGTGGGCGACAACGTCGTGGACCCGCCATCCCGCACACGCACTCGGTAACGCCCAGTCGCTCGGATTGAGCGCGTGAAGCACGGCACGCAGATCGGAGTGGGTGGCTTGCAAACCAGCGACGGCTGCACGGGTCATGGTGACGTCCTGTTCTCGTTGAAGCTCATAATGTTCCACCAGCCCACCACTGCTCGAACCGTGGCCGCGCAGCCGATGAGACGTACTCGACCAGCATCGCCGAGCCCGGCGGCTGGACATAGGTGTAGGTGCCATACCCCTCATCGGGCGACACCTGGGCAAGACGGCACACCCAGCCCGCGTCGACAGCCGCCCGAGTGGCCGCAGCCACATCGTCGACCCATAACCCGACGTGGTGCGCTCCCGGCCGCTCGCGCCCGTCCCAGATCGAACCGGGCGGGCCTTCGAGCAACTCGATGTGCTGTGGTCCCTCACACGAGTATGTGAACCGCAGTGGAAGGTGCTGCTGGCCACCTTCGGGCGTCCACGCCGGTTGTGCGGGTGACGTCACCGGGGTCGCCCAGGTGACGCCGAGCGGGCCCGCCAACTCGGCCATCGCCGCGTCGAGATCAGGGACCCGGATACCGGTGTGGTAGACGTCCTGGTAATTGATCACTCGGCACCTCGATCTCGATTGGTCTCGATCTTCAAACAGAAATCACAGGGCCCGGGCGAGGTTCGCCTGGGCCCTGTGATTTCACATCGAGTGGAACTCAGACGCCCCAGAGGGCCTTGAACTGATCAGCCATGGTGGCCGGTCCCGGCCAGCCATCGGGGCCGAGGTCGAGCATGGCCTGTGCTCCTGCGGCATCGCTGACGACGAAGGTGGGCAGCAACGCGTTGGCGCGCTCGTCGGGGTTGTCCATGCCGAGCGAGTGGCGAGCCATCGCGTCGACCATCAACCATGCCGCGTACGGCTTGGGGTTGGCGGTCCATGCCGAATGGCGACCGGCGATGATCTCCGGCAGTCCGATAGCCGCGCTGAAGTCGACACCGACGATCTTGCGGCCCTCGAGCAGACCCGATTCCTCCAGAGTGTCAGCCACGCCGGCCGGCAGGTCACCGAAGGTGAACTGGATGTAGTTGATGGCATCGTTGGCCTGCACCGCCGACGCGACCGCCGCCGGCACTTCACCGGCGATGAGCTGATCGATGGTGACGTTGAGTTCTTCGAATGTGCACCCCGGGCAGTTCTCGCTGTATGCCGCAGCAGCACCCTCGGCTTCGGACACGAGTACCGGGAAGTCGGGAATATTCACCAGCAACACGTTGGCTGCGCCAGCGGAGTCGACCACGACCCAGTTGCCCATCAGGTTGCCGGTCCCGAACACGCCGGTGTCGTCACCGCACTGCATCAACAAGTTGTTGTTGGCGAAGTCGGG
>JANNHO010000425.1:0-10726 GCA_031404435.1 Acidimicrobiaceae bacterium | reverse complement strand
GTACGAAGCTGATCGAGTACGATCTGCCCGGATTTTCCCTGAAAACGACACGGAACCCGCGTCGGATAGGCACGTCCTTTTGTCGTCATCGGACGCCAGTTCAAACACGTCAACTCGGTATCAGCAACCGACATCTGCTCCACACCACTGACAAGCATCTCCTGATGCTCGGTAAACCAGCCCGCGATCGCCGGCTTGGCCACGTCACGAAACGCCCGGACCTGCCCAGCCGACAACCGCCCCGACACCGCGGCTGCAGCAACAACAGTGTTGGCCGCCAGGAACCTGCCCTCGCTCAACAACCGCGACGCCTCACTGGAACGCATCCGGCACCGGTCACGCAACCACGCCCCCATCGACACGTGCCCATCCAACGCCCACAACCCACCCGCCGCGGACCTGACCGCATCAAGCGCCAACCGGGCACCCTCACGCTCATACGCAGCCAACGCGTCAATGAACTCCTCCGGCGAAACAACCCCACCACCGTCACGACGGTCAGAGGGCGGGTCGTCGCGGTCGTCGTTGAAGCTGGGGTTCGAGTCCGCCGACATACCTGAAGCGTACACCAGTTCGCCCCAATCCAGCAGACAGATCCCATATTCCATATACCTTCCACAGATGCCCGAGGCGCGAACATCATCATCACCGATACCTGCGCCGCTCTGCTCACACGTGCGCGTCGTCCCCAGCGCCCAGTCGTTCCGTGAACGTGGTTTCATGCTGGCGCTCAACTGTGAACCTCGCCTCAGGGCGTCCGTCGATCGTCGACCCGGCCATCGAACAACAACACGCGTGCGCCTGAAAAGCGGTTCTAGTCTCGCCTCGCTCCACGGCGGCGGGACCGCTTGGTGAAGCAACTGCGTGTCGAGAAATGCACCGTGACAGTGGGTTTCTCGACGGCCGATCGCTCCACCCCGGCGAACGCGGCCAACGCGCGGTGCTCAGGTGGACGAGATCGCGCTGCGCCAGCGCATCACGAGGTCGAGGTGACGGTTGAGATGGCCGGGGCCTGCTTCATCGGGGCGCGTCACCACTTTCAGGTGTGTCGCTCCATGGCCGTGGAACGCCTCAGCGGTCGATCGCCACGATTCCGGATCACCGTCAGCCGAGATCGTGGCAGTGCACTCGATCTCGATCTCGGCGGGGTCGCGGCCGGAAGCTCGGGCGAAGCCGTGGATTCGTTCGAGCAGCGCGGCGAACTCGTCACCGGGCTCCATCTGTGGCATCCATCCATCGGCCATCCGGCCGATCCGTTCGAGCACGCGATCGTTGGTGCCGCCGACGAACGATCCCATCCAGATCGGGATCGGCCGCTGGACAGGCAACGGGTTGATGCCGACCCCGTCGAGGTGGTGCCAGCGGCCCTCGAATGTGACCAACTCCTCGCTCCAAAGCCGACGGAGCACCCCGATCTGCTCCTCGATCCGGGCTCCCCGCGTGGTGAAGTCCTCGTTCAACACCGTGTACTCGACGAAGTTGCGCCCGACGCCTACGCCGAGGCGAAGCCGGCCGCCACACATGATGTCGAGCATCGCCGTCTGCTTGGCGACGAGGGCTGTCTGGCGCTGCGGAAGTATCAGGATCGAGGTCGCCAACCCGAGCGACCGCGTTGCCCCGGCAATGAAACCGAGAGTCACCATCGGCTCGTAGTACGGCTTGTCGTATGTGTGCACCTTTTGCCCGCCAATGCGGTCGGGGTGCGCTCCGACCACGTGCTCTGGTGCCGACACGAAGTCGAACCCACCACCCTCCAGCGCCTGCGCGTAGTCGCGGACCACAACGGGATCAGCACCGATTTCGCTGAAACTGAGCATTACTCCGAGCTTCACGACCGCGCCCCCAAGCCTCGACGCATTCGCGCTAGACCACCCGACCGATGAAGGCGACGACGTCGCCGATCACCTCATCCTGATTCGTCTCGTTGAAGATCTCATGACGAGCCCCGGGGTAAACCTTCTGCTCGAGTCTCGGGCCGGCGATGCGCTCGACCGTGACGCGGGCGGCGTCGAGGGAGACAAGTGCATCGTCGGAGCCATGGATCCACAGCGTCGGCAGGTCACCCAGCGTCGGTCCAGCGACGATGTCGCCGATGGTTGCAACGAAGCTTCTTAGCGTGTCGCGCTGGAACGGTCCGTGGTACACGAGCGGGTCGCTGGCATACGCCTCGCCGACGGCCGGGTCGCGCGACAGGATCTCCGGGTCGATCGGCACATCGGGAATCGGGTCGAGTTCCAACAGGGCGGCCAGCAACGGGTTGTCGCCGATCGCCGGGCCCGACAAGACGAGCGCAGTGAGACCGGCACCGTGCAGTTGGGTGTAGCGCGTGGCGATCAGGCCGCCCATCGAGTGGCCGATCAACACCACAGGCAGACCGGGGTGAGCGTCACCGGCGCGGGTGACGACGGTGTGCAGATCAGCGATCAGATCGTCGAAGGAAGTCACCAGTGCCCGGTCGCCGCCCGACTCACCATGCCCAGCGTGGTCGGGTGCGTACACGCTTGCACCGTCGTGAACCAAGGCCGTCGCCACGTGGTCGTAACGACCCGCATGCTCGCCGTATCCGTGGGCCACAACCACGACGTAGCGGGGATCGGGGCACGGCCAATGGTGCACCGCGATCCGTGTTGTAGTTCCGTCGAAGCAGAGTTGATCAGCAATCACCGAAGCAGCCTTCCAGGTTCAATGCGAGCGCGGCAACGCCAGGCTGTGCTGAGTGACGTCAGGTCGAGCTGGATCCTCGCTTCAGCTCGGCATGCTCGCCGCTGCTTCGGCTACGGCCACCGGTCGCCCGAAGCTGAGCAGGCGACCACCGAATGCGATCGAACACAAACTGAACCAACCCCAGCCGAGCAGCAACCCGGCAACGACATCGCTGAACCAGTGGACACCGAGCATCACCCGCGTTCCGGCGACGATCACCGCGAGGCCGACAGCAGCTGCGGCCGACATCACCCGTGCCCGCCTCGATCGGTCGCGAGTGGCGATCAGGGCGATCGCCGCGAGGGCGGCGGCGGCAGCCGTGGAATGGCCCGATGGGAACGAAGTGCCAGCGAACCCGGCCAACCGGTCGAAGTCGGGCCGGGCGCGCTCGACGATGAGCTTGATCGCGTTCGACAGGGCAAACTGACCGGCGACGACAAGACCCATGAACAACGGAAGCGCTCGCGTCGGCCGCCGGATGTACTCGACGGCGGTGGCGAGCACCGCGAGCAGCACCACCCCGCGCGTTCCGCCAAGCTCGGTGAGGTAGCTCAGCACATCGGTCGACCGTGCGGTCGCGTTGCGGGCGCCGAAACGAGCGAGGCGCCCGTCGACTGATTCGACACCGAACTCCGATCGCACCAGGGCGAAGACGATCCCGATTCCGACAGCGGCGGCCGCGACCAGAACCGTCGCCGCTCCGAGGGCAACACCGGTCTCCGTCTTCGGGTCGTAGTGGCGGCGAAGGTAGCGGGCCAGCCGACTGTGTTGCTCGACCCCCTCCACGATCCGCTCGGCGGACACACGCGGTGCCGCAACATCGGGCCAGCGGCCGGCGAGCAGCAACACCAAACCCGCGGCAGCTAGGCCACCCCCGAGGACAATGACGACGACCATGCGTCAAGGTTTACCCGCCGCGCACGGCAGGAAAACATCTCGCAATGAATGTCTCCAGCGACGAACTGGGCGAATTCCGTTGTCACCTAGGTCAGGCGACGCCCGGCTATCCCGCCGGGCCGGGTGAGCCCGGCTCACGACGCCGTAGGCGGCGCTTGATCAACGCGACATCGGGGCGACCGGCCAACCATTGCCGAAGCTGCTCCTCGTGCGCGGCTCGCAGCGCTCGGTTCCGTGCCCGCTGGCACACAACGCACCGGCCGCCCTTCAGTGCTGATCCACAGTCGGCGCAGGTTGGCCCCTCAATGGGCAGGCGACGTTTGGAATCATGGTCCATCAACTCTCCGACCCAACTGGCCTCGACGCCACAGACTGCTGAAGGCTCCACCCGGCCCTACCCGCCGCGCCCACGGGGCAAACAGTCAGCGGGCCGAAGCCAGGGGCCTCATCTCGCAAACCGTGCGCCTTGAGCGCCCCCTCGGCAAGCGGGCAAAGTCCAGAGGTGACGCCTCGTTGCAATCTCGCTCCAGCACCGGCGTGCGACAGCAGCAACACTGTCGAGATGAGGACTTCGCGTTGAGAATCGAGGACTACGCGGTCATCGGTGACACGCAGACCGCCGCGCTGGTCGGTTGTGACGGCTCGATCGATTGGTTGTGCCTACCCCGTTTCGATTCGGGCGCATGCTTCGCGGCACTGCTCGGCGATCGCAGCAATGGCCATTGGCAGATCCATCCTGCATCCGCAGTGCTGTCCACCATTCGGCGTTACCGCGGTGAATCCTTGGTGTTGGAGACCACGTTCGAGACGGCGGAGGGCACGGTCCGGGTGGTCGACCTCATGCCGATCCGCCACCGCGATCCCGATGTGGTGCGCATCGTCGAGGGGGTTTCGGGCCGGGTGACGATGCGCATGGATCTCGTCATCCGCTTCGACTACGGGCGCTCCGTCCCGTGGGTTCGTACAGTCGACGGGCGGCTGCATGCCGTGGCCGGGCCCGACGCCATCGTGCTCGACACGCCCGTGCCCACCCATGGCGAGGGGATGTCCACGGTCGCCGTGTTCGAGGTGGCCGCCGGTGATTCGGTTCCGTTCGTCGCCGAATGGCACCCGTCGCACGAACAGCCGGGCCCGCCGATCGACGCGTTCGACGCGGTGGGAGACACCGTGGCGTGGTGGGAGGAGTGGGCCAGCCGGTGCACCCACGAAGGCGAGTGGCGTGATGCGGTGGTCCGGTCGCTGATCACGCTCAAGGCGCTGACCTACGCCCCGACGGGCGGCATCGTTGCCGCCGTCACCACGTCGCTACCCGAACAACTTGGCGGGGTGCGCAACTGGGACTACCGCTACTGCTGGCTACGCGACGCCACGTTCACGCTGTACGCCTTGATGAGCGCCGGGTACGACGCAGAGGCGCAGGCGTGGCGCGACTGGCTGCTCCGCGCCGTCGCCGGGGCGCCGGCCGAGATGCAGATCATGTACGGCTGCGCCGGGGAACGCCGGCTCCCCGAGTTCACCGTGCCGTGGCTGGCCGGATACGAAGACTCGCGGCCGGTACGCATCGGTAACGCCGCCGTCGATCAGTTCCAGCTCGACGTTTTCGGCGAGGTGATGGATTCCATGCATCAGGCTCGACGCATCGGAATCGCCCCGGACGAGCCGTCGTGGTCGCTGCAGTGCGTGCTGATGGAGTTCCTCGAATCCGCATGGACGCGGCCCGATGAAGGGATCTGGGAGATTCGCGGTCCACGCCGCCACTTCACCCACTCCAAGGTGATGTCCTGGGTGGCCGCCGACCGCGCCGTCAAGGCCGTTGAACGCTTCGGCTGCACGGGTCCGGTGGAACGGTGGAAGGCACTTCGGTCGACGATCAAGGCAGAAGTGTGCGCCCGCGGCTACGACACTTCGCGGGGCACGTTTGTGCAGTCCTACGACAGCTCCGAGCTGGACGCGTCGCTGTTGATGATCCTGCTGGTCGGGTTCCTCCCCGCGCACGACGAGCGGGTGACCGGGACCGTGGCCGCGATCGAACGCGAACTGTGCGACGACGGATTCGTTCACCGCTACCGTCACCACGACGACAGCATCGATGGCCTGCCCCCGGGCGAGGGCGCCTTCTTGGCCTGCACGTTCTGGTTGGCCGACAACTACGTGCTCGCTGGCCGCGCGGCCGACGCCCGACGCACGTTCCAACGGCTACTCGCGTTACGCAACGACGTGGGGCTGCTGGCCGAGAGCTACGACGTCGCCGCTGGACGGCAGGTGGGCAACTTCCCGCAGGCGTTCTCCCACGTGCCGTTGATCAACACCGCCCGAAACCTCACCTACGGCGGCGGACCCGGTCAACGCCGAAGCGAAGAACGGTCGGACTAGCGCAGCGGACCGTCACCGGTCGAGGCCGCGGGCGATGATCTCTTTCATGATCTCGGTGGTACCGCCGTAGATGCGCGTGATCCGCGCGTCGGCGTACGCCCTGGCAATGGGGTACTCGGTCATGAAGCCGTATCCGCCGTGCAGTTGCAGGCCGGCGTCCATCACCCGTCCTTGCATCTCGGTGCACCACCATTTCGCCATCGCCGCGGTTTCTGCAGTCAGTTCGCCGGCGATCAACTGTTCGACGCAGCGGTCGACGAACGCCTGGCCGATCTCGACCTCGGTGGCGATCTCGGCAAGGGTGAAGCGGGTGTTCTGCAGCTTGATCAGCGCCTGGCCGAAGGCCTTGCGTTCCTGGGTGTACGCAAGCGTCCAGCCAAGCGCGGCGCGCGCCGCAGCGACGCCCGCCACGGCGATCGACAGCCGTTCCTGGGCGAGGTTGCGCATCAGCAGCTTGAAACCCTCTCCCTCGCCGCCAAGTCGATTCGCCACCGGCACGCGAACATCGGTGAAGAACAGCTCGGCCGTGTCTTGTGAGTGGAGCCCGATCTTGTCGAGGTTGCGGCCCCGTTCGAAGCCGGGCATCCCCCGTTCGAGCACGAGCAACGACACCCCGCTGTGACGCTGGCTCGGATCGGTCTTCACTGCGGTGATGACGAGATCGGCGTTGATGCCATTGGTGATGAACGTCTTTGATCCATTGACGACGTAGTCGTCACCCGAGCGGATCGCAGTCGTGGTGATCGAGGCAAGATCCGACCCGGCACCTGGCTCGGTCATTGCCACCGCAGTGATCGACGTCCCGGCACAGATGCCGGGTAGCCAGCGAGCCCGTTGC
This sequence comes from Acidimicrobiaceae bacterium, assembly GCA_031404435.1. Classification (GTDB taxonomy): domain Bacteria; phylum Actinomycetota; class Acidimicrobiia; order Acidimicrobiales; family Ilumatobacteraceae; genus VFMC01. The sequence continues at coordinate 3,915 of JANNHO010000425.1, read as the reverse complement.
TCGTCATCGGTGGTGTGGTTGAAGTACGGCATGCAGATGTCGTTGTGCAGGGTGAGCGCGAGCCCCGCACCCCCGGCACCGGCCGCCATCAGTTCCTCGCCGAGGATCATGTTGAACCGGAAGTCGGCTATCCCTCCCCCGCCGTCGCGTTCGTCAGCGTCCATACCGAGGAACCCGGCAACTCCGGCTGCGACGAACAACTCGCGGTCGACCACCCCGGTCGACTCCCACCGCTCGATGTGCGGCGTCACTTCACGTTCGACGAACTGACGAACGCTCGTGCGGAACATCTCGTGCGATTCGTCAAAAATCCCTCGGGGCGGGACGATGTGTGACATGCGTGGCTCCTCATTCAGCGAGCACGCAGGCCCGCGCTCCCATCCTGGCGTCATGGAACCGCGTGACCCAAACCCCCAGTTCGCGCTACCGGGCACCGGTGCGCCCAATGACACTGCCCACGCCGCTCCGAGATAGGCGTACTCTTTCCTGAGCCGCCGCACCAAAGGGAGAACGCCATGTCACTGCGTCACCGCCAGCACGACCCGAAGATCGATGCCTTGGGGAAGATCGACATCTTCAGCCATTGCACTCCGTCCGAGCTGGAACTGCTCGCCTCGGCCTCGACCGCACTGACCCTCGAGGCCGGGACGGTGCTGTGCCGCCAAGGTTCGCTCGGCCACGAGTTCTTCGTGATCGCCGAGGGCGAGGTTGCCGTCGAGGTCGATGGCCGCCAGGTGGCGACCCTCGGACCGGGCAGCTTCTTCGGCGAGCACTCGCTCCTCGCGCATAGCCCGCGCAACGCCACGGTCTCGGCTTCCACCGAAATCGCAGTGTTCGTGTTCGGGGTCGGCGAGTTTTCGACGATGCTGCATGACGCACCCCACGCCGCCGCCGACATGCTCATCGAAGCCAGCCGCCGCTGAGCCATCCCCAAGGATCTGGGCCGAATCTGTCCCGGTTTCCGAGACGAATTCGGCCCAGATCGTTCGTTTTCAGCTCGTGCGGAGGGCTTCGATCAGCTCGGCCTTGGACATGGCGTTGCGGCCCTGCAGGTCGAGTTCGCGGGCACGCTCGAGCAGTTGGACCCGTGTCCGTGATTCGTACGGACCCGAGCCTGCGTCGTCGGTGCCGAGCGTGGCAGCCGCGGTGCGCACGGCCGACTTGACGGCAGGCTTCGCGGCCCTGGCCGACTTCGTGGCTGGTCGGCCGCGTGTCGCCTGTGCGGAAGTCGTCTTGCGACTGGTGCGCTTCCGGCTGGCTTGCGAAGCGGTGCGCTCGGCCCCGTCGAATGTTGCGTCGACATCGTCTTCGACGGTGTCGATCGCCGAGTCGAGCAAGCCGGTCACTTCGCGCTGAGCGGTCGTGGCCACCCGGCGGGTCTGTGCCGCGGCCTGGCCGCGCACCGTGCGCGCCCCGACGGCTGCGGAATGGGCAACCCCGGTCGTGGCGGCGCGAGCTTGGCCGATCACGGTGTTGACGCCGGTGCGGGCGGATTTTGAGACGTCTTCGCTGGCCGAACGTGCCTGACCGGTGACGGTTCTGCCGGACACACGAGCCGCGCCGGCGACGTGCTTGGTCGAGCCGGCAACGGCTTGCACGGCCGAGACCGTGCGGTCGATGGTGACTCCGGCGACGGTGCGCTGCAAGCGCATGATGCGCGCGGGGATCGCCGGAAGGTTGGACTCGATTCGGTCGAGCTGGTTGGTGATCGCCGTGTTGATCGTTGCGGTGGACATGAGTTGTGCTGCCTCCTGTATGGCATTTGTTAACTGTTGCAAGCATTCCCGTGTGGATCACATCCGAAACTGTGACCTACGTCACAGCCACGCGGTGCACGCGTGCTCCCCCTCGATTAGGGTGGAGTCACGAATGGTTGTTCCGACTTGTGAACAGCCTGGTCAACACACACCAGCCCAAAATTGTCCAGCCGGATTTGTAGGAGTACAAATGCACATCAGCCGAACCTCCATCGCCCTCGCGGCCATCGCCACCGTGGCGGTGAGCGGGGCAGGACTCGGTACCGCCGCCGGCGGCACCGACCCGAAACCACCGATCATCCAAGACAACTCGTCGGTCGAGGTGCAGATCCTCGCCCTCAACGACTTCCACGGCAACATCGAACCACCCCTCGGTTCGAGCGGGCGGGTCGGCGCGATCAACGCCGGCGGCGCCGAGTATCTGTCCACGCATGTGAAAGCGTTGGAGCAGACCAATCGCAACTCGGTCGTGGTATCTGCCGGAGACCTGATCGGTGCCAGCCCGCTGTTGTCGAGCTTGTTTCACGACGAGCCGACGGTCGAGGCGATGAACCAGATCGGCCTCGATATCAACGCAGTCGGCAACCACGAATTCGACGAGGGCACCGCCGAGTTGTTGCGTATGCAACAAGGCGGCTGCCACCCCGTGGACGGCTGTCTCGATGGTGACGGCTTTGCCGGTGCCGACTTCGAGTTCCTCGCCGCCAACGTCGTTTCTGAAACGACGGGCGAAACGTTGTTCGCGCCGTACTCGATCCAGAACCTCCAGGGGGCCAAGGTGGCCTTCATCGGGATGACCCTCGAGGGCACCCCGACCATCGTCAGCGCATCGGGTGTCGCCGGGTTTGACTTCCTCGACGAAGCCGACACGGTGAACGCTCTCGTCCCCGAGCTAACCCGGCGCGGGGTGGAAGCGATCGTGGTGCTGATCCACGAAGGCGGCCTGCCGGCCACGTTCGACATCAACGGCTGTGCAGGCATCAGCGGGCCGATCGTCGACATCACCAACCGGCTCGATGACGAGGTGGACCTGGTCATCTCGGGTCACACTCATCAGCCGTACAACTGCATCATCGACGGTAAGGCGGTGACGAGCGCATTCTCGTTCGGGCGCGTCGTGACCGACATCGACATGAAGGTCGACCGGGCCACGAAAGACGTCACCTCGATGACGATCAACAACAAGATCGTCACCCGTGCGGTCGCCAAGGACCCGGTGATCACCGACCTCATCACGCGCTACGCAGGAATCGCCGCACCGATCGCCAACCGGCCAATCGGCAACATCACCGCCGACATCCTGCGCACCAACGACGCATCCCTGGAGCAGTCACTCGGCAACGTCATCGCCGACGCCCAACTCGCCGCCAGTTCCACTCCCGCCACCGGCGGTGCGGTCATGGCGTTCATGAACCCCGGTGGCGTCCGGGCCGACCTGTTGTTCGCAGGCGGCCCGGCGGGCGAAGGCGATGGGGTCGTCACCTACGGCGAGGCGTTCACCGTGCAGCCGTTCGGCAACTCGCTGGTGACGATGACGCTGACCGGAGCGCAGATCGAGACGATGCTCGAGCAGCAGTTCTGCGGGACCAACAGCACCTCATCGCGTGTGCTGCTGCCATCCGCCGGACTGCACTACACCTGGGACCTCTCGCTCGGCAACACCGCCGACGCGACGTGCGGCCTCGACGTGGTGAGCGGCATCACTCTCGGAGGCGCGCCGCTGGTTGCGGCTGATTCCTACCGCGTCACGGTGAACAGCTTCCTCGCCGACGGCGGTGACGGCTTCACCGTGTTGCGTTCCGGCACCGACCGCGTCGGCGGCGACGTCGACACCGACGCCTTTGAGGCCTACCTCAACGCCGCTGGAGCGGTCTCGCCCGCGACACAGGACCGCATCGACGTCGTCGCCTAGTTCCAGTCAGCCACACATCCAGATCTGGGCAGGATTCCTCTCGGTTTCCGAGAGGAATCCTGCCCAGATCGTCGAGACACACACACACGCACGCACTTCACGGAGGTTCGGTCATGCACGGCACAGCTACACGTTCGCAGCGGCGACGATGGGGGTCGGTGGTTGTCGCTCTGGCACTCACCCCACTGGTGGTGGCCGCAGTACCGGTGGCCACATCTCCGGTCCAGGCCGCTGCAGCCGAGCTGT
>JANNHO010000424.1:0-9933 GCA_031404435.1 Acidimicrobiaceae bacterium | reverse complement strand
GGCCAAGGTCGACGTCGTGGGCGCCGATCACGAGTACCTGAAGGTGCGCGGCTACGACCTCATCTCCGGACGCGACCTCACGGCGCTCGACGTACAGACCAACCCTCGGTGTCACAAACATCAGAACGTTTGTCAATCCGGAGAACCCAACCCAAGTAGCCGTTCTCATGGACGTCGCCGATCTTGATGCCCTCATGGCCGCCATGCAGAGCGAGGCAGCGGCCGAGGCGATGGCTCATGACGGCGTCGTGCCCGAGTCCCTGGTGATCCTCATCGAAGAGTAGGCCTCCCCGCCCATAGCTGTCGTTCGGTGTGGTTCCTCGAAACCCTTCTACGCTCTGAAATATTGAAGCCCGAACCGGGGTACGTGGTAGAGCGACTCTTCGGCAACTCCGCGAGCCGCGCCGGGTTCCAGTTGATGTACCGGCGGGCGACCGCCCACTCCAGCATCTCGCCCAACATCCGCTTGTGGTCTCGGCAGGTGATCCGAGCCTGTGATTGGCCCTTGTGCCCGCCGGACTCCGCTTCCCGGTAGATCGACCCTTCTCCATGTGACCGGGTGGTCGGCTTCCTGGAAATCGCGTTGCCCTCCCCTCGGTGGCGCTACCACGTTAGACCGCGCAGTGGCTCCCACGATCGCCGGAAGGCAGAAGCCCCTGGCCTGGACTGCTTTCGCAGATCCCGTGACCAGAGGCTTTATGGTCGGGGTGGGGAGATTTGAACTCCCGGCCTCCACGTCCCGAACGTGGCGCGCTAACCAAGCTGCGCTACACCCCGTAAGTGCAGTCGTGGACTCTATCCGGCTGCGACTGCTTCTTCCTCAGTCGTTTCGCTGTCGGTTTCGTCGCTGGTGTCACCGCCGGTTTCGGCGGCCGTGTACTCGACGACCGGCTCGGGTTTCAGGGCGAGGATGTCGGCGACTGCGCGTTGCAGGGTGAGCGCGTCGAGGGGTTTGATCACCCAGCCGTCGGCGGCGCTGCGCTTGGCGAGGTGGAGGTCGGCGCGCCGGTCGAGCAGCATCAGGATCGGTACGTAGGGCAACAAACCGGAGCTCTCGTCGAGCCGCAGCGACATCGTGGTGGCCATGCCGCCCATCGAGCCGATCTGCAGGTCGAAGATGGCGATGTCGGGTGTTCTGGCCTTCACCACGCCGGCGACGTCGCGTCCGTTGCGGCACACGGTGAACGACGTGTCGGGGCCCGAGAGGGCGGCGAGGATGTCGTCGAGAACGAAATCGGCGTCGGTAGCTACCAGGATGTGCACGACCGGCAGGCTATCCCGCGGGGGTCGTCGAGCCGAAGAGCAACCGGCGGATCTGCTCCAGCGCGTCTAGATCGTGAACGTCGTCGCCGAGCAGCGGGACCCAGGCGAGCGGCACCGGATCACCTGGACCCTTGACTGGTTCGGCGTCCCGCCAGGCGGCCTGTCGAGCGTCGTGACGGGCGAGTTGCTCGACGAGCGGCTGTACCTGGGCGCGCTCGGCCTCTGCCAGTGCCGCCAGTTCGGTGAAGTTCTCCCACAGTGCCGCATCGGCCTTTCGTCGGGCGGTGCGCGGTCGCGCAAACACGGGCGTGCTGCGGTTCACGATGACCGCGTCGACGGCGAGCGCGGAATCGCCCAGGCGCGCGGCGAAGAGCGCTGCTTCGTCGATGGTGTCGCGCTTGGGCGAGGCGACCAGCACGAAACGGGTCTCCTCGGAACGCAACAACGCAGTCACGGCGATGGCCCGGTCGCGGAAACCGCTTTCCATCCCCTCGAAGGCTTGGAAGAACCCGATTGCGTCGGCCAGCACATCGCCACCGACGACCTTGCCAATCGAGCGCAGCACAGGCTGAGCAGCCACGTTCAACACGCGCAGCCCCCGCCGAGCCGGCACCATCATCAGCTTGAAAACGGCATGGTCGAGGAACCGGGCGAGGGTGCCTGGTGCGTCGATGAAGTCGAGCGCGTGCCGACTCGGGGGGGTGTCGACGACCACCACATCGAAGCGCGGATCATCGTGTAGTGCATACAGCCGCTCGGCAGCCATGTACTCCTGCGTGCCGCTCAAGGCCCCGGCAATGTTGCGGTAGAAGCGGTTCGACAGGATCCGCTCGGCCCGCTCCGGTGACGGTGCGGTCTGGCGCACCAGCATGTCGAAGGTGGCCGCAGGATCGAGCATCGCCGCCCACAGCTCGCCCGAACTGGACTGGTCGGCGGACAGGTCGCCGGGATTGGTTGTGATGCGGACCGGTTCGTTGCCGAGCCCGTCGGCCACGCCGAGTGCGTCGGCAAGTCGTTTGGCCGGATCGATGGTGATTACCACCACCCGATTCCCAGCCTGAGCTAGCTCGAGGCCGATGATCGCGGCGATCGTGGTCTTGCCGACCCCGCCCGATCCACAGCACACGATCACCTCAGCCGAGGTGACGACATCGCGCACCGAGCGCTGCACCGCTGCGTTCACAGCAGGCCCTCGGCGAGGTAGTCGACATCGGCGGCGGTCAGGCCAGACCTGGCCAGCAATGGGAGGTGGATCTGCTCGAGCGCCAACGCCGCACCCAGATGATCGAGCTCGCGCCGGTGCATCGCTCGCCGGGCGTTGCGATAGCGAGCCGCCTCCGCCAGAACCTCGTCGACGGCATCGTTGATCACCAGGGCAGATCCGAGATCCACGCCATTGACGACGACGGGTCCGAGCCGCACCCCAACACGTTCCTCGAGTGCGTACGCAGTGTCGATCAACTCGTTGACCGGCGTGGTTTCGGGCAACGTGACCAGCACCACCTGGCAACGCGACTCGTCGCCGAGCAGTTCCAACACGTCAATGGCCTGCGTGTGCACTGGCCCGCCGCGCACGGTGTCGAGCAGCGAACGGGCCGACATCAGCAACGTGATCGCGTGGCCGGACGCCGGCCCGTCGACGATGATCACGTCGTAGTCGCCGCCGCGTTCGAGTTGCTTCAGCTTGCCGAGCACCACGATGTCGTCGATGCCCGGTGCGGCCGTCGACACCACGTCGATCACGCCGCTGCTGACCAGGCGCTTGGAGATGCGCCGCAGACCGTGGGTTTCCAGGTACTCGGCCAGGGCGTCAGCGGCGGTGAGGCTGAGGTGCTCGATGCCGGGAGTGAGCTCAGCGAGCATTGGCCGTCCATCGAGGTCGACGACCAGGACCCGAAGTCCGCACCGTGTTGCCGCACGCGCCAGAACTGCCGTTACCGTGGTCTTTCCGACTCCCCCCTTGCCGGCCACGATGACCAGCCGGGTGGAGGTGAGAAACTCTCGTAGATCCAGGCGCTTCGGAGGCACTTGTGCGCAGACTAGCCACTGTTTTTCTGGTCGCCCCGTTCGTCGTGGGTGCCGCACTGGCATTGTCGACGACAGCGTCGGCCGCCGACCCCCGAACAGTGCCCCCGTCCGGCGCCGCGACCAGCGACACAACGGGCGACACAACGGGCGATTTGGCCAGCACCGACGCAGGTACAGCGACGGATTCGGGTCTTGCCCCGGTCGACGTGTTGCAGGTGAGCGGGTTGTTCGACAGCGTGGTGATCGATGCAATCGACGCGGCGATCGACCGGGCCGTCGGCAACGGCGCACAGGCGCTGATTCTGCAGGTCAACTCTGGTGGCGCGTCTGCGTCCGCACAGGAGATAGGTGGCCTGGTGCAGCGCGTGGCCGATTCGCCGGTGCCGATCGGCATCTGGGTCGGCCCCTCGCGCAGTGCTCGCCTGTACGGCAGCCCGGCGCAACTGATGGGCGTGGCCGACGTGACGGCGATGGTCAGCGGCAGCAGGATCGGCCATACCGGGGCGCTGTTTGACATCGATACGACCTCGGGCAAGGCGGTCGAGTTCGGCGCTTCCGGATCGCAGTTGCGGAATGGATCGCTCAGCTTTCAGCAGGCCCGAACGGCCGGTGCGCTGCGGCTGGACACCCCCGACCTCGGCGTGCCGACCATCCGCAACATGGTGCTGGCTATGGACGGCGTGGAGGTGGAACGGCTGGCCGACAACACCGGCGGCGTGCTCGACACTGTGACCGAGGGCGTCAACGACCAGGGCGATGTCGAGTTGCGCGCCACACTCGTGCGCTTTTCCAAGCTCGGTCTGATCGACCAGATGATGCACACTATGGCCAGCCCCGCTGTGGCGTATCTGATGCTGCTGATCGGCCTGGCGTTGTTGGTGTTCGAGTTCTTCACCGCCGGGGTCGGTATCGCCGGTGTCGTCGGTGCCGTGTGTGCGTTCTTTGCGTGCTACGGCCTGGCCGAGTTGCCGGCGCGGGGGTGGGCGGTGGCGCTGATGGTGGCGGCGATGTTCGCATTCGCAGTCGATGTGCAGGTTGGCATCCCCCGCCTATGGACCGGGGTTGGCATTCTCGCTTCCACGGTCGCCAGCCTGGTGATGTTCGAGCCGCTGCCCGGTACGAGTCTGCGGGTGGGTTGGCTGACATTGGTGGTTGGTATCGGTGGCCTGATGCTGACCTTCATCGTCGGGATGCCGTCGATGGTGCGCACCCGGTTTGCCACGCCGACGATCGGGCGCGAGTGGATGATCGGCGAGCTCGGCGAGGCGATCGGTGACGTCGACCCGGAGGGTGTGGTCACCGTCGCCAACGCCCGCTGGCGGGCGCGCACCAACCGAGCCACCCCGCTGAAGGCCGGCGATGCGGTGCGTGTGGTGGCGATCGACGGGGTGACGCTCGAGGTGGAACCCGAAGCCGGCGGTGCCCGCGACTACCGCGAACGCCAACCAGCCACCAGCGACTCGTGAGCTGAGTCCGTCCCTAACCGGCTGCTGGAGACCAGAATGTCGTTCGTGACTCAGGGGGTGCTCGTGACCAAGGCATGTTCGTGACCGAGGTGGTGTTCGTGACCGAGGTGGTGTTCGTGACCGAGGTGGTCTTCGTGACCGAGGTGGTGTTCGTGACCGGTGCCGGGTGACGGAAGCACGCCTGAACGGCGGCAAGCCGGTACGGATGATCGCCGTCGACAAGCGGACGTGGGTGCAGGGCCGCCCCGCCTCCTACAGCGTTGCCGGGACGGGGATGCCGGTGGTGTTGTTGCATGGGTGGGCGCTCGGCCAGCACACCTATCGTGGTGTCGCCGAGACGATTGCTGCGCAGGGTTGCCGGGTGATCGCCCCGGCGATGCCCGGCTTCGGTGGTAGTGGCGATCTTCCCGATTCGGGGTTCTCGCTCAGCGGGTACGCGAAGTGGGTCGCCGATCTGCTCGATGCGCTGGAGATCGAGGAGCCGGCCGTGATCGTCGGGCACTCCTTCGGCGGAGGGGTGGCGATCCGTTTCGCCCACGACTACCGCTCCCGGGTGCGTTCGTTGGTGCTGGTCAACTCGGTCGGTGGTTCGTCGTGGCGGCGAGGTTCGGCGTTGCGGTCCATGGCCGAGCGCCCGCTGTGGGACTGGGGCCTGCACTTCCCGAGCGACATCTGGCCGCTGCGTCAGGCCACCCGGGTGCTGCCGGTGATGGCGGAGGACTTGTTGCCCAACCTGATCCGCCATCCGAAAGCGATGATCAAGGTGGCAAACCTGGCGCGGCGCGCCGATCTGCGCGCCGAGTTGGAGGCGCTACGCGACCACGACCTGTCGATCACCATCATCTGGGCGACTCGCGATGGCATCGTGCCGCGTGAGTCGTTCGAGGCGTTGTGTGTCGCCTCCGGCGTGGTGGGCACGGTGGTGGAGGGCAGTCACAGCTGGCTGTTGGCCGATCCGGCACAGTTCGGCGAGGTGATCACCAACGACGTCAGGATTGCCAAGGCGGCTCGCGATCTGGAGGCCACAGTGCCGACCGATCAGCGGCGAGGGGTGCGCCGGGTACCGTCGCTCAGCCGCCGGAAAGGCGCGGACCGGCGATCCGTAGATCGCCGCGCCGCCGAGTGATCCCGCGGGCGTCGAGCTCGGTGGCCAACGGCACCGCAAACTTGCGCGACACCCCGAGCGCGTCGCGTAGCTGCGACATTGTGATCCCGTCGGGTGTGGCGGTAAGAAGCTCCGCCACCGTGGCAGTTGCCTGCTCGATCGCTGTGGGGTGGAAGTAGAGGCCGTCGCGCTCGACGATGAGGTTTCGCCGGACCAGTTCGCGCAGGGTGGCCCGATCGACCCCGGACGGTTCCGGTGGTGCGGCGCCGCCGGTGCGCAGTACCTCGAGCAGTGGATGGTCGGCGAACTCGTCGATCGCGTCGACGGGGAGGGCTCGACCGCTCTCAACGCGCACACCGGCCATCGTGGCCAGCACCGCCCGCTCACGATCGTCGAGCGTGGCGACATCCAGCCCGAGCGGGCCGGCACCGAAGATGCGGGCTTGGAGGTCGGCGGTGGTCGTGGCGAGTGCTTCGGGCGATACCACCCACTGCCCGATCGTGGGGTCCAGTTGTTGGCCGGTGAGCGCGAGCAGGTCGGCGGTGGTTGTCCATCGGCGCTCGCCGATCAACCGCTCGATGCTGCGGTCGGGGCGGGCCTTCGATGCCGGCAGCACCGGTGCCACGTCGAGCACCTCGCCGCCGCCGACGGTTTCGTTGCGGCCCGATTCGCGCAGGATGAACCGGTCGCCGTGCACGAGCGGCAGCGGGCTGGGCAAGTGGATGCGGATCAGGCCGGACATTCCCGGTTGGATCGTGTCGGGGCCGAGGATGCGGATCTTCACCGGCCACTCGCCCGAGCCCACGTAAGCGACGTAGGCGCCGCGCCGGGACACATCGTGGTCGAGCGAGGCAAGTACGTCGAGCGTCGCATCAACACGCCGACTCGGTCGCCACTGGGCAACCTGGACCACTGCGTCGCCGCGAGCGATCCGGTCGTGATCAACCCCCGCCAGGTTCAACGCCACCCGGTTGCCGGGACCGATCGCCGTCACCGTGCGGCCGTTGCTCTGTATCGAGCGGATCCGTGCGCTCACGCCGGCGGGTTGTACATCGATGTGCTGGTCGACGGCGAACGAGCCGCCGGTGAGCGTGCCCGTTACGACGGTGCCGCTGCCCTTTGCGGCGAACGACCGGTCGACCCACAGTCGCGGTCGGTCGTACGCATCGACCCGCGCGTGCGCTTCGGCCGTCGCCGTGACCAGCCGCTCGAGTTCGGTGATGAGTGCATCGAGCCCTGCGCGGGTGACGGAGCTGACGGGCACGATCGGCGCATCGGCGAGGAAGGAGCCCTCGAGATGATCGATCACCTCGAGCGTCTGCAATTCCAGCCATTCGTCGTCCACCAGATCGGCCTTGGTGAGTGCAACCAAACCGTGACTCAGTCCAAGCAGTTGCAGGATGCGCAGGTGTTCTTCGCTCTGGGGTTTCCAGCCCTCGGTGGCGGCCACGATGAACACGCAGCAATCGACCCCGCCGACCCCGGCGAGCATGTTGCGCAGGAAGCGGACGTGGCCGGGAACATCGATGAAGCTGATCCCCTCCCCCGACGGCAGCGTGGTGTGGGCGAAGCCGAGATCGATGGTGAGCCCGCGCCGCTTCTCCTCGGCAAAGCGGTCCGGATCGGTCCCGGTGAGGGCGAGCACGAGCGACGATTTGCCATGGTCGACATGCCCAGCCGTAGCGATCACCCTCATGCCGTGATCCTCATGCCCGGTGTCATCATGCCGGTGTCATCATGAGGTGTCCCGGGTGAGGGCGCGCCTGATGTGCTGGTCGTCGATCTGGTCGACCGAGCGCAGATCGAGGTACGTGTGGCCGTCGCGGACGCGGGCGATGATCGGTGGCTCAAAGGATCGCAACCGGCCGAGGTGATCGCCATCAAGGCGGAGCCCGTAGGACGGCATGGTCGCCCCGGGTGCAGAGCCGGCGCCGGGCAGTGCCTCGGTCGCCACGGCGGTGACGTCACGATGTTGCGCGGCGATCGCTTCGGCCCGGCCGCGCAACTGGGCAAGCGGCGTGGCGACCATCCGCCAGAACGTGATGTCGGTCGCGGCGCGGCGGTGCAGGTATGACAGTGCCGTGTCCTGCAGTGCGGCGAGGGTCAGACCGCCCGGCCGCAGCGCTCTGACGAGGGGATGGCCTGCGCATGCCGCGACCAACTTGGCTGACCCGGCGATGATCCCGGCTTGCGGGCCGCCGAGCAGCTTGTCGGCGCTGAAGGTGACGAGGTCGGCTCCGGCGGCGATGGTTTGTACGGCAGCCGGTTCGCCCGCCAGCCATGCAGGGGGTGGTCCCTTCAGCCATGGGCAGGTGGCGTCGATGAGACCACTACCGATATCGGCCACGACGGTCACCCCGAGCGTTGCCAGTTGGGCGACGGAGGTGTCCTCGACGAAGCCCTCGACGCGGTAGTTGCTCGGGTGCACCTTGAGCGCCATTGCTACGTCGGCGTTGGGTTTGGCGAGGACGCGGCGGTAGTCGGCGAGGCGGGTGCGGTTGGTGGTGCCAACGTCGACCAGGGTGGCGCCGGACTGTTCGAGCACTTCGGGCACGCGGAAGCTTCCGCCGATCTCCACGCTCTCGCCACGACTGACCAGTACCTGCCGGCCAGACGCCAAAGCCGTGGTGACCAACAGCACCGCCGCAGCGTTGTTGTTGACGATCATCGCCGATTCGGCACCGCACAATCGGGCGAAAAGCTGGCCGACGGCGCGCTGGCGTGATCCCCGCTCTCCGGTGGCCAGGTCGAACTCGACGTTGACCGGATGAGCCGTCTGGGTGAACGCCACCGGGGCGCGGCCGAGGTTGGTGTGCAACAACACCCCGGTGGCGTTGACGACCGGAGTGAGCAATGTGCGCTGGAACGCCTTGGCGAGCGCCGGCGCCGATGCAGGGTCGCCGGTGGCAATTGCGTCACGGGCGATGTCGACACAGATCGGATGCGGAAGCCCGCTGCCCGTCAGCGTGCGAGCAAGCGTATCAACGCTCGGAGGTCGGGTCGCAGGTGCGGCAGCGCTCATCAGGGTGGAGCGTAGTGAGGTACGTGCCACGGCGACCGGTGCAGCGGCGAGGTTCGGCGGGAACGACTTCGCGCCAAGCAGGATCGGCCGCTTGTCAGAGCTGCGGCCCGTGTTCCTGACCCGTGGCCGTATCGGCCCAGAGGGAGGAGATCGGCCGGGCAACGAGGCGCTCACCGTAGGCGTGCGTCGCCGTGCCCGTGTGCAGGAGTACGCCTCGATGGAACTGGTCGCCGAGCCGCTGCTGCAGAGCGCGGAGGTCGCGAAAGTCCCGTGCTCATCGCCTGGCATCGCCAGGACCATCCTCATCATCACGAGGTGCGAAAGTGGTGCGAAAGGATGCTCGCGACCGACGAACCGTTCGGAGCGATCGACCTGGTGTGGGTGGCGGTCCTGCGCGTTTGTTCGAACCCGCGTGTGTTCCCCGTTCCGAGCCCAGTGGCAACGTTATTCGATTTCCGGTCGAACATCGAGGTTGACTCGACCCACATCGCCGTGAGTCCCGGTTCGCGGCACCGGGAGATCGTCGAGCGGTTGTGCCGTCAGCACCATATTTCTGGCAACCTCGTGAACGACGCATACATCGCGAGTGCCGCAATTGAGCACGGTGCCGATCTGGTCAGCGTCGATGGAGACTTCGGCCGGTTCCGCGAACTTCGCTGGATCGACCCACGCGTTGCGTAGGTGGTTCGGCTTGTGTCGGGCTGCCCGTAGGTCGACGAGTGAACCGTAGGCTGCGCCACGATGCTGTCTGTTCCGATCGTCCAGCTCGATGCCGAGCTTGAGCTCCCGGCGTACGCCCATCCCGGTGATGCCGGTCTCGATCTACGCGCCCGAGACGACGCGATCATCGCCCCAGCCGGTGGGCGGGCGTTGATCCCTACCGGCATCGCCATCGCCATCCCAGTTGGGTATGCCGGGTTCGTCCTGCCGCGGAGCGGGCTGGCTTTGAAACACGGAATCGGCTTGGCCAACACGCCCGGTCTGATCGACTCGGCATATCGCGGGGAGATCAAGGTGGTGCTGCTCAACACCGACCCGAGCGAACCGTT
>JANNHO010000423.1:0-28898 GCA_031404435.1 Acidimicrobiaceae bacterium | reverse complement strand
CGAAACGGTCGGAATGGCGATACCGCTGGGGAACGCAGTGACGAAACCGGCACCGTCGGCCTCGGTTCCGGTGAGCGTGATCGCTACCGCACCGGCGTTGGGCGGAACCCCGCCCCGTCCGCGGATCGGGACGTTGACGATCGAGCCAATCGTCGGCTTGGCACCGGCGTACCCGATCAGGCTGGTCGGGCGGGTGTCGAGCACGCGCAGGGGGTCAATCGGAAAGTATCGCCCGGCCGAGGACGCGATGCTGTTGGTGAAGTATCCGGCGACATCGACGACCAAGTGCGTTGAACTGTTGGTGTAGAGCGAAATGGCGCCGCCCGCACCCAGTGCCACGATGGCCATGTTCGGCACTGTGTCACCGGCAACCTGGGTGTTGAGGGTGGATGTCAATGGTCGACCCGCCCCTGCTGGGAACGCAGTCACGAAGCCCACACCAGCGGCCTCGGTGGCGGTGACGTTGACTGCCACGGCGACCACGCCTGTGGCCGGAACGCCACCCTGACCGGTGATCTGGACCGTCGTCGTGGAGTCGGTGGGCGGCTTGGCGCCGAGGTAGTTGACCCGCGACGTCGGCCGGGTGTCGAAGATGCGCGTCGGCGTGACGGGTTCGAACCGGGTCTGAGGTGTGGTCCCCGGATCGGCGGTCTCGATCAATCGGTCGATCCTGATTCCTGCCAGGTTGCCAGCGGCACCCAGGGTGGACACGTTCAACGTGCCGTCGACCACCTGCACCCGGAACGGTCCGAGCAACGTCCACTGGTTCGGCAACGTGGTGTGAATGGTGTACACCGTGCCTTCGATGGTGACGTCGAAGTAGCTGGCGGTGCTGTCTTCCCAACTCCACAGGCTGACCTCGTAGACCCCGCTGGGCACGCCTGCCACCCGGATAAATCCAGGGGCCTGATCGTCGCCCCAGGTGAAGCAGCGCAGCATCTCGTTCATCTCCGCCGTCGTTGCCGGCAGAATCGTTGGGTTGCCGACGCACTCGGCATTCGGACCGGCGGTGAATCCAGGAGTCGTTCCTGCCTGGAACGGCACGCCCCCAATGGTCACCGCTGGACCGTTGATGTTGTAGGCCGCATACAACGATTTGACGACAGCTTCGGTACGTGGCCCCTCGGTTTGCGGCGCTGCCGTCACCGTTTGCGTCGTGCCGGCTACCACCGATGCGATCAGTAGGCTAACGACCGCCGATTTGATCCTGTGTGAAACCTTCATGGACACTCCTGTCGTCCGTCGAACGGGCGGAATGTTATAGCACACGCCAAGATCGCGCCGGACGCCCAGTCCCGACACGATCCGGAGCGGCCTGCTGCCTGATGCTCCGGTCTGGAATCCCGTAACATCGGGCATCATCACCGGTTGACTTCACCAGTCAACAACGTCGAGGTGGTTCACTGCCGGGCCACCCAGACTGCGGCCGGACAACGTGAAAGGGTTTCGGAGATGCAGGCAACGATGCGACGAGATGCGAGTACGGCGGTCGTCCCGTCGTTCGGCGTCGCGGCGCGGACCGTCGCCGTCCTGTGTGCAGCGGCTGCGTTCTTGGCCGTGCTCGTCACCGTGTCCGTTTCGTCAACCGATTCCGTGCAAGGTGGCGTCGCCACGGTGTGGATGTCGGGCGAAGCGCGTGGCCGAGTTGTGCTCTCGGCGGCGCGTAGCGAACGCCCGAGCATTGCCATCGAACTCGACTCCGATCCAACTGCCTACGATCTCGCCGACCTCGACTCAGTCGTCCTCGTGCATGACCGCGGTGATGGATCCATCACTGTGCTCGACGGGCGCGACGGCAGCGTGCAATCCACCAGTACCGGGCCAACCCCGGTCGACGAGCGGTCCGCCCTGGTGGCGGCCGGTTCGGTCGGGTACCTCGTCGATGCTGCGGCGCTCACCATGCAGCGGATCGATGCAGGTGGCACGCGTGGCGATCAAGTGCCGGTCGGCGACGGCTTCACCGACTGGGTGGCGACCCCCGATGGCACGTTGTGGTTCGTCGACACGGCACGTGGTACTTACGGCAGCTTCGATGGCGAGTCCGTCACCGAAGCGAGCCTGGCGGCGCCGGGCACCGAACTTCGGCTGACTGCCGCCGGCAACGATCCCGCCGTGTTCGATCCGTCGACGAACCGGTTGCGGTGGCTGCGTGAGCTCACCTCGGTGGAGATTCCGGGTGCCGTGCAGGGCGCGGAGATCGCGGTCCAGGATCCCGACCCATCAGCGGACTGCGTCGCTGTGATTGCGGCGACGACGATGTCGTGCGTCGAACCCGAAGCGGTCGCTCGCTCGGTCGAGATCGATTCGTTCGGCGACCTCGCTGCAGCGCAGTTGATCGCCGACGAACAACGGGCTGTGCTCGTTCGTCCGGGTAGCCCCGAGGTGATCGTCCTCGCTTGGGACGGCGGTACCGTGACCGCAGGCCAGCGCGGCGAACCCTCGCAACGGCGCCTCAGCGGGTGGACCTCATCGGGCCCGATCGTGATCGACGACCCCGGTTCGCGTTACGCGTTCACCGTCGTCGATACCGGTTTGGTCGAGCTGGACAAGTTCTCGAAACGAACCATCGTGATCAATCCCGATGGTTCGGCCGCCGATGGTGTGGGCACCCTCGACGAGAGCGCCGATGTCGCTGGGATCTTCTCGTCCGACGACGCCACGAGTCGTCCGCTTGACGACGATCAGATCAACGAGCCGCCGATCGCCCGGCCCGACCAGATCACGACGCGTACCGGCCGCTCGGTCACCATTGGCGTGCTGTCCAACGACGTCGACCCCGACGGCGATCCGCTGTCGGTGATCGACGCCGGCCCGCTCGACGCTGCCGATGGGGTGGTCACCGTGCTCGAGGGGAGCCGCGTCAACTATGCCTCGCCCGATACGTCAGCCGACCGGACGATCTCGTTCGAGTATCGCATCGCTGACATCGGTAACCTGGAATCAGCATCCACCGTCACCGTGGAACTGATCGGGAGCGGTCGCAACACCGCCCCCGTGCTGGCCGACGACCGAGCCGTCACATTGGCCAACACGCCGGTTGATGTTGCGGTGCTCGACAACGACTCCGACAACGAAGGCGATCCGCTTTCTGTCACATCGCTCAGCCAACCCGAACATGGGTCATCGGCAATTGGGGATGCGGGCGTTCTCCGATACGAACCGAGCGCCGGGTTCACCGGCACCGATCGGTTCTCATACACCGCCCTCGACGGTTACGGCGGCGAAGCGACCGCGAACGTCGAAGTGGTCGTCGAGAACGCTGCGCGCGCGAACCGGCCGCCGGTGGCGCTCGATGATCGCGCCTCCACGGCTGCGAATCAGCGTGTGCAGATTCAGGTGTTGGCGAACGACTCCGATCCCGATGGCGACGCGCTCCGGCTGATGAGTGTGTCGAACGTCCCCGGAATCACCGTGACGATCACGGCTGACCAGGTTGTCGATGTGGTGCCAGGCCCAACCGTCGCGGGACTGGTGGCATTTGACTACACCGTCGCCGACGCCGAGGGCCTGGAAGATACGGCGCGGGTCGCCCTGTTCGTCGAGCCAGTCACCACGGTGGAGCCGCCAACCGCAGTCGACGATTTCGCGACCTCGGCCTCGGTCCCGACCACCATTGACGTCGTTGCCAACGACGTCGACCCCTCCGGGAGCCAATTGGTCGTCGACTCGTTGACGCAGCCTCCAGCGGGCCGCGGCACCGTTGCCCGCGTCTCGCCGACCACGGTGCAGTTCACCCCGGTCGTCGGAGCGACGGGGACGGTGCGGTTCACCTACACGGTGATGAACGCTGACGGCCTGGCGGCCACGGCGACGGTGTCGGTCGAGGTGACCCCGCGCAGCGGCTCCACGCCGTTGGCCCGCAACGACAGCGTGCAGATCTTCCCCGGTGAGGTCGCCACGGTTCGCGTGCTCGACAACGACAGCCATCCCGACGGGCTGCCGTTCGATTTCGCCGGCCCGCCGGTGACCCGGAGCGGTGCGGCCACGGTCAACGCCGATCGGGCGATCGTGTTCACCCCCCCGAACGGTGAACTCACCACCTACGTACTCACCTACATCATCCAAGACTCGTTCCAGGCCCAGTCGCGAGCAACGCTGTCGGTCACGGTGGTTGCCCGCCCGACGTCGAACACCCGACCGATCGCCTTGCCGGATCTGCAGACCGCGCCCTACGAGACAGCGGTGACCATCGATGTGCTGTCAAACGACATCGACCCCGATGGAGACGTGTTGCGCATTGTCAGCATCGGTACCGCATCGCAAGGGCGCGCCGAAATCACATCAGGGCAGATCCGCTACACGCCTCCGGCCGGATTCGCCGGTGCGGCAACGGTGTCCTACATCGTGGCCGACCCATCTGGCGAGCAGGCATCGGCGACAGTGACCATTGCGGTGGCTGAACGGATACGTGTCGCCCCCGTGGCGAACCCCGATCTCCTCACTGTCATCTTCGGGACAACCGCCGTCGTTGCGCCCCTGGTCAACGACGTCGATCCTGATGGAACGAACGCAACACTGCGGCTGTCGGCAGTCGGCACGCCATCGCCGGCCGGAGGGGTGACCGTGGTCAACACTGGCGGCACGGTTCGGGTGACGGCTCTGACCAACCCTGGGACGTACACGATGTCCTACATCGTGACCGATGTCGATGATCAGACCGCGGTCGGCACGATCACGGTCGTGGTGCAACCGCCGCCCAACGCTGCGCCCATTGCCACGGCCGATGCCTTCGCAACGCTGTCGGTGCCATCGGTCATTGCCGTGCTGGACAACGACCTCGATCCCGATGGCGGCGTCCTGACGTTGGTGAGCGTCACGCAACCCAGTCCGGCAATCGCCGGCACCACTGCGGTCAGCGGTGACCGGGTTCTGTTCACCCCGGTCAACAACTTCAGCGGGCTGGTGACATTCACCTACTCGATACGCGATGCGCAGAACGCAACGAGCAGCGCCGTGGTGACCGTTTCGGTGCAGGCGTGCCCGACTGTGCCTGTCCTCGCGCCGATCAACGCGGTGACCCGCTTCGACACGCCAGTGGCGGTGGCGTTGTTCGGCGCGGCTGGCACCGTGCCCGCCGGAACCACCGTGACGGTCGCTGCGCCGACTGTCGGTTCGGCCGCGTTGAGCGGCGGTGGCTCGGTCGTCACGTACACGCCTGCGGTCGGCTTCAACGGCGTCGCCATCGTGGGGTACTCCGTGCGGACCACGTGCGGTGCCGTCTCCAGCGGTACGGTTGCGATCACGGTGAACCGGGCACCTCTGGCCGTTGCCGACGTCGCGACGACGGCACGAAACCGGGATGTGGCCGTGCCCGTGCTGGCCAACGACACCGACATCGACGGTGACGTGCTGCGCGTGTTGTCCGTCGAGGGCGGGGTGAACGGAACCCCCCGACTCACCGCCGGTGCCGTGACGTTCTCGCCCGCCCCAGGATTTGTCGGTACGGCGACATTCACCTATCGCATCGCCGACATAGGTGGACTCACCTCTGCGGCCTCGGTCACGGTGGCCGTCTCCAACGCTGCGCCCGTGGCGGTGCCCGATATCGCCAGTACGGCGCGGCTGGTGCCGGTAACGGTTGCGGTCATAGCCAACGACACCGATGCCAACGGCGATGTGTTGGGGCTGTTCGGCGTCCCCACGATCACGTCGCCCGCCGCTGCGGCCGGGTCGGTGGCGGTCAGTGGCAACAGCGTGGTGTACACGCCTGGCAGGGCGCTCGGGTCGGTGGTGATTGGCTACGTCGTCACCGATGGCGCGGTGAGCGTTGCGGGCACACTCACCGTGACGGTGACGAATCGCATCCCCGTCGCCGCGGCGGATTCGGCGACGATCGATTTGGCGACGCAGAGCTCGGTTTCCAACAACGTTGTCGCCAACGACAGTGACCCCGACGGGCTCGCCACCGAGTTGACCATGACGGTCCAACCCATCTCCGCGTCGCTTGGCAGCGTGTCGGCTTCTGGCGGTGTGATCACCTTCACGCGCTCTGCATCGCTGACCGCCCCGGCGACCGTGATCATCTCCTATTCCATCGTGGACGCTGACGGGGGTACCGCGTCGGGTACCTTCACGGTCACGGTGAGCGACTCGACGCCGCCCCCCACCGATCCGCCCCCGCCCCCCACCACACCCCCGCCCACGCCCCCTCCCGCGCCCGCGCAACCTCCTCCCGCCGGAGCACCATGACCGCATCCCCCGAACTGAACGTGACGTACCGATGATCGAATCGCCACCATCCACCGCGTCGGCATCCACCGCGTCGGCATCCACCGCGCCGGCACCCATTAAGTTCTCCCGCGAGCAAGCCACCAGCGCCGTGGGCCGGTTGCAGGCCAACATCGAAACGATGATCCGTGGCAAGTCCGAACAGGTTCGCCTTGCGGTGTCGTGCCTACTCGCCGAGGGTCACCTGCTGATCGAGGACAAGCCGGGGACCGGCAAGACCTCGCTCGCCAAGGCCATCGCCGCGTCGATCGGTGGTGACGTCAAGCGTGTGCAGTTCACCCCCGACCTGTTGCCGTCGGACATCACCGGTGTTTCGGTGTTCAACCCGGTCAAGGGTGAGTTCACGTTCCGCCGGGGTCCGGCATTCACCAACGTCCTGATCGCCGATGAAATCAACCGCGCCTCGCCCAAGACGCAGGCTGCGTTGCTCGAGGTGATGGAGGAACGCCAAGTCACCTCCGATGGCGTCAGCCGACCCGCGCCGAGCCCGTTCATGGTGGTCGCCACACAGAACCCGCTCGATTTCCAAGGGACCTACCCGCTTCCAGAGGTGCAGCTCGACCGGTTCGCGATGAAGATCTCGCTGGGCTACGCCGATCGGGCCAGCGAACTGGAACTGATGGGCCGCCAAGACAACGGCGTCATGTTGGCGACCCTGCCGGCTGTGTTGCCACCCGATGGTTTCCGTGGGCTGATCGAAGCGGTCCGAGCGGTATCGGTCAGCCTTCCGTTGCGCAACTATGTTGCCGACATCCTAGAAGCCACACGGGAACACGAGGATCTTCGCCTCGGTGTCAGCACCCGCGGCACGCTGATCCTGCTTGCTGTCTCTCGCGCGTATGCACTCGGTGCCGGTCGAGATTTTGTCACGCCCGACGACATCAAGGCGGTCGGCCACTCCGTGCTTGCGCATCGTGTCGCGGTCACCACCGAAGCCGAGATCGACGGGGTGCTGGCCGAGGACGTTCTCCGCCAAGTGCTCGACAGCGTGCCGGTGCCGCGAGTACGCACCACCCAAAGCGATGGCTAGATCGACCAAGCTGCGGTTCACACGCGCCGGCGTCGGTCTGGCGGTGGCCGCCGCGGCCATGATCGCTGGTGGGTTGCTGGCCGGGTACATGGAGTTCGTGATCCTTGGCGCGTCGATCATCGTCGTGTTGATCATCGCCGCGCTCATTCCCAGAGTCGCCACGAGCATCGTGTTCCACCGTGTCGAGGTCCCTCGCCTGGTGGTCCGTGGCTCGGTGTTCGAAGCGGTCCTCACTGTCACCTCGTCGCGAACCACGCTGCCCACGGTGGTGATCGATCAGTTCGCCGGTCAGCGTCGAGCAATTGAGCTGCCTCAGCTCGAACCCGGGCTACCGACGACGCTGCGCTACCCCGTCCATGCCACGCGACGCGGTGTCCACCGACTCGGCCCGCTACTCGAGGAACGCAGTGATCCGTTTGCCCTGGTGGTCCGGTCGGTCCGCCACGACGTCACCGCCGAAGTCCATGTTCACCCGGTCATTCATCCTCTTCGGCTCCCGCAGTCGGGTGGCCACCTGCGTCAGGCCGGAGCGGTGGTCAACCGATTCAGTCGAGATCCGATCGCCGATTTCCGCTCGCTGCGTGAGTATGTGGTCGGCGACGATGCCAGGCTGGTGCACTGGGCCAGCACCGCCAAGACCGGCACATTGGTGGTGCGCGATCACATCGAACCGCAGCGCACCACACGCTTCGTCGTGCTGGAAACGTCCGACCGATGGCTCACCGCTGCTGCATTCGAAGACGCCGTTGAGATCGCCAGCAGCATCGTGTGTGAGTCGCTGGAGTTGGGCATCAACGTGGTCGCGCGGACGTTCGACCACGATGCCCCCGGCCCGGCGAGAGCTCTGCGCACCCGTCAGGAGGCGCTCGAGTTGTTCACCCGTGTGCAGCGCACGGGTGCGGCCGCAACACTGCGGTCCACGCAGCTGCGACTCAGCTCCGAGCCGGGCGACCAGATCTTCCTGATCGCCGGAGCGACGTCCCCGGTCATCGCCCAGCTGGCCGGCAACCCGTTGTTCGCCCAGAGCCTGTACCTCGTGCGGCTGCACGACGGAGTTGTGGCCCGCCAGGGTGCCCGTCGCTCCGTCGATGTGACCAACGCCGAGCAGTTCGCCGCGCTCTGGCGGCGTGGCTCGGGTTTCGCATGAGCCGCTGGGGCGTCTCCGCCAATCTCCTCCAGCGGATCGTCGGCGCGCTGTTCGCCACCGTGGCGGTTTCGGTTGTGGTGCATCTCACCGAAACCATCTTCACGCCCGAGTACCGAGTGGTTCCGGTTCTGATCGCCACGGTCGGCACGGCGCTGGCAGCGATGCTGGTTTCGCCGTTGCGTTGGTGGGCCAGGGTGCTCCTCATCGGCTCGGTTTCGCTGATTGCGACGGGCTTCGTGATCAATGCGATCAGTGGCGAACTGCCCGACGATCTCGTTCGGGCACCCGTCAGCGGTGTCGGGGATCTGCTCGGCACCGTGTGGCCGTCGCCACCCCTCGCAGCCGGCGTCGGTGCGCTCGCGTTGTACTCGTCGATCGCCGCCGCCTTTGGCGCAGACCGGGTGATGCATCGGCGACCCGGAGCGGCGCTGCTCGCACCAATCACGCTGCTCGGTCTTGTGGCACTGCTCGCCGCCCCTGCGGGCCCACCGCCCGCGTGGTCGATCGCCGCGCTCATGGTCGCCTCGCTCGGCGTACTCGCGTCGCCGAACGTGTCCCACCGATCGGGGGTCACGACGATCGCGGTCGTCGTGGTCGCCGCACTCGTCGCGTCGATCCCCCTGGTGGTGTCCGATCACGTTTCGGCGCAGCGATACGACCCGCGACTCACGCTCGAGTCGCCGGTCGTGCCGATCGGTGGCATCAGCCCGCTGGCACGGCTGGACGAGTGGCGAAGCCTGTCGCCGCCAACGGATTTCTTCACCACGACGTTGCAGGTTCCAACCAGGTGGAGGCTTGTCGGTCTCACTCGCTATGATGGCCGCACCTGGCTTCCCGCAGATGACTACCGCCGAGCGGGCTCGGTGCTGATCCAAGGTGACGAGGCGTTACCGACCGACCGGGTGACGGTCACGATCGGCGAGCTCGACGCGGCGTGGCTCCCGTCGATCGATCGAACGCTGTCGGTGACCAGCAGGGTGCGTGTCGACGGCGGAAGGAGCGGCCTGCTCGCCGAGGCCGCGCCAGTGCCGGGCACCACGTACGAAGTCGGGCTGCAACCGTTCGTTGTTGCTCCGGCCCAGCTGACATATGCACGGGCGGCCCGAGCGGCGTCACCCTTCGTCGGGGACTTCGCTCCCTCGCCGCAACTGCTCGAGTTGGCCAGTTCGATCACGGCGGGTGCTCGCAACGATTACGAACGAGCCGAGGCACTGGCCGCGTACCTGCGCAATGGGTTCGTGCTCGATGCCGACAGTCCTCCCGGCCACTCCATCGCCGTGCTCAACCTCTTCATCGACCTCAGCCGCCGCGGTGCAGACGAGCAGTTCGTCGCCATGTACGGCCTCCTTGCCGCCGCGATCGGGCTACCGGTGCGCATTGCGGTGGGATTCGAAACCGACATCACTGACGATGGATCGGGCACGGTGGCCCGCTCGAGTCGAGCTGTTGCGTGGCCGGAGATCGAGTTCGAGTCCTTCGGCTGGGTGCCGTTCGACCCGCTGCCCGACGCGGCAAGCACGTTGTCGCCGTCGCGAGGCGATGGGGCGATCGCCCCGACCGACGAGCTCACTGACGAGCAGCCCCCGGCACCGGCTCCGATGACGACCCAAACGACGTTGCCCGACAACAGTGAGGTTCCCGAAACCGCTGTCATTGCCGATGCCGGTCGACAGCTGACGCTGGCCGCATTCGTCGCAATCGTCGCGGGTGTGCTCTTCGTAGCGCTCATGCTCTACATCGGTGTCATCGTGTTGATCAAGGCCCGCCGGCGGCGTCGGCGCAGGAATGCGCCTGATCCGCGAGACCGGGCGGTCGGAGCGTTCCTCACCGGTATCGAATCGATGATCGATCTCCGGGTCATCGATCCGACCGCCGGCACGACCAACGGTGAGGTTGTTGATCGCGACCTCGTCCACGCGGGTGTCCCGTTGACGGCGATACGCGAGGTGGCGTCGCTGGCCACCGAGTCGGTGTTCCGGTCGGCGCTCGTCGCCGAGCATCGCGCCGACGACTCGTGGGTGGCGACGGCGAGGTTCGAGCGAGGGATCGCTCACGAAGCTGGTGTGCTGCGCCGCATGCGGGCCAAGGCAAGCACCAGATCGTTACGGCGACGGTGGCGATGACATTGCCTCGATCGCCAGGTTGCACACCGTTAGCACCGGGCCGCGTGCCCGCGCACTGGAGGCCATAGGACCATGCCGACCCGGTCATCCACACCCGCAACCTTCGTGGTCGCGCTCGGCCAGAAGATCGATCTCGCGGCGTATCGGGCAGAGATCGACCACGGCGAGCGGCCACGGCACGTGCTGTTGGAACTGGCCGAACGGACTGGCGGACTCGCGGTGTCCACATGGGGAATGAAGCTCGGCATGGCAGACCGGGTGATGGGCAAGATCGTCGGCAGAGACACGTCGTGGCAGATCGCCTGGCACGTCCGCGCCGACGCTCGTCGCGGGTTCGTCTATGGGAATGCGGAAGCGATCGGGTTCGCGCTGCTGCTGCTGTCGCTGTTTCGGCCATCGCGGGCGCGCATGATCGGCTTCAACGTGATGACGCCGCGCGGGGCGCGGGTGCGGTGGTGGCTGCGCTTGATTCGGCTCTTGCATCTGGCCCCGGTGATCACGGTCGAGACGGAACGCAAAGCTGAGGTGCTCCGGCCGATGGTTGGCCCGGCCTGCGCCAGCCGAATGGTGACCCTGCTCACGCCCGTCGATACGGACTTCTTTACACCCGGTAGCGCCGCTCCCACCGACACGACGTTGGTTGCCAGCGCTGGCAAGGAGCATCGCGACTATGCGACCTTGGCAGCCGCAGTCGACGGGCTCGACGTCGACGTCGAGGTTTGTGCGGTGTCGCCTGATGCTGCCGGGTCGTCGACGACGATGCCCGTGTCGGTGCCCGAACGGATGCGCTTCGTCGATCTCGATATGCGCTCCTTACGGGATCTGTACCGCCGCGCCACCGTGGTAGCTGTGCCGACAAGCGAGAACCAAATCGACGCCGGGTTCACATCGGTGCTCGAGGCGATGGCTTGTGCGCGGCCGGTGATCGTTACCGCGCAAGGTGCGCAGGAGGCGCTCAGCGCAGGGAACGTGGTCCGCGGCGTGCCCATCGCCGACACCGCCGGATTACGCGACGCGGTTACCTCGCTCGTGGACGATCAGGTTGCCGCGGCAACGTTGGGAGAGCGAGCTCGCGAACATGCCATCCGCGTCCATGGAACCGATCGGTGGCTCGATGACATGAGCGCGCACCTGCGTCGTTGCGAGGTTCTCGGCGCCGGTCAGGTTTCACGCGGATGAGCCGCATCGCCCCGTGTCGGTGGTCTCGGCGACACCGTCGGGGCCTCGCGTGAAGGCAGTCGTGGCGACAACCGAAGGCAGCCCTGACAGGATGACGGCTCGGGTGTTCAACGCCGAGAGCCCATTCTGGTCCGTTGGTGCATTCGGTGCGACGGTGATGATCCGCACTGTGTCGAGCATCACGTTGTCCCGGCTCCTCGACCCCGCGGCGTTCGGAATCATGGCCCTCGCGACATCGGTCGCGATCGGAGCAGAGTTGCTGTCCGATGGCGGACTTGGACAGGCAATCGTGCGCAGCCCGCGTGGCGACGACCCGGTGTTCTTGAACACCTCGTGGACGATGCAGATCATCCGCGGCGCCGTGCTGTTCGCCTTCTTGTGCGCCGTCGCCGGCCCGGTTGCCGGCGCATACGGGGTGGACGAACTGGTGTGGATCATCCCGTTGGCCGGCATCGGTTCGATCCTGGCCGGTGCCACCTCCACCAACTACGACCTCTTGGTGCGTCACTCACGGCAACGTGCGCTCGCTCTCTTCGACCTGTTCGCCCACATCATCACCACCGTCGCCGTGATCATCGTCGCCGTGGCGACGCGGTCGATCGTCGCGCTTGCCGCGGCATCGGTGCTGCTGCATCTCATCCGCCTGATCGTCAGCCACACCGTCCTCGACGGCCCCAGGAACTCATTGCGTCTCGAACGAGCGGCACGAACCGAGATGCTCCATTTCGGCAAGTGGGTGTTCCTGGCGACGGGGGTGATGTTCTTCAACGAACAGATCGACCGCATCCTGCTGGGCGGGCTGCTGAGCACGACCGTTCTGGGGGTCTACGCGCTCAGCTACACGATCGGCAGCCTGCCGCGGGAGTTGATCAAGAGCGTGACCTCGCGAGCGGTGTTCCCGGTGTTGTCAAAGGCCAACCTCGAATCGGGCACCCCCGGCGTTGGTGTGGTCCTGCGCGACATGAAACGCCGCTACCTGCCGCTGCTGGCCGTCGCCGTGGGAGCGGTCAGCACCGCGATGGTCCCGGCGGCGCTGGTGATGTTCGACGATCGGTATGTGGCCGCAGCGTGGATGGCCCCGGCCTTGGCTTGCGGCTCGTGGTTCGCCGTGCTCTACTGGGCCAGTTCCACCGCATTCCTGGCCATCGGTAAACCCGCCAATGCGGTCTGGGCCAACATCGCCGGGCTGGTGTGGGTGTTGGTGTGGTTGCCGGTGTTGTACTCCTGGATCGGGGTGGGCGGTGCGGTGATCGCGATTGCCACCAGCGAAATACCGTTGTACGTGACGAGCCAGATCGCTCTCCGCCGCCTCGGCCTGACCACGATCCGCGTCGACCTGCGCTGCACGATCGTGATGCTTGCGGCAACCGTTGCCGTCGCCTTCGCTGGTGACCTGGTGGGAATCGACAACTGGCTGCTCACGATTCCGCTTGCTCGCTGACGGGCCGTATGCCGCCACACGTGAGAACGTCGCGGTAAGCTGCGGCGTGTCCCGTCGAACGATGGAATTGCGGCCGACGCCGAACCCCATGTTCCCTCGCTCGTCGGGCTCGGGGCCTGGCCCGGAGACGTCGGCCGATCGCCTGCTCCACGCCGTCGCGATCCACGGCACCGCCTTCGCTTGGACGATCCTGGTTGGGGCATACGCGATCGATCTGGCCGATCGGAACAAGATCGTCGGTGAACTGTTGGTGTTGTTGGTGTGCGCGGCCGCAGGAACCGCAGGATTGCTGACCGGCCGGTTGTCGTTTCGGCTGAGCCTGCCCGTGGTGTGCATCATCGGCTTCGGGACCGCCTCGTACCTGTGGTCGGTCGAGTCCCAAGCCACGCAGTTCATGGTGCGCACCGCGTACGTCCCGACGATGATCCTGTGCATCGGCATGGCCCGCCTGTCCGCCGGCGATGGTCGCCGGATCCTCACCGGCTTCGCTCGCATCGTGGTTGCCTCCACCTACCTCCACCTGCTCCTGGTGTCGAGGGCACGTTCGTCGAGCGCAGTCGACACACTCTCCGGCCAGGACAACCCACTGAGCAGTCCGGGCGGGATCGGTGGCGGCTTCGGTCACAAGAACGTGCTCGGCATCGCGCTCATCGTGGCGTTCGCTATCTTGTACAACGTTCGGGTGACACGGCGCACGCTGTGGCTGACGCTGACGATTCTGCTGGTGCTGCTCACCCAGTCGGCCACGACTGGAGCAGGTGTGGCCGTCGTGTTCGCCGCGTCCTACATGTTCGGACTCACGCGGGTGGAGCATGCCACTGCGGGTACTGCGATCCGCAAGGTGCTGGCGATCACCACGCTGCTGCTGTCGCCGGTGTTCTTGCTGACGGTGTTTCCGTACTTCTTGCGGCTGTACAACAAGGACCTCACCTTCACCAGCCGCACCGACATCTGGGCTGCGTCCGTGCCGGTGTTCTTCGACCGGCCGATACACGGGTACGGCCTGTTCGGACTGTGGATCAACGCCAACGAACCGGTCACCTATGGCATGAACCGGATGATCGGCTTCACCGCCGCGCATGCCCACTCGGGATTCTTGCAACTCGGGCTTGATCTCGGATTGATCGGCGTCGGGCTGTACGTCGCCCTTTTTGCCGGGATGGTCCACGTGTCGCGGCAGGTCGACGATCTGGCGATCTTCGTGCGCGGCACGCTCGTCGGAGCAATCATCATCTCCCTCTCGGAATCGATCTTCGTGTCCCAGTGGAACGCGTTGTGGCTGATGCTCGCGTGGGTGGTGTGTATTGCCGGTCGGCCGCAACCGGAACCGAGTCACCCAGAACCCGACGTGCCCATTCCAGGTGAGCCAAAGCTGCTGGACAACGGTGGGGTAACCGAGGCCGTCGCGTGACGGGCACGGCCAGCCCGGTCACCGCCATCGCGATCGGCATCTGCACCTACCACCGGCCCGAGGTGCTCCGGGCATTGCTCGGCAACATCACCCACATGATTGCCAACGAACGGATTGACGCCAGCGTTGCCGTCGTCGTTGTCGACGACAGTCCCGAGGCTGATGCTCGCGACATCGTCGAGGCGTTTGGGGCCGAGGCCCGCGGGGTGCTCCATGTGTCGTACGCCAATACCGCGTCGTCGAACATCTCTGTCGCCCGTAACCGCGCGCTCGAGCTCGCCCGCGAGCTTGGGGAGGTGGTGCTGTGCATCGACGACGACTGCATCCCGCGCCCAGGATGGATCACCGAGTTGGTCGCCGCGGCCACGGTGACGGGTGCCGACATCGTCGTCGGGCATCGCCAGTTCGTTGCCCCGGTGGGTGCGCCGCAGTGGCTTCGTGACGAGCCGTTCCTGCAGGAGAACGAGCTCTACGACGATCTTTCCGAACCCGCCGTTGGTAACACTGCAAACGTTTTGATTCGTTCACGGTGGCTGGCCGAGTCGGGTGTGCGGTTCCGAGATTCGCTCGGCAAGACCGGTAGCGAGGACATGGTGTTCTTAGCCGATGCCGCCGACGCCGGTGCGGTAGTGCGGTTCTCGGCCAAGTCGGTCGTCGACGAGCCGTGTGCCACCGAGCGGACCACCTTGGGCTACCACCTGTGGAGGCAGTTCTGGCTCGGCAACGGTGAGGCCCAGATCAACCGCACCCTGCGTACGCTGTCGGCGCCACGGATGCTGCTGCGCGGTGCCCGACGCATGGCTCGCGGGCTCGTCCACACCCCGGTTAGCCTTGTGCGCCACCGCACCGCCCAGTGGCGGTGGGCGCTGGCGCTCACGGCAAGCGGAGTCGGGCTGATCGTCGGCGTCGCCGGCATCCGACTGAAGCATCATTCCTGAGGAGATGTCGATGACCACGCAGCGACCGAACAGGCGCGACCCTGCCGCACCGCGAGCCCAGCCGGCCACCTCGCCGGCCACCGGGCGCCTCATGTACGTGCAGTACGCGGGTGATCTGGCCGAGACCTGGGCGCGGTTGCGTCTCGATGGGCCCGAGTTCTACGGCAACCAGCGCTACCTCATCGAGTCGATTGTCGGCGTGGCGCGTTTGTTCGGGCAGGCGCGTTTGCTCACCTGTGCCGGGACCCCCACCGCGCCCCTAACCGTTGAGGATGCAATCGATGCTCAATGCTTGGGCATCGATCCATATCAGGATCCAGCGGGCCTCATCGCTGCCGTCGAGCAGTTCGGTCCGACCCATCTGATCGTCGGCTTCCCCCATGTCGGGCTGCTGACCTGGAACGGCTCGCGTGCGTCCGGCGAGCATGGGGTCCGGAAGCTCGCCGTGTTCGCCGACTCGTTCAACGGACGATCCCCGCGACAACGTTGGCGCACCCGGCGACTGGTGCACACGCTCAACCGATCCGACGTCACAGCAGTCTCCAACCACGGACGCAACGCCACGCAGGCCCTCATCCGCTTGGGGGTCGACGCAGCCAAGGTGACTGCCTGGGATTACCCCAGGTCGCGTGCAGTGCCAGCGGCCGTGCCGCGCATCTTGCGGCGACCCGATTCTCCGTGGCGCGTGGTCTTCGTCGGCAACGTCTGCCGCGAAAAGGGCGTCGACTGTCTGCTCGAGGCGGTGAGTCGGATGGCATCGGATGGGCCCGGCGTCGAGGTCACGGTGATCGGCGATGGCGACCTCGAGTCGTACCGGTCGATGACCCAGCGGCTCGGCATTGATCACAGCGTGACCTTCGCCGGGCGGGTCCGCAACCCCGATGTGGTCGAGGCCATGCGCCGCGCCGACGTTGTTGCCGTGCCCAGCCTGCACGAGTCGGCCGAGGGCTTTCCGTTGACCGCGCTCGAGGCGCTCAGCGTGCGAACCCCGATCGCCGCCTCCGATCACCCCATGTTCGCGGGCATTCTGGTCGATGGCCGAACGGCTGCGGTGCACACCGCCGGCGATGCCGCGTCGCTGCAGAAATCACTCACGCGCTTGCTCGAAGATCCCGATCTCTATCAGCGTGTATCTGCCAACGCCGACGAGGCATGGGCGGCAACGCTGGTCGAGTCGACCTGGAGCGACGTGGCCATGAGCTGGGCCGCCGCACCGGCCCGGACGGCCACCTCGACAACGGAAAGCGAGCGGTGATGGAACCGGACACAACGAACTCGACGCTGTCATTCGTGTGCTGCGTGGAAGCAGGCCTTCTCGAGACGCAGACAGTCAGGATGATCCAAAGCCTGCGGCGTTGGGGCGGTCGCCACGCGGACGCCCGCGTCTTCGCCGTCAAGGCGCGCCGTGGCGTGGCGCTGCGGCCGGCGACGCGCACGGCGTTCGATGATCTGCAGGTGGACCTCGTCGAACTGAACGACCCGCACGAGTTCAGCTGGTTCAAGTTCTTCAACAAGCCCCAGGCCGTGGCCGCAGCGGCTGAGCGAACCGACACCGCACAGCTGGCCTGGTTGGACAGCGACATCTTGATCGTGCGCGAACCGTCGGCGCTGGTGCTTGCCGACGGGATCGACGCAATGGGTTGTCCCTCCGATCGGGAGATGGCCACATCAGGCCCCGGCGACGCCTACTACGGCCTGTGGCAGGCGAACTGCGCGGCGTTGGGACTGAACGTCGACGAACTGCCGATCGTGGAAACGTACGAGGAGCGCGAGGCGATCCGGATGTACTGGAACGGCGGTGTGTTCTCCTTCCGTGTTGGCTCGGCGATGAGTGCGTCGTACCGGCAGACCTGCCTCGACCTGCTCGCCGCCCGTAACGTCAGCATCGCCGAGCCCCACGCCATCGGGATTGCCGAGCAGAGCGCCGTGGCGCTCGGCGCGGTTCGCGCCGGACTACCCATTGCGCAGTTGCCGTACTCCCACAACTACATCATGAGCCCCCTGAGCCACGATCGCTGGTACGACGAACAACGGCTGCGCGACGCCCACGTCGTGCACTACCACGGGGCGATGTACGACGCCGACTACTTCCCGACCTTCGTCGAATGCCTCCGGCGCACCCATCCAGATGTCGGAGAATGGATCGCGGGGTTGGGTCTGATCACCACGGACATGCCGATCTTGCCGCGCCTGGCCAACAAGGCGTTACGCATGTATCGCGATCGCAGACAAGACAAGTTCGTGGCGACATGCACTCCCCGCTGAAAATCCTGTACCTCTCCACGCACTACCCGAGCGTCTCGCACACGTTCATCGCTGACGAGGTTCGCCACCTGCGCCACCTCGGTGCCGAGGTGGTCACAGCGTCCATCAACTCGGTCGAGGCCGAGATCGCTGCGACGGCGGGCGGACAGGCGCTCGCGGCCGAGACCTTCTACATCAAAGCGGTCGGTGCCCGTGGGGGTGTTGTTGCAATGGTGAGCGCTGTTCGGCGCGCACCCCTGGCCGTCTCCAGGTGCATGGTGCGACTGCTCCGTCGCGACGCGGCCGACCTACCCCGTTCGGTGAAGCGGCTTATGCAGTTCGTCGAGGCCGCGGTGCTGTGGCAGCACTGCGACCGGCTCGGGATCACTGCGATCCACGCCCATTTTGGTCAAGTGCCGGCCACGGTCGCGTGGTACACGGCCGAGATCGGCAACGCGATCGACGGTCGTGGTGACCGTGACGACAGGGGCCAACCAGCCCGGCGATGGACGTGGAGCGTCACCATCCACGGCTGGCACGAGTTCACACTGGAGCACGCAGCGCAGCTACGCGAGAAGCTCGCAGCAACCAGCATGGTGGTGTGCGTCAGCGACTTCACACATGCGCAGCTCCAACGGATTGCCGACCCCGCGGATTGGTCGAAGATCAGGGTGATTCGGTGTGGGATCGATCCGGCACTGTTCCCCGCGCGCCCCGAGACGGTCGCCAGCACGCCGCCGGTGGTGCTCACGACGGCACGGCTTTCGCCCGAGAAAGGTCACGTGGTCCTGCTGGAAGCGGCATCGATGCTGCGCGACGCGGGCCGTGAGCTCCGCTTGGTGTTCGTCGGATCCGGTCCGTTCCGGTCCGAGCTCGAACGAGCCGTGGCTACGCACGGCCTTCGCGATGTGGTGCAGTTCCGCGGTGCTCTCGCCCCCGCCGAGGTGAACGACGAACTCCGATCGGCTGACCTGTTCTGCCTTCCGTCGTCCGCCGAGGGTCTGCCGGTGTCGATCATGGAGGCCATGGCGGTGGGTGTTGCTGTTGTCACCACCTACATCAGTGGGATCCCCGAGCTTGTCGTCAACGACGAGACGGGCTGGATCGTGCCGGCCTGCCGGGCCGATCTGTTGGCCGCAGCGATCGAGTCGGCGTTGAGCGACCAGGAGCGAACCAGACGGATCGTTGGCGCCGCGCGAGCGGCCGTTGTCGACCGTCACGATGGTGAGCGCAACGCGTCGGCGCTCCGTGAAGCCCTCGTGGACGCGCACACGCTGGGTTCCTGAGCCCGGAGCCTTCCAGCTCGGCCCCGCTCAGTGACGGCTGCGTGATTCGCGAACCAACCCGACGACGCGGCCGACTCCGATCGCTGCTTTGCGCAAGATGCCAATCGGCGACCGGAGGCCGCCGGGCTGGTTGTTGGGCTTCAACATCCGCAATCGTTGCAGCCGCGACGTTGCGTCAGACTCGTTAGCGTCCGACGACTCGTGACTGCTGGCGACTTCACCGGGGCGGCCGACACGCGCCAGCACCTCTGACATCCCGATTCCGTAGAAGTAGTGCTGGCGCAGCATCGCTGTCACCGAGGCGCGCACGCGGTACTCGACATTCGCGTCGGCGACGAACGCGAGCTTGCTGCCTCTGTCGATGAGACGCCAGGAGATGGCGATGTCTTCGCAGCGGGTGAGTGACTCGTCAAATCCGCCAACGGCGTCGAAGAGTTCTCGCCGGATCGCCATGTTCGCCGACACCAGGTAGGGAACCCCAAGGAACGTCGGCAGCGCATCGGGGGTCGCAGGTGGCCGCCACTTCGGTAGCTCGCCGGTGTCGGCGAAGTCGATCAGGCGACCTCCGACGGCATCGGCGGTGTCGAGTCCAGCGATGAGCCGAGCAAGCCAGTCGTGGTGCACGAGATCGTCGCCGTCACAGAACGCCAACACCCCGGCCCGAGCAGTCGTCGCGCCGACGTTGCGGGCAAACGACGCGCTGCGTTTCGCTGTCGCATCGACGATCCTCAGCCGCGGGTCGCCGATCTCGGCGACTCGACGGGTCAGCTCGGCCACCTGTCCGGCATCTGCTGTGTTGCGGGCCAGGATCACTTCGAATGAGGGCGAATCGGTTTGGTCGAGGACCGCTGCCAGCTGACGCCCGAGCGACTCGTCGACGGATCCCACGGGGATTACGACCGACACGGCCGGCACCAGCTCGCCGGTCACCGGTCACTCCTTCGTCGACGCTTCCATTCGTCCCAGACGATCAACATGAACTTCGGGTCGTCGACCAGGTAGCGCCGCCCCATCCGCCGCGGCTCCAGCATCAGGCGGTGCAGCCACTCGAACCCGCTGCGCTGCATCCACCGTGGTGCCCGCTTCGTGAGCCCGAGGTAGAACTCCGGCGAGGCACCGACGAGCATCACCGTCGGCTTGTCGCTCGGCGCGTCTGCCGTATCGTCACGCCAGCGCTGCTCGAGGCGCAGAGCGAGCAGGTGGTGCTTGGGCATCGAAACAGTGATGAACAAGAACCTGGCGTCGATCCGCCGCGACGCGTCAACCATCTGAGTCACCAAGGTCTCGATCGTTTCGTGATCATCCAAGTCGAACATCGGCGCGACGATCATCTCGACATTGGGGTGCTCGGCGCGCAACAGCGACGCAACGCGTTCGCTCGAGGCAAGGATGACGGTCGGCGTGGAATGCTCGGCGATCTGTGGCCACAGGCGGGCGAACAGGTCGCTGCCCGGCAACCGGCCACTGAGCGAGGCGCGCAGAAGACGGCTCGCCCACACGATCGGCATACCGTCGGGAAGCACCATGAATGCATGCTCGGCGACGGTGTGTTCGTCGACGCGACTCCTGTACCGGACGAGATGGTCGACGTTCGGGGTGACCACGCACCGCCACTGCGTCGTCGCCGACGAGGCCTCGCGCAGCAACGTGTCGGCAAGTTCTGCAACCGTCGTGCCGGTGACGAAGTCGAGACCGAACAGCCGTTGGCGTTCGAGATTGGTCATCGCCCGACCACTGCGCCATCGGCTGCGGTGCGCACGGCCTGGTTACGCCAACGCGCGGCGCGATTGAGGGGCGATTTCATGTAGGCGTAAACGGTACCGCAAGACGGGTTGCCACCCCACCTCACGGCCGGTAGCGTTGCCCAGTCAATTTGCGTCCGGGTGCGCCCCTCCACATCCCCTCCGGGGACACCGAGGGGGACCACACGGCAAGAACTCAAAACGATGCTCCGACGGTCACGTGACCGGCGGAGCATCTGTGTGAATGGCGCCGGATCATCCGGGCCAGCAGTGAAACAGATGCCCGGCGTCCGCCGGGTCCAACGGAAAAGGCTGCCGACATGGCACTGAAAGCGATCGTTGGCGAGAAAGTCGCCATGAGCCAGGTGTGGGTGAACGACAAAGTCGTTCCCGTCACCGTGCTCCGCGTCGAGCCGGCGCGGATCGTGCAGGTCAAAACGACCGAGCGCGACGGGTACACCGCCTTGCAGGTGACCTTTGGGCACAAGGACGCAAAGAAGCTCACCAAGCCCGAAGCTGGCCACTTTGCCAAAGCTGGCGTGCAGCCGGGACGCAGGCTTGTCGAGCTGCGCCTCGACTCGGTCGACGGCTTCGAAGTCGGCCAGGAGATCACGGTCGACCAGCTCGCCCAGGGTCAAAAGGTCGACGTGACAGCGGTCAGCCGGGGCAAGGGTTTCGCCGGCAGCATGAAGCGACACAACTTCAAGGGCCAAGGGGCGAGCCACGGTAACCACAAGCACCACCGTGCGCCGGGCTCCATCGGCCAGGCAAGCTTCGCCGGGCGCGTGTTCAAAGGTGTGCGCATGGCTGGCCACATGGGCCACGAGCAAGTCACCACGCTGAACCTCGAAGTGGTCGAAGCCGACGCCGAGCGCAACTTGCTGCTGGTGAAGGGTTCGGTTCCGGGACCCAACGGCGGCGTCGTCATCGTCCGCAACGCCGTGAAGGGCAACAAGAAGGGTACGAACTGATCATGGTCGCAACTGCTACCCAGAAGGTCGCCGTTCAGACCGTCGCCGGCAAATCGGCTGGCAATATCGACCTCGACGCGGCAACGTTTGGTATCCAGCCCAACGTCCCCGTGTTGCACCAGGTGGTCACGGCGCAGCTCGCCGCCCGCCGCGCCGGGACGCAGAGCACCAAGACCCGTGCCGAAGTCAGTGGTGGCGGCAAGAAGCCGTTCAAGCAGAAAGGCACCGGCAACGCTCGTCAGGGCTCCACCCGGGCGCCGCACTTCAGTGGCGGTGGTGTGGCCCTCGGACCGAAGCCGCGCAAGTACGACCAACGTACCCCGAAGAAGATGATCAAGCTGGCGCTCCGCTCGGCGCTGTCGGATCGCGCTGCCGAGGGCAAGGTCATCATCGTCGACGAGTGGGGTTTCGACGCCCCCCGGACCAAGTCGGCCAAGGCCGCGTTGGCGTCGCTGGGCATCGAGGGCAAGGCACTCATCGTGGTCGATCGGGACGATCAGAACACGATCAAGAGCTTCCTCAACCTGCGTGAGGTGCAGCTGATCGAGCGCGCCGAG
The DNA here is from genome assembly GCA_031404435.1 of Acidimicrobiaceae bacterium. GTDB lineage: Bacteria > Actinomycetota > Acidimicrobiia > Acidimicrobiales > Ilumatobacteraceae > VFMC01. Next base: position 6,601 of record JANNHO010000423.1, on the reverse strand, counting down.
CTCAATGCCTACGACATCTTGTGCAACGAGTACATCGTGTTCTCCAAGGCGACGCTGCCTACCAGCGAGCCCTCGTCGGTGGTCGCGCCAGCAGCCCCGGCCAAGGCAACCGCCAAGCCGGCCATGGTAACGGCCCCAGTCGTTGCGGATGTCGTCGCCGATGTAGTCGCGGATGTCGCCGACGACGCCGCCGAGCTTCCCGCCGGAGCGGTTGCTGCGAACGCCGATGGCTCGATGCCCGATGGCTTCGAGATCAAGGGCAACAGCGATTCGATGCTCTACCACCTGCCGGGCACCCGCTTCTACAGCCAGACCGACGCCGAACTGTGGTTCGCCACGGCCGACGACGCCGAGGCAGCCGGATACCAACTTCCCCCCAGCCAGCGCGATGCCGATGAGGCCGCCGCCGATGAGGACCCGTCATGAAAGATCCCCGCGACATCATCCTCGCCCCCGTGGTCTCCGAGAAGAGCTACGGCCTGATCGAACAGGGCGTGTACACGTTCAAGGTGCACACCAGCGCCAGCAAGCCCGAGATCCACGACGCCGTCGAAGCCATCTGGGGCGTCAAAGTGGTCAAGGTCAACACACTCAACCGAGTCGGCAAGAAGACGCGTGCGCGCAAATCGAACCGGACCGGATCCAAGCCCGATACCAAGCGGGCCATCGTCACCCTCGCAGCGGGCAATGAAATCCCGCTGTTCGAGAACTGAGGTCTCCGGTCATGGCCATTCGTTCACGTAAGCCCACCAGTCCCGGGCGTCGCTTCCAGACCAGCTCCGATTTCTCGGAGATCACGAAGACGACTCCCGAGCGCACCCTGCTGGCTCCCACGCACAAGACCGGCGGACGCAACGTCTACGGTCGCAAGACCTCCCGCCACCGCGGTGGCGGCCACAAGCGTCAGTACCGGTTGGTCGACTTCAAGCGCACCAAGGACGGTATGACCGCCAAGGTCGCCGCCATCGAGTATGACCCCAACCGCACCTGCCGGATCGCCTTGTTGCACTACGCCGACGGCGAAAAGGCGTACATCCTGGCGCCCAAGGGTCTCAACGTGGGCATGCACGTGTCGAGCGGTCAGGGTTCCGACATCAAGCCGGGCAACACGTTGCCGCTGCGTTTCATCCCCGTCGGGACCACGGTGCACAACGTCGAGTTGCGACCCGGCCAGGGCGGCAAGATCGCCCGTTCAGCCGGCATGGCGGTGCAACTCGTCGCCAAGGAAGGCGAGTTCGCTACCTTGCGCATGCCCTCCACCGAAATGCGCCGCGTGCTCATCGAGTGCCGCGCCACGGTCGGCGAGGTCGGCAACAGCGAACACGAGTTGATCAAGATCGGCAAGGCCGGACGTAACCGCTGGAAGGGCCGTCGCCCGCAAACACGTGGCGTGGCCATGAACCCGGTGGACCACCCCCTCGGTGGTGGCGAAGGCCGCACATCTGGTGGGCGTCCCGCCGTGTCGCCGTGGGGCAAGCCCGAGGGCCGTACCCGCAACAAGAAGAAGGCATCGCAGCAGCTGATCGTGCGCCGTCGTCGCACGAGCAAGGGCCGGAGGTAGTCCACCATGTCACGCAGTCTGAAGAAGGGCCCGTTCGTCGACGACCATCTGCTCAAGAAGGTCGACGCCCAGAACGCGGCCGGTGAGCGCAAGGTCATCAAGACCTGGAGCCGTCGCAGCACCATCATCCCCGACATGGTCGGCCATACCATTGCCGTCCACGACGGCCGCAAGCACGTGCCGGTGTACGTCACCGAAAGCATGGTCGGTCACAAGTTGGGCGAATTCAGCCCGACGCGTACCTTCCGGTACCACGCCGGCCAGGAAAAGAACACGAAGGGTCGCCGCTGATGACCGGTCCGAAGCTCAACGAGAAGTCGTTCGTCGCCGGCGAACGAAGTGGCACCAAGTCGAGCGCGATGTACGTGCGCTCGGGTGCCTGGAAAGCACGCGTCGTGCTCGATCTCATTCGTGGCCTCCCGGTCCGCGAAGCCGACGAGGTGTTGCAGTTCACCGATCGCGAAGTCGCCGTCACGGTTCGCAAGGTCCTTGCTTCGGCGGTGGCCAACGCGGTACACAACGACGAACAAGACCCCGAAGAGCTCTACGTCAAGGCGTGTTTCGCCGACGAGGGCCCGACCATGAAGCGGTTCACACCGCGAGCTCGCGGGCGCGCCGGTGCAATCAAGAAGCGGTCCAGCCACATCACCATCGTGGTCGACCGCCTCGATGATCGCCGCCTCGAAGTGGTGCAAGCCCGGGCCACCAAGCGCACCGCGCAGGGTCGTCGCAGGGGTGCCGCCGCAGGTGGAACCGCAGCGTCGCGTCGTGATCGCGTCGAGCGCAGCCGTCAGCGCGCTGCTGGCCTGAAAGATGGCGACACGGCCGAAACTTCAGCGTCGTCGTACGCGGGTTCGGCAGCGCCGAACACCGATGGCAGCGCTCCGGACGGGTTCGAGATCAAGGGCAATGCCGATTCGATGATGTACCACGAGCCCGGCGGTCGCTACTACGACCAGACCGTCGCCGAGGTGTACTTCGACTCCGCCGACAATGCCGAGGCCGCAGGCTTCACCGCTCCGGCCAGCGCCGCGACCGACGAGCCCACGACCGACGAGCCTGCGACCGACGAGCCGGATGCAACCGAGACCGATTCAGAGACGGAAGGCAACTGACATGGGCCAGAAGATCAACCCGTACGGCTTCCGCCTGGGCATCACAACCGATTGGAAGAGCCGTTGGTTCTCCGAGCGTGAGTACAAGAACTACCTCACCGAGGATTGGAAGATCCGCCGCGGGCTGATGACCAAGCTGGAAAGCGCTGCAGTCAGCCGCATCGAGATCGAACGCACCCGTGACAAGGTCCGTGTCGACATCCACACCGCTCGGCCCGGCATCGTCATCGGCCGTCGCGGGGCCCAGGCCGACGAGCTTCGCCAGTTGCTCACCCAGATCACCGGGCAGCCCAAAGTGCAGCTGAACATCGTCGAGATCAAGACCCCCGAGCTTGATGCAGCACTCATCGCCCAAGGTGTCGCCGATCAACTCGTGAACCGCATTGCCTTCCGTCGAGCGATGAAGCGAGCTGTGCAGAATGCCCAGCGCGCTGGTGCGCTCGGCATCCGGGTGCAGTGCTCGGGCCGCCTTGGCGGTGCCGAGATGAGCCGTACCGAGTGGTACCGCGAGGGCCGCGTCCCGCTGCACACACTGCGCGCCGACATCGATTACGGCATGCGCGAAGCCCGCACCTCGAGTGGTCGTGTTGGCGTCAAGGTGTGGATCTACAAAGGTGACATCGTCCCGTACAAGTCGCTCAGCGACGACAAGATCAGCCGTGAGGCGGCCATGGCCGTCGGCGAGACCTCGGGTGCAGCAGTGCCACGCAAGGTCGCGTCCACGGTGGGCCCGCGGCGCGCCGACGAGCTCGATGCCGATGCGTCACCGCTGGTCAAAGAAGCCGATCCCGAGCTCGAGAAGTTGCTTGACGAAGAAGAAGACATCGCCCGCCGTACCCACGAGGGCCACGAAGCACCTCATTTCCGTGGGGAGGACTGACCCATGTTGATGCCCCGTAAAGTCGCCCACCGCAAGCACCATCGCGGTCGTCGTACCGGCCTCACCAAAGGTGGAGCCACCCTCGCCTTTGGCGAGTACGGCATCCAGGCGCTCGATCCAGGCTGGCTCAGCGCCCGCCAGATCGAGGCCGCTCGTATTGCCATGACCCGTGCCATCAAGCGTGGTGGCAAGGTGTGGATCAACGTCTTCCCTGACAAGCCCGTCACCAAGAAGCCGGCTGAGACCCGCATGGGTTCCGGCAAGGGCAACCCGGAGTTCTGGGTCGCTGTGGTCAAGCCTGGTCGGGTGCTGTTCGAGCTGTCGTTCCCCGACGAAGCCGTTGCTCGCGCTGCCCTCGAAAAGGCTATTCAGAAGCTGCCGATCAAGGCACGCGTCATCACTCGCGAGGAGGTCTACTGATGGCCAAGTCCACCACCGAACTGAGCGAGCTCGACCTGTCGGCACTCGTCGATGAGCTACGCGCCAGCAAGCAGGAGGCACTGAACCTCCGCTTCCGTAACGCAACCGGGCAGCTTGACAACAATGCCGAGATCCGCAAGGTGCGTCGCCAGATCGCACGCATCAACACCTACATCCGTCAGCGTGAGATCGCTGCCGCCGAGAGCGGGACCTGAGATGGCCGAAGACACCACACCCACGACCGAACCCGAGTCCGACGTGCCAACCGACACCGACGTAACGGCTGAAGCGCAGCCCACTGAAGCGGCATTGGCCTCGTCCAAGATCGAAGCGCCAGTGTCAGCCGACGCTGGGTCCGAGGTTCGCTCGGCGCGTAAGGTCCGCGAAGGCCTCGTCGTGTCCGACAAGATGGACAAGACCGCAGTGGTCGCCGTTATCGAGCGGGTCCGTCACCCCAAGTACGGCAAGTTCATGATGCGCACCAAGAAGCTCTACGCCCACGACGAGACCAACAACGCCAACATCGGTGACAAGGTCCGCGTCATGGAGACCCGTCCGCTCAGCAAGAACAAGCGCTGGCGCGTGGTCGAGATCATGGAAAGGGCGAAGTGACATGATCCAGCAGGAATCCCGACTTCGGGTCGCCGACAACAGTGGCGCCAAGGAAGTGCTGTGCATCAAGGTGCTCGGCGGCACGCGCCGTCGCTACGCCTCGATCGGCGACATCTTCGTCGCTGCGGTCAAGGACGCGATCCCTGGCGCAGGCGTGAAGAAAGGCGACGTCGTCAAGTGCGTCGTCGTTCGTGTCAAGAAAGAAAAGCGTCGTCCCGACGGCAGCTACATCCGTTTCGACGAGAACGCGGCGGTCATCATCAAAGACGACCTGACCCCGCGCGGAACGCGCATCTTCGGCCCAGTCGGGCGCGAGTTGCGCGAGAAGAAGTTCATGCGCATCGTCTCCCTGGCCCCGGAGGTGCTTTGAGATGAAGCTGAAAAAAGGCGACACCGTTATCGTGATCTCAGGTAAGGACAAAGGCAAAGAGGGCGAGATCGCCCAGGTCATGCCGTCCAAGAACAAGCTGATCGTCAACGGCGTCAACACCGCCAAGAAGCATCAGAAAGCTCGCGCTGCCAATCAACAAGGCGGGATCATCGACCGGGACATGCCCGTCGACGCGAGCAACGTGATGCTGATCCACAAAGGAAAGCCCACTCGCGTGGGCTACGGCACCGATGCGGCCGGCAAGAAGGTCCGCATCGCCAAGCGCACCGGAGAGGTGATCGGGTGACCACCACAGAAACCGAAACCGCCGTTGCGGAGGCCCCTCAGCCACGGCTGAAGCAGAAGTACCACGACACCGTGAAAGCGGCGTTGCTCACCGACCTCGGACTCACCAACGTGATGCAGGTGCCGAGGTTCGAAAAGATCGTCGTCAACATGGGCGTCGGCAAGGCCACCCAGCAGCCGTCGCTGCTTGAGGGAGCCGTGCGCGACATGACCACCATCACCGGCCAGAAGCCGGTGGTCACCAAGGCCCGTGATTCCATCGCCGGGTTCAAGCTGCGCGAAGGCCAAGCGATCGGTTGCAAGGTCACGTTGCGCGGCGACCGAATGTGGGAGTTCCTCGACCGAGTCATCAGCGTTGCGATCCCGCGTATTCGTGACTTCCGTGGACTCCCAGCACACAGCTGGGACGGCCGCGGCAACTACACGTTCGGGCTCGCCGAGCAAATCGTCTTCCCCGAGATCGACTACGACAAGATCGACGCTCCCCGTGGCATGGACATCACCATCGTCACCTCGGCCGAAACCAACGACCAGGGCCGCGCCCTGCTCGATGCCTTCGGCTTTCCGTTCAAGCGTGGTGCCGATGCCGGCCCCGTGCCAACCAAGTCAAAGCGCCGTGGCCCTGCCCGCGGTGGCAAGGGTGCCGGTCGACCGGCAGCCAAGAAGAAGTAAGGGAGGGCTCTCGACATGGCCAAGAAATCGCAGATCAACAAAGCAAACGCCAAGCCCAAGTACAAAGTGCGCGGCTACACCCGGTGCCGCCGGTGCGGCCGAGCTCGCTCGGTGTACCGCCAGTTCGGGTTGTGTCGCATCTGCCTGCGTGAGATGGCTCACGCTGGCGAGATTCCCGGCCTGACGAAAGCCAGCTGGTGAGGAGACATCATGCTCACTGATCCCATTGCCGACATGCTCACTCGCATTCGCAACGCGAACACCGCGATGCACGACGAGGTACGCATGCCCTGCTCGAAGCAGAAGATTGCCCTTGCCAAGATCCTCGAACGTGAGGGGTACATCACTGGATTCAGCGTGTCGCCTTCCACCTCAGGCCCTGGCGATGTGCTGTCCGTCTCGATGAAGTACTCGGTTGATCGTCTCCGGACGATCTCGGGTCTTCGCCGCATCTCGACTCCCGGCCTGCGCGTGTATCGCAAGAGCGACGCGGTACCGCGCGTGCTCGGCGGCCTGGGTGTAGCCGTTCTATCCACCAGCCATGGGCTCATGACCGACCGCGATGCGCGCAAGCGCAACGTCGGCGGCGAAGTGCTCTGCTACGTGTGGTGACGAGAGGAACCCGACATGTCACGAATCGGTAAATCCCCGATTGCCGTTCCCGG
>JANNHO010000422.1:0-2407 GCA_031404435.1 Acidimicrobiaceae bacterium | reverse complement strand
GTCGTTTTCGACGAGAGCCATGGCTTCGCGCAGCATCGTGCGCATGCCCTGGGCGACGGCGAGGCGGCGCAGTTCCTCGGTGGTTGCCCAACCGACGATCAGGCGGCGTAGCTCCGGCGTGATCCGCAACAGCTCGTACACGCCGATGCGGTCGCGGTAGCCGGTGCCGGCACAGAAGTTGCACCCCGCGCCCCCGGTAGAACTGGGCCTTGTCGCTGCCGCCGCTGTGCTGGCGGAACACCGCCAGCTCGTCGGCACCGGGTGTGTAGGGCTCCTTGCAGCCGTCACAGATGCGTCGCAGCAGGCGCTGGCCGATCACGCCCACCACGGACGAGGCGATCAGGAACGCCTCGATGCCCATGTCGAGGAAGCGGTGCAACGCGGCCACGCTGTCTGTGCCGTGCAGCGACGACAGCACGAAGTGGCCGGTGAGCGCCGACTGGATGGCGATGCGGGCGGTGTCGGCATCACGGATCTCGCCGACGAGGATCACGTCGGGGTCCTGACGCAGGATGGCTTTCAAACCGGTGGCGAAGGTGAGCCCGGCCTTTTCGTTGGTCTGGATCTGGTTGATGCCGGGGAACACGTACTCCACCGGATCTTCCACCGTGGTCACGTTCTTGCCGCTGGAGTTGATCTCCTGCAGCGTGGCGTACAACGTCGTGGTCTTGCCGGCACCCGTCGGGCCGGCACAGATCACCATGCCGAACGGTGCGTGGACCATCTTCGAGTAATGCAGGTACGTCTCACGCGGGAAACCGAGCTGGTTCAGCCCGATCGAGGAACGGCCCTTGTCGAGGATACGCATGACGATCTTCTCACCGAACACGGTGGCCACCGAGGCGACGCGCACGTCGACGTCCTTGCCGTCGATGTTGGTGGAGAACTGACCGTCTTGTGGCTTGCGCTTTTCGACGATGTTCATGCTGGACATGATCTTCAGTCGGCTGATCAGCGCCGAGTGGACACCGATCGGCAGGTTGAATGCCTCCACGAGGTGGCCGTCGATGCGGAACCGGATGCGCAGCTTCTCGTCGAGCGGCTCGACATGAATGTCGCTCGCCCGGTCGCGCATCGCCTGGCTGACGATCCGGTTGACGAGCTGCACGATCGGGGCCTGGTCGTCGAGGCTGGTCTCGCCGGCCTTCATCGCCTGCATCGACTGGTCGTCGGCCAGGTCGAACGCCTGCACCAGCCGGTCGATGTCGGCATCCGCGCGGTAGCTGCGATCGATGAACGTGCGGATCGTGGCCGGGTCGGCCGACTGCCAGGTGACCGGGCGTTGCAGTAGCCCCTCGACCGTGGCGCGCCGCTCGGGCGACGGGTCAGCCGACAAGATCACGACGCTGCCGTCAACCTCGGCGATCGGGATCACGCAGTTTTGGCGGGCGATCTCCTCGGTGACCAGCTTGGCGATCTCGGCGTCGAACTCGACAGCCTTGGTGTCGACGGTGGCGACGCCCCACACCTCGGCGATCGCGTTGGCGAGATCCTGCCGACCGGTGCCGAACCGGCCAAGAACGATGTCGGCGAACTGCAATGCATCGCCATTCGCCTGTTGCAGCGCCGTCGCCAGGTTCTCAGGGGACAGCTGCTCGCCGTCGACGAGGATCTGCCCGATCCGCATGCACTCCGTTGCGTGAGCGCCGGGGGCCACCTCGACACGCTCACGTGTCTGGGTCGCTCCCGCTGCTGCGGTTGGATTCTCTTTGCTCTTGAACAGTGCCATGTGCCCGTCTCTCGCCGTATCGACCGTCTCCGCCGCTCTCGCACTCAGTGCGAGGAGAAGGAGGGCTCCGTCTCGCGTGCTTCGTCATCGTGTGCTTGGGTATCGGCTCCCGGGAGCCGGGGGTTGAGCGACATTGACGGCGGTGCGGCCCTGTTCCCCGAAACTGGGGGAGTCCCCGGTGAGGTCGCCGCTGTGGCCGAGGGGCCTGTGCTCACGACCTTGCTGGGGTCGATGAGCTGCATCTGCCGCTCCAGCTCGTCGAGCCGCTCCAACTGCACCGCCGTGCTCACATCCATGGTGTCGGTCAACATGCCTTCGATCTCGGACATGCGCACGATCTGCAAATCGATCTTGCCGTTGATCTCTTCGCGCACCCGGTCGAGCTCGATCCGGACCAGTGTTGCTTCACCGATAGTGGCCGACATCTCCTTGCGAACGTCTTCGAGAACGTTCTCGTCCACGCGTGCAAGTCGCTCGGCCATCTCACCGACCCGCTCGTCGAAGTCGTACATCTGGTTCTCGACACCGAGCAGACGCTGGTTGACGGCGATCATCGCATCGTCGAACCCGCTGCCGACGCGGCCGATGGTGGCCTCGACGTTGGCAATCTTGGTGCCCTGCTCCTCACGCGTACGCGCCTCGAGCTCCAGCAGCCGATCGATCGAACGCGACTCGGAG
>JANNHO010000421.1:0-1509 GCA_031404435.1 Acidimicrobiaceae bacterium | reverse complement strand
GGCGTGTACGTCGCCAAGCTTGGCGGCGGCAGCGTCAACACCGCGACCGGCGACTTCGTGTTCGGCATGACCGAGGCGTATCTCATCGAGAACGGCGAGATCACCGAACCGTTGCGTGAGGGCAACCTGGTCGGCAACGGCCCGCAGGTGCTGCGTGACATCGATCTGCTCGGCAACGACTTCGCGATGGGCAACCCGGGCACGTGCGGCAAGGATGGCCAAGGTGTTCCCGTCGGCGATGGTCAGCCGACGCTGCGGGTGAAGGCGATGACCATCGGCGGCACCGCAGCATGAGCGAGCTGCAATCCATTGCCGATGCGGTGATCGCCCAAGCCCGTTCCGGCGAGCAGGTCGAGGCGTTCGTCGCCCGCGAGAGCGAGACCGACATCCGCGTCTACGAAGGCGAGATCGAACACTTCGTCAGCGCCCAGAGCGAAGGCATCGGCATCCGCGTCATCCGCGACGGCCGCACCGGTTTCGCCTACGCAGGCACGCTCGACGAACGGGCCATCGCCGAGGTGTTGGCCGAGGCCCGCGACAACGTCGAGTTCGGGACCCCCGACGAGTGGGCCGGGTTGGCCGAGCCTGACGGCGTCGATGTGGTCGGCCAGGAGCTGTGGAACGAGGTGCTCGCCGCGTACCCGACCGCTCGCAAAATTGACCTTGCCAAGGAGCTCGAACGGCTCGCGCTGGCTGCCGATTCGCGGGTCCGCATCGACGACAGCAACTATGCCGACGCGTCCGGCGAATCGGCCGTGGCCAGCACCACCGGCATTCGCCGGTCGGGCCGCGAGAACGGCTGCTATGTCAGTGTCAGCACGTTGGCCGACGATGGTGATGAGACACAGACCGGCTTCGGTTTCAGCGTCGGCCGCTCGCCCGACGAGTTCAACCTCGGCAAGGCCGCACAGGAGGCAGCCGACCGCGCCACCCGCCTGCTCGGTGCGACGAAGCCACCGAGCAAGCGCCTGACGGTGGTGCTCGACCCGTTCGTCACCGCGCAGTTCCTGGGGATTATCGCCGGCACGCTCAACGGCGAGGCCGTCATCAAGGGCCGCAGTCTGTTTCGTGACCGTGTCGGCGACATGGTCGCCAGCCCCACGTTCACCCTCGTCGACGACCCCACCAACTCGCTCGCCTACACCGCCACCGAACTCGACGGCGAGGGGCTCGCGGCGCGTCGCAACGTGCTCATCGAAGACGGTCGGCTGCTCGGTTTCGTGCACTCGTCCTACAGCGCGCGCCGGGCCAAAACCGTGAGTACCGCGAACGCAGTGCGCGGCGGGTTCAAGGGCACGCCCGGTGTCGGCTGCCTGGCGTTGCAACTGCGCCCGGGTACTCGCTCGCAGGCCGAACTGGTGGCCGACATCGACGATGGAGTCCTCGTGCAATCGGTGTCGGGGATGCACAGCGGCGTGAATCCGATCAGTGGCGATTTCTCCACCGGCGCGTCGGGCCTGTTGATCACCAAAGGCCAGGTCGGTGCCCCGGTTCGCGAGTTCACGATTG
>JANNHO010000420.1:0-5150 GCA_031404435.1 Acidimicrobiaceae bacterium | reverse complement strand
TCCTGATCAATGCCGCCAATCGGCTGATCTCGAGCGCCGTCGGGGAGGGCACCGCGAAGTTGCTCGTGTTCATCTGCATCGTCGGCCAGTTCTTCTGTGGCATGGCCTCGGTGACGGCGAATAGTCGGATGATCTACGCGTTCAGTCGCGACGGCGCTCTTCCCGGCTCCAAGCACTGGCACAAGATCAACCCGCGAACGCGTACTCCAACCAACTCGGTCTGGCTCGGTGTGGTGCTCGCGGCGATCGTCGGATCGAGTTCGTTGTACGTTCGTGGCACGGGCGCAGGGCGATACTCGACCGCCTTCTTCGCGATGACGGGCATCTGCGTGATCGGCCTTTACATCGCCTACGCGATTCCGATCTACCTGCGTCTGACCAACCCAGACTTCAAGACCGGGCCGTGGAACCTAAAGGGAAAACACAAGATCGTCGGGTGGACGGCGATCATCTGGATCGGTTTTGTCACCGTGCTGTTCTTCGTCCCGTTGTTCTGGCCGATCTGGCCGATCTTCGGTAGCGGCAACGAGATCACGGAGTACGCCAGCGAAGGCAACAGCTTCTTCCGGCAGAACAACTTCAACTTCACCGGGCCCCTGATCTTGCTGTCGGCCTTGGCCTTCGGGCTGTACTGGACCTTCAGCGGCAAAAAGTGGTTCACCGGACCGAAGGTGCAAGGCACCAAGGAAGAGCTGTTGGCGATCGAGCGCGAGCTTGATGCGTTGGAGCACGGCTCGCTCTGATCCGCAGGGGCATCGAGTGAACGGGCCGGCCTTCGGGTCGGCCCGTTCGCATTACACAAGACGGGCCGCGTCGTCGAGCAGGTTCGACCAACCGGGCTGTGCGGCGAGTCGTTCGCAGCTGTCCAAGCGCTCGCCGGCATAGCCCACGAAGTCGGTGTCAAGCGTGCTGATTGCTTGCTGCACGACGGCCCACATGCCTTCCCGAAACTCGCTCATCATCTTCATCAGTTGCAGCCGCGCCCATCGCGACTTCGAGTTCGCCCCGAAGTACAACTCGAGCAGTCGTTCGTCGCCCGCCGGGTCGAGCCCGCAGTTGACGCTGAGGTTGCCGAGATCGAAGAACGCGTCGTTGTTGCCCGCGTACTCGAAATCGAGCAGCCACGCCCGGCCCTCGCTGGCGCTATCGCTGGCGCCGAATAGCACGTTGCCGGGGAGCAGATCGTTGTGGCACGGCACCTGAGGGGTGGGTGATGCGGCGAACGCGGTCTCGATGTCGTGGCTGTGCCGAAGCAAGCGGGTGTAGATGGCGGGGGCCGCGACACCGTGAACCATCGCATCGCGGGCGTGCCACTCGACGACGCGATGAATCGGGAACGCACCGCCGAGCGGGCCGCTGCCGTGAAACGTCAGCAGCAACGGCACCACGTCGCCGAGTCGATCCACGAAGGCGGCCCCCACCGCATGTCGGCCGGGAATGAGTTCGGTGATCAATGTGCCGATGCTGGCCAGTTCGCCGATCACCGCCGGCGCAAGCCCCAAGTCGGCTGCGCGCCGCGCTGCTTCGGCTTCGTGCGCCCGATCGATGCCGAGCAACTCGGTGCGTTCGCCTGGGATGCGGATCACGTATTCGCGTTCGTCGACCGTTACCACGAAGTTCCGATTGGTGATCCCGCCGTGCAATGCCCGAACTTCGATCTGAAGGCCGGCCCACTGAGGGACGGTTTCAGCGAGCCGAACGATGTCGCCGTTGGTCACCATGCGATGTGGTTCGTCGGTCACGGAACTGGTGTAGCACGTCGATCGGGCATGCCATTCCGAACACGTTCGGTCTCGCCCCTTGCTCACATGTCACGGACTGCGCGGTAGACCGCGGTGACCTCGTCGACGAGGTGCCCGGGGTCGAACACGGACTCCGCTACTCGCTTGCCTGCCGCCCCGATCCGTGCCGCAGCCGGCGGATCGGCGAGTAACTCGACGATGGCCGTGCCGAGGGCTGCCGAGTCGCCAACGTCGACCACCCGCGCGTCGACTCCGTCGTGGAGGTGACGCGACACTGTGCCCACAGCGGTGGTCGCCAGCGGCTTGCCGAGCAGGAGGCATTCCGCGATCACCAGCGGTGACCCTTCCCACCGTGAGCTCAGGGCGACCACGTCGGCAGCGTTCATCTCATCGACCGGGTTCGGTCGGTGGCCAGCGATCACCACGGTTCCGTCAAGGCCAAGTACCCCCCGTTCGGCCTCGATCGCGCGCCGCTCGGGACCGTCACCGACCATCACGGCGCGCACATCGGCGATGGTGGCGCGCACGAGGTTCATGGCGTGCAAGAACGTCACGAGGTCCTTCTGTCGATGGTGCCTGGCAACGATCACCACGAGCGGAGCGTCGTGGGCGATGCTGTGCAGCACCCGGACGTTGTTCGGGCTCATCGTGACGGTTCGCGCCGGTGATACCGGCAGCACGAAGGTCTGGCGATCGTCGGCGATCATGCCCCGCAGCCGCTGCCCGATCTCGTCGGAGATGACGATCACGTGATCGGCGCGGCCGATGATCGCCGCCTCGAACCGTTGCAGCATGCGGGCCGCGACGCCACGACGCGTACCGACCACGAGGTTGTGGATCGTCAACACGGTGGGGGGCCGAGACCGCATCGTGAACGCCACCAGGCCCGCTTTGAGGCCATGAACGTGGAGCACCACTGCGTCTCCGTGACATCGAGTGGCGAGCTGGCGGCGGGCACGAGCGAGTGCCAGCGGGTTCCAGTTGGTGGGCACATCGACCACGCCCGCTTGACCGCCGGTGCCGTCCATCACGTGCGCCGGCCCGAGTACCTCGACCACCCAGCCGCGGTTGCGCAGGTGCCGTGTCAGCTCGCTGACATGCGCACGGATACCGCCACTCGAGGGCCCAAGCAGTTGCACGACGCGTCCCGGTCCCCCTGCGTCGGTGGGACCTAATTCGGACATCACCCAACGGTGTAGCACGCCCGACGCCAGCGTGTCCTCGCCCGAACCCGGCGAGCGGGCAACCGGTGTGGTCTCGCGGATGTCCGATTCATGCGTCCTCGCGATCGACTTCGGAACCGGCGGGCCGAAGGTGGCCCTGGTGACGAAGGCGGGCCACGCCATCGCCTGGGCGAGTGAGCCGGTCTCGACCACGCTGCTCGGCGGCGGCGGTGCCGAGCAGGACCCGAGGCAGATGTGGGCGGCGATCGTCGCCGCAACACGCACCGCGCTGACGATGACCGCGCCGGTTCCGCCAATCGCCGCGGTCGCAGGCGAGCACCGTGAGTTACGTGTCCTGGGCGACCCGTTGTTCAACGTGGCCTTGGCCGCGGCCGCCGATCTCCCAGCCGACGAAACCATCGACATCTTCCATGTCAACGACTCGTTGGCATCGAAGCAGTGGCGGATGAACGGCCTGCAGCTTCCACCGGCGGTGCATTTTTGCATCACCCGACCGAACACGCAGCCCGGCGTGATGGACCGCTTCGCCGCCGATCTCCACGAAGCAGTCGGCTACGCCCGTGAGTATCGCGGCACGCCCCCGCGCTCGGGTGCCACCTACGGAGGCGGTGGCGCCGCAGTGCTGCGTGAGACGGTTGCCGCCGGCATGGCCGGCTGGCTCGACGCCACCCGAGCTCTCCCCCCGCCCCGCCCCTAACCCCCGCGCCCCCGCCCCGAACCCCCCGCCCCCGCGAACTTTGTCGGTCTCGACATGCTCAGCCGGTCGAGACCGATTCAAATCGGCTCAGATCGCCTCGGCCTCTCCTCCGCCGGCCTTGCCCCAGCGAACTTTGTCGGTCTCGACATGCTCAGCCGGTCGAGACGGACTCGGATCGGCTCGTCGGTTTACCCGACTCATCGGCTTACCCGGCGCTGGCCGGATGCGGGAAATTGATGTGGTTGGGTGGAACGTGGCGGCCGGCGGATATGTTCAGGCCGTCTTCCCTCGACGAACCCATCGTTGTCGGAGGTCGACTGTGCCCACGTTTCATCCATCAGCTATTGCCTGGATGCGTACGCATCACGGTGTCATCAGCCGTAGCCGCCTGCTCTCATTCGGGGTCTCCCGGGCTGCGATCGAGGCGATGCTGGCCGTCGGTGAGCTCATCGTGGTTCACGAGGGTGTGTATCGCCACGCCCTGTGGGCCGAGACCTTCCAGTCGACCTGCGCCGCCGCCTGTGCCACCGAAGGCTCAGCGACCATCACATGCGGCGGAGCGACGCGTCTGTGGGAATTTCGGAGCTGCACGCATTTGGATTTGCATGTGACGACCACCAGCAGCGGCTTGGTGTATGCAACGGGCCCGACGCTGCACCGCACCCGTTCGCTGCCAGACAGCCATGTGTATGAACGCGCCGACGGCATCCGGGTGACGAGTCCGGCCCGGACGATGTTCGACATCAGCCGCCATGTCAAGTTCCACACGCTGGAAAGCGCGATCGAGCAGGGCCTGCGGCGCCATCAGTTCGACATGCCGACCCTCTACGACATGGCGACGACGATGTGTCGGCGCGGGCGAGCCGGATCGGCGCTGTTCACCGCAGTGCTCGAATCCCGGCCATCATGGCGGCGACCGGCCGACTCGGACCCCGAACTGGTATTGCGCAATCTACTTGAGACGGTGGGGGTGCACCTCGAGACCCAAGTCGCGTTGCGTCTACCGAACGGTGCGGTCATCCACCCTGATCTGGGTGACGCCGCCGTCGGTTTCTACATTGAGATCGACGACCATGAGTGGCATAGCGGCCGGGCCGCTTCGATGTATGACGACCAACGCGATCGCCAGGTTCGCCTTGGGGGAGGCTGGATCGAACGGGTCAGCACCGACGAGATCAGGCCATTGCGTCCAGGCCTGCTCACCGACCTCCGCACCGCCTACCTCCGCCAGTCATCGTTGTCGGTCGCGACAGCCTGAGCATGTCGAGACCGACAAAGTTCGCTGGGGGAGTCGGAGACGCAGGGTTTGTGAGCGGATTCACGCGTGCTGGTAGCGTCGTCGGTGATGTCTGAGTTTCTTCGCGACTACCTCACTGTGGTGTGGTTCGGGGCCATCGCACTCGTGCTGGCCGGATTGCTGTTGGGTATCTCCGCCCTTGTGCGGCCCAACAAACCCACACCGCAGAAGCTGATGGCCTATGAGAGCGGCGTCAACCCTGTGGGCGACGGCTGGTCGCAGAGCCAGGT
>JANNHO010000419.1:0-21786 GCA_031404435.1 Acidimicrobiaceae bacterium | reverse complement strand
GACGTACGGTGCGGGCCAGGCCGAACACGTACGTGGGGAAGGTGTTCGTGCCTGGCGCCTTCACGAAGTCGCTGATGATCACGTTGTCGAGAGCGAACGTGAACGCAAGCAACGCGCCGGCCAGTACCGCCGGCGCAATGAGCGGCAGCGTGATCTGACGGAACACCGTGAGCGGTGGCGCGAAGAGGTCGGCAGCGGCCTGTTCGAGACTCTCGTCCATGCCCGACATGCGTGCCCGCACGATGAGGGTGACGACCGCTGCCGAAAAGATCGACTGCCCGACCCACAGCGGGGCCAGGCCTTCCCGAAACACCGAACCGAGCGCGACGAACTCCAGCTGCATGCCCGTCGCGTCGACGATTTCGGGGGTGGTCAGCACCAGGAGAACGAACGCCATGAAGCCCACCGTCCAGCGGCCCGGCCGGCGGGCCAGGGCAACGCCTGCCAACGTGCCGAGCACGACGGCGATCAGGGCAGCGATGGCTGCAGCTCCGAACGACGATTTCACGGCACCGGTGAGCTGGGAATTGTCCCACATCTCCCCGTACCACTTGGTGGAGAACCGGCTCCACACCTCCATCGACTTGTTCTCGTTGAAGGAGTGGGCAACGATGAACGCGAGCGGGGTGAACAAGAACACGAACACCAGCGCCGAGCAAATCGACAACGCAACAAAACCAACCCGCTCGGCGACCGCCACGTAGCCAATCACACCGGCAACAATCACAGCCAAGCCGACAACAGTAATGAAAAACCCCGACGCCGACACCCCGAACACGTACATCCCGAGCAGCACCAGGACCACGCTCCACCCGATCGGGATGGCCAGCGGCACGTGGTCACCGAGCTTGTCGATCAGCCAGGCGACGATCGCGGCGATGCCGAGTACGGCCAGGATCGCGATGACCAGCACGACCGCAACGGCGGCACCGAGCGGCGGGTTCTGCGCCTGGGTGAACTGGGTGGCGACCAGGTTCCCTGGCATGTTGCCATCGGCACCGCCGAGCAGGTTGGCGGTGATGTAGTCGCCAGCCAGCGGCACGAACACCAGCACAGCGCCGGCAATGATCCCCGGGCGGGCCAACGGCAAGGTCACCTGCAGAAACGTCTTGATCCGATTGGCAAACAGATCCTTGCTCGCCTCACGCATCGCCGGATCGAGGCGGTCGAGGGCCACGAACAACGGGAAAATCATCAGCGGGAGGTAGTTGTAGACCACGCCGATCTGAACGCCCCAACGCGTGTCGAGCAACTGCAAACCGCGGTCGCGCAAGCCCCAGTCAACCAAGGTGTTGGAGATGAGACCCTTCGGCGCGAGCACGATCCGCCATGCCAGCGTGCGCATCAGGAAATTGGTGAAGAACGGCACCGCCAACAACCCGAGCACGATTCCTTTGCCGCGCTGCACCTTCACAGCCAGCAGGTAGGCCAACGGGAACGCGACGATCAGGCACAGCGCGGTCCCCAACAGCGTCGTGCGCATGCCCTGCACGAGCACCCTGGTGAACAGCCCATCGAAGCCGCCCTCGAGCGCCTCGCGGTAGTTGCCGAGCGACAGCTGGTCGTAGCTCACCCGGCCGGGGCTGTTGGGAACCTTCGTTCCGAAGCTCGCCACCACGACCAGCACCACAGGCACGACGAAGAACGCCGCCCACCACGCCCACGCCGGGATTGCGAGTGCGAACTTCGGAGCACCCCACCGACGGCTCGGCCGCGGCCGAGCCGGGGCGGGCGCCGGTGCGTCGGCAGGGGTCGGGTTTGCGGTCGCTGTGGTCATCGATGCGTGTGCGGGCCGGGCGGTCGTGGGTCACCGATCAGGAGCCCGCTTGGGCCTTGACCTTGTTGTAGATGTCGACGATCGCTTCCTGGTTGTCAAGCGATCCTGAGCGCATCCGGCCAACCTCTTCATCGGTGAAGTAGATCATCTCCAGGAACGGCGTCTCTGCAGGAAGCGCCTCCTGAGATCCGAGTACGCCGGTGTTGTATCCGTGAAACTGGATGTCGACGATGCTGTTGGCGGGGTCAAGGATGAAGTTGATGAAGTTGTACGCGGCATCGACATTTTCGGACCCGGTCAGGATGCACCAGTTGTCCATCCACAACTCCGTTTCCGGCGCGCCGATGCCCCACGCAAAGTTGGTGGGGTCGTCGCCGGCTTCCACGACTGCGTTGAGGCCCTGGCGGGCGTCGCCGTTCCACACCATCGACATAACGTAGTTGCCCTGTGTCAGGTTGATCCCCGGATAGGAGTCGAACGCTTTGACGTGCTGGGCGAACTCGTTGACGAGGAACTCCTCGCAGGCAGCGAGCTCCGAAGCGTCGGTGGTGTTCCAGTCCATCCCATTCGCCCAGAAGTACATGCCGCACAGGTTCGGCGGGGTGTCGATGATCGACACCTGGCCGCTCGCTTCGTTCATCGCCACATCGATGAAGTCTGCCCATGTCGTGATGTCCCGCTCGATGACCGACTTGTCGTAGATCCAGCCGGTGGTACCCCAGTTCTTGCAGACGGAGTACTTGTTACCGGGATCCCAGTCCTGATTCGCGTAGGCGGGATCAAGGTTGGCGAAGTTGGGGATGCGGGCCAGATCGAGCTCTTGGAGCAAGCCTTCGGCCGCCATCTGCGGGATGTACACACCGGTCGGGCAGACCATGTCGAAGCCGCCGTAATCCCCGGAGGCGACGAGCTTCTGGATGGCTTCCTCGTTGGAGTTGAAGATGGTGATCTCGATGTCACCAAAGCTCGACATGAGATCAGGATCGTCGTACTCGGCCCAGGTGAAAAGCTTGAACGACGTCGCATCGCTCGACCCGCCAGGCGACCCGGTGGCGGCCGGTTCGGTGGCGTCTGACCCGGTGTCACCAGCGGGCTCGGTGGCTGCTGGGCCATCGGTCTCGACGGTGTCGCTGCCGCACGCGGCGAGGAACGCCGCGAGCGCAGCCGACCCTCCGACGACACCGAACAACTTGCGTCGGCTCAATTCGCCGGCGAGGTGGTGCGCGGTCTCGGAACTCATCAGGATCCGGATCGGATCATTCGTACGTCTCATAGGGTCCTCCTGCTCCTCATGTGGCCATCGGCGATGCCATCATGCAACTCCATTCCCATCGGTCGACCTCAGGGAACCTTGACCGGATCGCCCAGCACCAGTGAGGCTTGCCGATCCGAGAACTGATACACGTCGTCGGCTTTCCACGTGGCCCACACCTTGTCACCGGGCCGCAAGCGTCCGCCTTGCGCCCGAGGAACGAGCGCGACGATCTCGCGGTTCCCGGCACGCAGAACGTACTGCAACACATCACCGAAGTGGGCAACGCTGGCCACCTCGCCTGCCTGCGCGTTGACCGAGCGATCCGGTGCATCGATGAGCAACTGGAAGCACTCCGGACGAACAGCAGCCAACGCACCGTCACCGAGCGCGACGTGTTCTTCTGGTCGTGATGCGTGCAGCACGGTGCCGTCGTCGGCGAGAACCCCGTCTGCGGTCGCCGTGCCGTGCCAGAAGTTGTTGCGGCCAATGAAGGCGGCGACGAACGCTGAAGCCGGGTGCTCGTACACGGTTTCGGGATCGCCGAGCTGTTCGATGTGGCCGTCGAGCATGATCGCGATCCGGTCGCTCATGCTCATCGCTTCTTCTTGGTCGTGGGTGACGAAGATGAACGTGATGCCGAGTTGGCTCTGCAGCAGCTTCAGCTCGATCTGCATCTCTTCGCGCAGCTTGCGGTCGAGCGCACCGAGGGGTTCATCGAGCAACAGCACGCTCGGCCGGTTGACGAGCGCGCGTGCCAGGGCAACGCGCTGTTGCTGGCCGCCCGACATCTGCCGCGGTTTGCGTTCGGCGAGCTTGGTCATCTTGACCATGTCGAGTGCTTCGGCGACTCGCGTTGCGATCTCCGATCGGGGCACTTTGCGTTGACGCAACCCGTAGGCGACGTTCTCAGCCACGGTCATGTGCGGGAACAGTGCGTAGGCCTGGAAGACCGTGTTCACATCTCGCTTGTACGGCGGAACGCCCTGCACATACTCACCGCTGATCCGAACGAAGCCCTCGTCGGGTTGCTCGAAGCCGGCGAGCATCCGCAACGAAGTCGTCTTACCGCATCCGCTCGGACCGAGCAGCGACAGGAACTCGCCGGCACGCACCTTCAAGGTGAGCCGGTCGACGGCGACCATCGAGCCGTAGCGTTTGGTGACATCGGAGATCTCCACGCTGCCGCGTTCGCTCATCCCGAAGTTGTCCGCCGGATCGTTCACCGACATCGTTGATCACTCCCCCGAGCTAGACGGTCACCTTGCGGCACTGGCAACATCGAACCAGAGAATCCCACGAAAAGTCGATTCGGTGCAAGGAAAGCGTCGGACTTGCGCATGTTGACGACGGATTCCCTTGCGATCGGCCCCTCGGGGCGACAGTATTCGTACCGCCATGAACCGTACCCTCAACAACCTCGATGAGACCGATCGGGCCATCATCGAACAGCTCCAGCGTGACGGACGAACGCCCTACACCCGCCTCGGCGCGACAGTGGGGCTGTCCGAGGCCGCCGTGCGCCAGCGGGTACAACGCCTCACCGACTCAGGCGTGATGCAGGTGGTGGCAGTCACCAACCCGATGTCGATCGGGTACCGGCGGATGGCGATGATCGGGGTACGCACCGAGGGTCCCTGCGATGGCATTTCTGCCGCGCTGCAGGCGATGCCCGACATCGACTACCTGGTGGTGACGGCCGGCTCGTTCGACCTGATGTGCGAGGTGGTGGTCGGTGACGACTCCGACCTGCTCGACCTCACCAACCGCATCCGCCGTGTCGACGGCGTGGTGTCGACCGAAACGTTCATCTATCTCGACCTCGTCAAGCAGACCTTCACCTGGGGAGCCCACTAAATCCGGTCGCTCACTTGAACTTTGTCGGTCTCGACATCCTGAGCATGTCGAGACCGACAAAGTTCCGGGGTGCACCTCAGCTCTCGAGGTTGGCCATGACGTGCTTGATCCTGGTGTAGTCGTCGAAGCCATAGCCAGAGAGATCCTTGCCGTAGCCCGAGCGCTTGAATCCGCCGTGGGGCATCTCGGCCACCAGCGGGATATGGGTGTTGATCCACACGCACCCGAAGTCGAGCGCCTTCGACATGCGCATCGCCCGACCGAAGTCCTTGGTCCACACCGACGAGGCGAGGCCGTAGTCGACGCCGTTGGCCCAGCGGATTGCCTCGGCCTCGTCGCTGAACTGCTGGACCGTGATGACAGGGCCGAAGATCTCGTTCTGGATCATCTCGTCGTCCTGGCAAAGATCGGCCACCACGGTCGGCTCATAGAAGAACCCGGCACCGGCCACCCTGTGGCCGCCGGCCCGCACCGAGGCGTGATCCGGCGTGCGCTCGACCAGGCCGCTGACGTGAGCCAACTGTGCAGGGTTGTTGACCGGGCCGTAGAGCACGTCTTCGTCGTCGGGCATCCCCGTCTTGGTGGCTGCAGCCTGCTCGGCGAGCGCGTCGACGAGGTCGCGGTAGACCCGCGGCGAGGCGATGACGCGCGTTGCCGCGGTGCAGTCCTGGCCGGCGTTGAAGTATCCGGCGATCGCAATCGCCTCGGCGGCCGCGGCAACATCGGCGTCGTCGAACACGACCACCGGGGCTTTCCCGCCGAGTTCGAGGTGGACCCGCTTCAGACCCTGTGCTGCTCCAGCAGCCACCTCCATCCCGGCACGCACCGAACCGGTGATGCTGGCCATCGCCGGAGTCGGGTGGATGACCATCGCCCGACCGGTGTCACGGTCACCACAGATCACGTTGAACACACCAGCCGGCAAGAACTCAGCGGCGATCTCAGCGAGCAACGCGGTGCTCGCCGGCGTCGTGTCGCTCGGCTTGAGCACCACTGCGTTGCCCGCCGCAATAGCCGGCGCAAACTTCCACACGGCCATCATCATCGGGTAGTTCCATGGAGCGACTTGGGCGCACACGCCGACGGGCTCGCGACGGATGAACGACGTCATACCGCGCATGTACTCGCCAGCACTCTTGCCGTCGAGATGCCTGGCGGCGGTGGCGAAGAAGCGGATCTGGTCGACCATCGGCGGGATCTCCTCGCTGCGCACCAGGTGCGCCGGCTTGCCGCAGTTCTCCACCTCCAACGCGATGAGATCGTCGGCTCGCGCTTCGACAGCGTCGGCGATGCGAAACAATGCCAGCGACCGCTCGCTTGGCGTCGAGTCGCGCCAGCCCGGGAACGCCTCGGCTGCGGCCTGCATGGCGGCATCCACGTCGGCCTGCCCGCTGAGCGCGGCCGTGGCATACTGCTCGCCCGTTGACGGGTTGACCACGGCCGTGGTGCGCCCATCGGCGGAGTCGACGTGGTGGCCATTGATGAAGTTCTTGAACGCCTGCATGACGTGCCCGGTCCCCTCGGTGGTGTTGTCGATGATGTTCGGCCGCGCCGTTGCGGCCCGGCGGTGATGGTACTCAGCTGATTATCGGGCGGAGCACGAACCGGCTCTCGGTGCGGGCCACGCCGCCGTCGGCCTTCAGCCAGCGGATGAACGAGTCGAGTCCCTCGGCACCCGCACAGTCGACGATGATCGCGTAGTCACTCGGTCCGGTCACATACATCGCCAGCGCCACCTCGTCGCGGGTCGCCAACAGCGCCTCGAAGTGGGCGGGATCGACACCGGGAGGCAGCCCGACGTCAATGACGGCGCGCACCGTTCGGCCGAATGCCACCGGATCGATCGTCGCGGTGTAGCCGCGGATCAGGCCACGTTCTTCGAGCTTGCGGACGCGGTCGGCCACAGAACTCGGTGCCAAGTTGACGCGTTCGGCGAGTTCGCGCCAACTGGTCCGAGCGTTGTTGCATAGTTCGTCGATGATTCGTCGATCGAGAACGTCAATCACCGTTGTTTCGTTGGCCATCACTCCATTCTGACCTGGAATTGGTGATTGATCAACGGTAGGACGAAGCAGATGATGGACGTTATGACCTCTCCAACCAGCACCGCGGCAATCTCCACTGTCGGTGTGCCCCGCGAAACCAAGACCGCCGAGCACCGGGTGGCAATGACCCCCGATGGGGTGCGCGAGTTCGAACGACTCGGCATCGACGTGGTCGTCGAAGCAGGCGCAGGCGAGGGGGCGAGTTTCAGCGACGACGACTACCGCGCCGCTGGCGCCGACATCGTGGCCACCGCCGCCGACGCGTGGGCACAGCAAATGGTGGTCAAGGTGAAAGAGCCAACAGCCGTCGAGTTCAGATTTCTCCGACCCGACCTGACGCTGTTCACGTACTTGCACCTGGCCGCCTATCCGGCTGTGGCGAATGCGTTGATCGAGACGCGGTGCACGTCGTTCGCCTACGAGACGGTGCAGCTTCCCGACGGCTCGTTGCCGTTGCTGGCGCCGATGAGCGAGGTGGCGGGTCGGCTCGCGCCACAGATCGGGGCGCACTACCTCGAACGGCACAACGGCGGTCGCGGCGTGCTGATGGGCGGCGCGCCAGGCGTGCAACCGGCCAAGGTGGTCGTGCTCGGCGCGGGCAACGTCGGGTGGAACTCGGCGTGGATCGCTGCCGGCATGGAGGCAGAGGTCGTGCTTTTCGACAAGAACCTCGACCGCTTACGGTGGGTCGACCAGATCAACAAAGGACGCATCGTCACCCTGGCCTCCAACCGGGGGGCGCTCGAACGCAACATCGCCGACGCCGATCTCGTCATCGGTGCCGTGCTCGTGGCCGGCGGGCGTGCCCCTGTCGTCGTCACCGAGGACATGGTCCGCACAATGAAGCCGGGTGCGGTGATCGTCGATGTGGCAGTGGATCAGGGCGGCTGCGTCGGCACGATTCACGAGACCACACACAACGACCCGGTGTACTTCCTGCACGGCGTGTTGCACTACGCCGTTGGCAACATGCCCGGTGCGGTGCCGCACACGAGCACATACGCGCTCACCAACGCGACGCTGCCGTACCAATTGGAGCTCGCCCAGTTCGGCCCGGCCGCTGCCTGCGAACGTGACGCCGCTCTGGCCCACGGTTTGAACACCCGCAACGGCGAAGTAACCAACGCAGCCGTCGCCGAGTTCCTTGCGACCCTCTGACCGGCCCAGATCTTGCGGTTGGCGGGCGGCGGTCTAGCGTTTCGGGCCATGGCAACGCCCGTTCACGAACTGGACCTTCCCAAGATCCTCCCTGACATGAGCTTCGACGACCGCCGCGATGCATTCCGCGCTCTGAGCGAGGACCAGTGGCTGTTCCAGTCGGTGTTCGGCTACGGAGTGATCCGCTACGACGACGCGGTTGGCGTGCTGCGCGACAAGCGCTGGCACAGCGCATCGAGGCGGATCCCCGAGCTGATGGGCATCACCCGTGCCGACTTCCTGTCGCGCCAGCGCGGCAGCATCCTGTCGGCCGAAGGCGACGAGCACACCCGCCTGCGCCGCCTCGTCGCTCCGGCGTTTTCCCCGCGCGCTGCCGACCGGCTGCGACCGTTCATGCGCCAGGTGATGAACGACCTCATCGACTCGGTGGCCGACGCCGGACGAGCCGACTTCGTGACCGCAATCACCGAGCCGTATCCGATCCCGATCATCTGCGAACTGCTCGGCGCGCCCAAGCGCGACTGGCAGCTCTTCAGTCGACTGGCGAGCGACATCCTCGAGGTCTTCTCGATCGATTTGGCCGACAAACTCGATCTGGTGATGGCCGCGCAGGACGAGCTCGACGGGTACACCCGCAACCTCATCGCCGAAAGGCGCAGCAAGCCTGGCGACGACTTGTTGACGGCGATGATCGCGGTCGAGGAAGCCGGCGACAAGCTGAGCAACGACGAGCTGGTGATGATGGTCAATGCAGTGATCGTGGCCGGCACCGACACCACCCGCAACCAGCTCGGGTGCGCGGTGGCGCTGTTCGCCGACCACCCCGAACAGTGGGCGTTACTGGCCGAACGACCCGATCTGGCCGGCAGAGCTGTGGAGGAGACGATGCGCTACCTCGGCGCAGTGCGCGGCACGGCCCGCTTCGCCAGCACCGACATCGAGTACCGCGACGTCAGCTTCCCGGTGGGCACGTTCATGTCGATCGGCCTGGCCGAGGCGAACCGCCAGAGCGACCACTTCCCCGATCCGGACCGATTCGACATCACCTCACCGGCACCCGAGCATCCGCAGCTCACCTTCGGTTCTGGCATCCACTATTGCCTGGGTGCCGCGCTTGCCCGGGCCGAACTCCAAGAGGCCCTCCCTTTGCTCGCGCAGCGGATGCCCAACCTACGCATCGACGGCCACATCACCTGGAAGCCGGACGGCGTGGGCATCTTCGGCCCGTCACACCTGCCCGTCACGTTCGACGCGGGGCACTGACCCGGGCGCGAGCACCGCGTCCCAATCGGCTGTCACGACACTGCACTCAGCGCGGCGATTATGAGTTCGAAACCGCGCATGTCGCCGACAAGACCAGCCTCCATGCGGTTCATCATGTAGGTGACGGTGGCGCGGTGATCGAGGTCGTTGACCACCAACGAGCCACCCCAACCACCCCAGAAACAGATCCGCGAATCCGGTGGAACCGGCATGAGCTCATTGGGAAGCCCGTAGCCGATGCCAAACCGCGACGCCACGCCGAGCACAAGGTCGACTCCGTTGGCTTGCTCGTCGAAGATCAAGTTGATCGTGTCCGGTGAGAGCAACGAGATGCCGTCGACCTGGCCGCCGTTGCTGATCACCGACTGCACCCGGGCCACCGAACGCGCGTTGCCGTGGCCGTTAGCGGCACCGATGTCGGCCTGGCGCCACTCGGGAGTCCACGACACCGACGCGTCCGGTGACGGGCCCGTGAACGTCTTGACCATCACACTGTCCATGTCGAGGGTCTCGAAATCGATCGGCAGCGGCGGGGGAGGCACTACGTTGGAGACCCGGTGGAACTCGCTCGGGTCGAGGCCGATGTGGAAGTCGGCGCCGAGCGGACCGGCGATCTCCTTGGCGAAGAACTCGCCGAGCTTGAGGCCGGTGATGCGACGGATGACCTCACCAACGAGATGACCCTGGTTCAGCGCGTGGTACCCCGAGGCCGTGCCGGGTTCCCACCATGGTGCCTGGCCGGCCAGCATCGACGTCGATTTCTCCCAGTCGTAGATGTCCTCGACGACAACAGGTTGCGCCCAGCCCGAGACGCCGGAGGTGTGCGACAGCAGGTGCCGCACCTCGATGCGTTCCTTGCCGTTGGCGGCGAACTCGGGCCAGTACGTTGCGACCGGAGCATAGACGTCGAGTTCGCCGCGCTCGACGAGCACGAGAGCGCTCAGCGCCATCATCGTCTTGGTGCTCGACCAGACGTTGGTGATCGTGTCGCGCTCCCACGGCCGAGTCTGCTCGGTATCGGCCCAGCCGCCCCACAAGTCGACGACCGGCTGGCCCTCGACGACCACGGCAACCGAGGCGCCAAGATCGGCGCCTGAGTCGAGGTTGCGCTGAAGGATCTCGCGCATCGCCTCGAACTTCGGATCACAGGCTCCCTCGACTTGCGATGATGCCATCGGTCTCTCCTTGGGGTTCGGTTTGATCGAACCCTATGCGCCCTCCGCCAGACCGGTCGGGTCGGCGGAGCCGGGTCGGCCGACCCGGCCTCCGGCAGGCCCGACGGCGTACCGTTCGGCCATGGCACATGAACTGAAGCTCGGCTACAGCGCCGGATACTGGGGAAGCGGACCGCCGGCCGGTGCGCTCGAGGCGATCGTCGAGGCCGAGCGGTTGGGTTACTCGTCGGTGTGGACCGCTGAGGCGTACGGCAGCGATGCGCTGACGCCACTTGCGTGGTGGGGCGCGCACACGTCGACGATTCAGCTCGGTACGAGCATCGTGCAGATGAGCGCCCGCACACCGGCTGCGACGGCGATGGCTGCGATGACCATCGATCACCTGTCGAATGGCCGCTTCATCCTCGGGCTCGGGGCATCCGGGCCGCAGGTGGTGGAGGGCTGGTATGGCCAGCCGTACCCGCGGCCGCTGGCCCGGACCCGTGAGTACGTCGACATCGTGCGCACGATCATCCGCCGTGAGGAGCCGGTCAGCGTGAGAGGCGAGTTCTACTCGATGCCGTATGCCGGCGGTACCGGGTTGGGTAAGCCGTTGAAGAGCACCATCCACCCGCTGCGTCAGCAGATCCCGATCTACCTCGGTGCCGAGGGGCCGAAGAACGTGGCGCTCGCGGCCGAGATCTGCGACGGTTGGCTGCCGCTGTTCTTCAGCTGGAAAGAGGACGGCTTCTATCGCCGCTGCCTCGCCGAGGGCTTCACCGCAGCGGGTGAACCGGACAAGCAAGAACGCTTCGAGGTTCCCGCGACGATCACCATCGTGCCAGGCGACGATGTGGAGGCGTGCGCCGACATGATCCGCCCGTTCCTCGCCCTGTACGCCGGCGGGATGGGTGCCCGCGGGGCCAACTTTCATTTCGAGGTCTTCGCCAGAATGGGCTACGAAGACGTCGCGCTGCAGGTGCAGGACCTGTACCTCGCCGGCAAGAAGGGCGAAGCAGCGGCGGCGATCCCGCTGCAGATGGTGGAAGACGTCGCCCTCGTCGGTCCACTCGACAAGATCCGTGGCGAACTCGACCGGTGGCGCGAGACCTGCATCACCACGCTGCTCGTCAGCGGTCCCAAGCAGGTGCTTGCCCCGTATGCCGAGCTAATCCTCGGCTGAACTTGGGCCGTGCCGCCGGACAGGCGGGAGTAGACTTGACCCACGGGTCAAGTCTCCATGAACACCTCATCTACCTCATCCACCACCGATCTCATCGACCACGGTTTCCGACCGGGAAGCGCGAGAGCGGCGCTCGCGTACCCCGAGTACCGGCGGATGTGGGCCGGGTCGTTTGCCAGCAACGTCGGCACGTGGATGCAGAACGTTGTCTTACCGGCATACGTGTACGAACGGACCGGGAAAGCATCGGTCGTCGGTCTGCTGGTGTTCGCCCAACTCGGGCCGCTGCTGGTGCTCTCCATCCCTGCCGGGGTGATCGCCGACCGCTTCGACCGCCGCCGCTGGCTGGTCGCAATGCAGATCGTGCAGATGGCGTTCTCCATCGCGCTGGCCCCACTGGTGGCAGGGGACGCGCCGCTGTGGTCGCTGTTCATGGTCGCGATGGGCGTCGGTGTCGGGAACGCGTTGAACGCGCCCGCATGGTCGGCGATGCTGCCGACGTTGGTCGCGCCACGCGACCTCGCCGGGTCGATCTCGCTCAACTCGACGATGATCAACGGGTCGCGGGTGGTCGGGCCGATCATCGTCGCCGTGCTCAGCCCGTTCGGTGTCACCTCAGCACAGTTCTTCTTGATCAACGCGGTCACCTACGTGTTCGTCGTGTTCGCCCTGTTGTCGGTGCACCTACGCCCACCGTCGAAGGTCGCCCACGAAAAGGGCTGGCGCCAGTTCAGTGCCGGGTTGCGCCTGGCCCGGAACATGCCCGTGGCCAGCCGGCTCCTCGTAGCGTTGACGACGTTTTCGTTCCTATCGCTGCCATACGTCGGTCTGTTTCCGGCCGTCGCGGGCCTCAACTTCGGTATCGCCGAGAAGTCGTCGACGTACAAGTGGCTGTACGCCACATGGGGTCTGGGCGCATGCCTCGGCGGCCTCGCGATCGGCACCGCGTTCGTCGGGATCGACAAGCGGCGACTGATCCGGGCCGGGTTCGCCGGGTTCGCAGTATGCCTCACCGCGTTCGCCGTGGCGCGCGAACCGATCGGCGCATTCACCGCCGGGTTCTTCCTCGGCTTCGCCTACTTCGCGACCACCACCTCGATGCTCACGGTGATGCAGAGTCGCCTCGCCGACCACGAGCGAGGGCGGGTGATGAGCCTGTGGTTCATGGCCTTCGGCGGCACGGTTCCGCTGGGGAACCTGGTGTTCGGACCGGTGATCGACGCCGTCGGGGCGCGTTGGGTGCTGCTCGGCGGAGCGATCTGGGCGGCAGGCCTGGCGTGGTGGTGCAACATCGAAGCAATCGATGAACGCCAGCACATCCACCCCGCTCCCCCCGACCACGCAGCTCTCCTCGACGAACACGGCATCTCCGCCGGCGAATAGCCAGGTTCAGCGGGAGCGGAGGGTGGCGGCGAGGCGATCGAGACCGGCAATGCGACTGCCTTTCACCAACACCGCGTCCCCAGGTCCGAGTACTTCAAGCGCGCCTGTGCTCATGATCTGGGCAAGATCTGTTTCGGTATCCGAGAGGATTCCTGCCCAGATCTTGTGCGTGGAGGGGCCGTAGAGGTCGGTGCCGACGGGGACCACTTCGATGCCGAGCAACTGTGCGTAGCGGGTGATCGCACGGTGTTCCTCGGCGGGGTCGCTGATCTCGGCCATCACCCCGACCACTGCGATGCGGCGCGTCGCCGGCAGCGCGGCGAGCGCATCGAGAGCGGCGCGCATCGAGGTGGGGTTGGCGTTGTACGAGTCGTCGAGCACGGTTGCGCCCCCCTGTGATGTTGCGATGTGCATCCGCATCGCGGTCAATTCGACATCGCTCAACGCGGCCGCACCGGCCATCACGTCGCCACCGACCACCCCCACGCAGGCCAGCGCCGCAGCCGCGTTGGCCACCATGTGCCCACCCGACACCCCGAGGCGAACGTCGATGACACCCCATGGGGTATTCAGGACGAACGAGGCTCTGGCGAGATGGTCGAGGCGGACATCGGCGATGCGTACGTCGCAATCGGCGGCGGTTCCGAACAGCACCACGGCTGCACGCGACGTGGCGGCCATCGCCCGAACGTGCGGGTCGTCGCCGTTCAACACCGCCACACCGTCGGCCGGCAGAGCGGCGATCAGTTCCGCCTTGGCGCGGGCGACACCGGCGATGCCCCCGACCCGGTCGCTATGGGCCTCGGCCACACGCGTCACGACCCCGATCGTCGGCGCAGCGATCTCGCACAGCCGGGCGATTTCGCCGAAGCCGCGCATGCCCATTTCGAGCACCATTACCTCGGTGTCGTCGGGGGCATTGAGGATCGTGGTCGGTAAACCCTGGTCGTTGTTGAAGCTGCGCTCGTTGGCCCACGTTCGGTGGCTCGCCGCCAGTGCCGCCCACGCCAGATCCTTGGTGCTGGTCTTACCGACCGATCCGGTGATCCCGATCACGGTCGCCGATGACCTGCGGCGGCGGTCGGCGGCCAAACGCATCAACGCTTGCAGCGTGTCGTCCACCATCACTGCCGAAGTCGCCGCGACGACTTGACGCGACGAGAGATAGCACGGCGCACCCGCAGCAACGGCCACGTCGATGAAATCGTGTCCATCCCGGGCGTCGATCAGCGGGACGAACAACTGACCTGGAATGATCGAGCGGGAGTCGAAGGAAACCCCGTTGATCATCACATCGGCCTCGGTCCCGGTTCCGATCAGACGACCCCCGGTCGCCGCCGCCACCTCGCTTGCCCGGAAACGCATGGAGCCAGACAGTACCGTCGAACCCGCATGACCACGGAGCACTCCCCCGCCGACACCATCTCTCACGCGCATGACTCCCACGCCGACGCCACACCGTACCGGACGGGAAACGACGGCCGGATCGAACTGATCGTGCTGTTCGGCGGCCAGTCGGCCGAGCACGATGTGAGCTGCACCACCGCAGCGCACGTACTGCGAGCGGCCGATCCGACCAAGTACCGGATCACCCCGATCGGCATCTCCCGCAACGGAACATGGGCCGTGGCCACGGGTGCACGAGCGGCGCTCGATGCCGGGCCGCATGCACTGCCGGGCCGGCTCGACCCCTCCGGGACCGCAACGTCGCCGGGCGAGATCATCATCGCCAGCGTTCCCGCCGGTAGGACCGTGGTTCTACCGCTGCTGCATGGCCCGATGGGCGAAGACGGCACGGTCCAGGGCTTACTCGAGCTTGCCGGCGTTGCGTACGCCGGATCGGGGGTCTTGGGATCGGCGCTGGCGATGGACAAGGCGATGGCCAAGCAGGTGCTCGCCGCGAACGGCATCGCCCAGGCCCATTACCGGTCGTTCCACGAGTCCGAACTCACACCGGGCCTGCCCCAGCAACTCGCCGACGAACTGGGGCTGCCGGTGTTCGTCAAGCCGGCGAACATGGGCTCAAGCGTCGGCGTGTCGAAGGCCAAGACGGTCGAGGCGTTACGCGAAGCGATCACCAGCGCGCTCGCCTATGACGAGTGGGTGGTGGTCGAGGAGGCGGTAACGGGGCGCGAAATCGAGGTCGCAGTGCTCGGCAACCTCGAACCACGTGCGAGCGTGCCCGGCGAGATCATTCCCGGTGCCGAGTTCTATGACTACGCCGACAAGTACCTCGACGACGGCTCACAGTGCCTCATCCCCGCGCCGCTCGCCGCCGAGCCGGCAGCCGAGGTCCAGCGGCTCGCGGTCGAGGTCTTCCGGGTGTTGCGGTGCGAGGGCATGGCGCGAGTGGACTTCTTCTACGAAGACGGTCCGGGGGGCCGGGGCTGGCTGTGCAACGAGGCGAACACGATCCCCGGGTTCACGCCGATCTCGATGTACCCGAAGATGTGGATCGCCAGCGGCCTCAGCTACTCGGAGCTGATCGACGAGCTCGTCCGCCTCGCCATCGAACGCCATGCCCGCCGCCGCCGCAACACCTCCACAACAGCCCGCTGACCTCACCGAGGTGGCGGCTGCCCAAGCTGGGCAAGCAGCTCAGCGCGGTCGGCGCTCACGCCGAGTTGAGGCGCCCAGAATCGCAGATAGGCGACGTCGAGTGTTTGTGTTGCCGCGATCCCGGCGCAGTCGCGCCAACGAACCTCCGAGCGCGACTCCAGGCGCCACCACAGCTTGGCGAGCACCACATCCTCGGGGGTCCGATCCATGTCTGCACACCGAGCACCTCAGCGGCCACTCGACGCTCGAGTCGTGACCGGGCGAATGCATCGGCTGTAGAGAAAACGAAGACGTCGACATCCCCTCGTTCAGCAGCTCCCACTCCTCGAGGCGTTCAGCCACGGAGCGCCGCGCAATCGCATCCATCTGGCGCCGCCACACCTCGGGGGATGTGTCGGCAGGAATCACCGGCGGGTTGCACGCGTGTATCGACCGCGAGCGTAATGGTGACCCGTATCAGGAACCCCGAGGACACCGGGCGAGGCTCATGGGGCGAGGGCGGCGCGTAGGAACGCGAGCAACTCGTTGCGCAGGTTGCGAAGGCCGGCGGCGGTGGGCTTCCAGCCGTTCGCCCGCAGGGCTTCGGGTTCGGTGGCTATCCCGGTGACGGTCGCGTAGCAGAGCGCGGCGATCAGGCCGGGGTCGGCGCGACGCAGGCGGCCGCCGTCCATCTCGGCGAGCAAGTACGCGTGAGCGCGTTCCACGAGGGGCGCCAACGTCGCGGTGAGATGCTCGGCCACCGCCGGGGGAAGCCGGCTCACTTCACGGATCAGCCCGAGCAACGCCGGCCGCCGCACCGCGGGGCGGAACACGGCGCGTACGACCGCATCGAGTCGTTCGAGCGGGTCGTCGGAAGCCGAGCGCACCGCTGCATCCACGACGAGCGCAAGCTCGGCGGCGGCGTTGGCCAACACGGCTTCGAGCAACTCGTCCTTGCTGGGGAACCAGTACAGCAACGTCTGCTTGGCGACGCCGACGTCGGCGGCGATGTGATCGAGCGACACGGCATCCACACCGCGCAGGCCGAACAGATCGGTCGCCGAGGCGAGGATCCGGGTCGGGGTGGAGGTTCGCACTGCTCTCTACCATATGGTAGACAAGGATCCAATGAAAGCCCATCGACGATGATCAGCGAGCAGCTCGCCGGGAAGCGGATCGCCATCACCGGCAGCACCGGCTTCGTCGGCACCGCGCTCGTCGAGCGCCTTCTGCGCAGTGCTCCCCGTTGCGAGCTGGTGCTGCTGGTGCGTCCGAGCAAGCGCCACGACCCGGCCGAACGGGTGCGCCGCGAGATCTTCAAGAACAATGCGTTCGACCGGCTGAAGGCCGAGCTGAACGACACAGCCGAACCGTTTGCGGCGATGGTCGCCCGTCGGGTGCACGCCATCGGCGGCGACGTGAGTACCGACGGCCTCGGCCTCAACGACGCCGACCGGGTCACGTTCGCATCGTGCGACATCGTCATCCACTCCGCCGCCGCGGTGGCGTTCGACTCGCCGCTCGACTCGGCGGTCGAGATCAACCTGCTCGGCCCAACCCGCATCGCCGACACGCTCAACGCGCTGGGGATCACGCCGCACATGGTGTCGGTCAGCACCTGCTATGTCGCGGGTAACCGGCGGGGCAACGCCCCCGAGGAATTGGTCAGCGATGGCCCCTTCGACCTCGGGCTCAGCTGGCGCAAAGAGGTCGCCGCTGCCCGCCGGTTGCGTAGCGACCTCGAAGCCTCCAGTCGCGACCCGAAGCGCCTGGTCGCCTTCCGCACCGGGGCCCGCAAGGAGCTTGGCGCCGCGGGGGCGCCGGCACTGGCCAGCAAGACCGAACAGATCCGCGAGCGCTGGGTCAGCGATCAGCTCGTCGAAGCCGGGCGGGCCAGGGCTGCGAGCGTCGGCTGGCCCGACGCGTACGCGTACACCAAAGCCCTCGGCGAACAGGCGCTGACCGAGGTGAAGGGTGCCGTGCCGGTCTCGATCGTGCGCCCCTCGATCATCGAATCTGCACTGGCCGAGCCGTTCCCCGGCTGGATCCGCGGGTTCCGGATGGCCGAACCGGTCATCCTCAGCTACGCCCGCGGCTTGCTCAAGGAGTTCCCCGGCGTCCCGGAGGGAACCGTCGACGTGATCCCCGTCGATCTCGTCGTCGCCGCGATCATCGCCGTCGCCGCGGTTGGTCCCGACGCTGCCCCGCCGATCACCCAGGTGGCCAGCGGCGGAGTCAACCCGCTGCGCTACCAACTCCTCGTCGACAACATCCGCTCCTGGTTCAGCGCCCATCCGCTGTACGACGCGGAGGGGCAACCGATCGATGTACCGGAGTGGGTGTTCCCCGCCCGCGGCCGGGTGCAGAAGCAGCTGAAGCGGGCCAAGTTCGTCGTCGATACCAGCGAGCGCCTGTTGCAGGCGCTGCCGTTGCGCGGCACGCAGGCGGCGTGGGCGGTCAAGCTGGAGGACCGCAAGCACGACATTGACCGGGCCTCGGAGTACGTTCAGCTGTATGGCCTGTACACCGAGTGCGAGGCGATCTATCAGGTCGACAACTTGTTACGTACCTGGGCGTCGCTCTCGCCGGGTGACCAGGATGCGTTCAACTTCGACCCGCGCTCGGTCGATTGGGTGCGCTACATCACCACCATCCACCTGCCCTCGATCGTGCAGCACTCGCGCGCCAAGATCACCCCTGGCAAGAACCGCAACGACCGCCCCGAGCGGATGCGCCGCGCCGTGCTCTCGCCCGATCGTCATGTGGCCGCGTTCGATCTGGAGAATACGCTCATCTCCTCCAACGTGGTCGAGAGCTACTCGTGGCTGGCAACCCGGCGACTGAACATGCCCGAGCGGATGCGCTACGTGCTGCGCACGCTTGCCGAGGCGCCGAGCCTGTCGAGCATGGACCGCAAGGACCGCGGCGACTTCCTGCGCCACTTCTATCGTCGATACGAAGGCGCCCCGGTCGCCCAGATCGACGAGGATTCCAAGGAGCTGCTGACACAGCTGATCCTCACGAAGAGTTTCCCCGCCGGCATCCGCAGGGTGCGTGAGCACCGCGCCCTTGGGCACCGGACGATGCTCATCACCGGCGCGCTGAGCTTCGCCGTGGAGGGCTTGCGCCCGTTGTTCGACGAGATCGTCGCTGCCGAGATGACAGTCCGCCCTGACGGCACCTACAGCGGCGAGCTGTCGCGGGTGCCACCGACGGGCGAGACCCGCGCCCAGGTGCTGCACGACTACTGCGCTGCTGAGGGACTACGCCTGGACGAATGCGTCGCCTACGCCGATTCCACCAGCGACTTGCCGTTGTTGGAATGCGTCGGCTTCCCCGTCGCCGTCAACCCCGAAACGCGCCTCGCCGCGATCGCCCGCAAGCGCGGCTGGCTGGTGGAGGATTGGACCAAGGCCCAGGGTGCGCCGAAGTCGCTGCTGCCGATCGGCGAGATGCTCAGCGAACGCGAACGACGAAGGCACTTCGCATGAACGCGCTCACCGAACCGCTCGCCAGGTCCTACGCCGGCCCCCACTCGCAACTTTGTCGGTCTCAACACCCTCAACCTGTCGAGACAGACAAAGTTCAGAATGCAGGCCACCCCCTCTCGCAACTTTGTCGGTCTGAACACGCTGAGCCTGTCGAGACCGACAAAGTTCGGATTGCTGGCCGGGCACACGGGCACCGGGTGGCGCGATGAGGGCGTTGCAGGTCGACAAGAAGATGGGCCGCATCGGCGCGGCGCGGTTGTTTTCGGGGTTCGCTCCGACGACGGCGGCCAAGCTCGGCCCGTTGGAACTCGTCACGATCGACCCGCCGGCACTGCCCGGCGACGGGTGGCACCGCGTTCACACCCGACTGTCGGGGATCTGCGGCAGCGATCTGGCAACAGTGGAAGGTCACGCCTCGCCGTACTTCGACGACTGGGTCAGCTTCCCGTTCGTACCCGGCCACGAGGTTGTCGGGGAGCTGGCATCGGGTCAGCGGGTGGTGATCGAACCGGTGCTCGGCCATGCCGCCCGCGGATTCGAGCTGCCGTTCCCTGGGGCCGCCCCCGGCGATGGCAACGACTACGCTCACCTCGCGACCGGGCACCTCGAACCCGGGATCCAGATCGGGTTCTGCAACTCCACATGTGGCGGTTGGGCTCCGGAGTTTGTGGCCCACGACAGCCAGATCCATCACGTTTCCGATGCGATGAGCGACGAGCAGGCCGTGCTGGTAGAGCCCGCCGCGGCCGGCATCCACGCCGCATTACTGACGTGGCCGACGGTGGCTACGACCGATCAGCCGGTGGTGGCGGTCCTCGGGGCCGGCACGATGGGCCTGTGCGCGATCGCCGGTCTGCGCCGCTACGTGCCGGGCGTGCGGATCGTTGTCGGGGCCCGCTACCCGCATCAACAGGCCCTGGCGACAGCGTTCGGGGCCGACCTGGTGGTGAAGCCCGATGAGTTGCAGCGCGCCGTCAGACGGCTGACGGCAAGCCACGTCGTCGGCGATCACCTCTCCGGAGGGGCCGACGCGACCATCGACGCGGTGGGTACGTCGGCCTCGATCAGTGAGAGCCTGCGCTTCACCAGGCCGCGGGGCCGCGTGGTGCTGATGGGTATGCCCGCCGAGGTCACTGTCGATCTGACCGGCCTGTGGCACCGTGAAACTCAGCTCGTCGGCGCATACACCTACGGCACCGAAACGATGCCAGACGGAAAACGCCGGCGTACGTTCGATCTCGCGATCGAGACCGCCCACGCACTCGGCTTCGAGCGTCTGCTCTCAGCCACCTATCCGATCGCCGACCATGTTGATGCCATCGCCCATGCCGCCACAGCAGGACGCCGTGGCGCGGTGAAGATCGCGTTCGACCTGCGGTCCCTGCCCCAGAAAGTGAGTCTGTGATGCCACGTCCTGGATTCGTCCTCGAGGTCGACCGTTCGACCCCACCGATCCTGTTCTGGCGCGGCGAGAACTTCAGCCTCGAGAAGCTGCCCGCCGGCCGGAGCCGGGTGATCTACCCACCCGAGCCACTCAAGCCGCTCGATGACATCGACGGCGCGATCCGCCACGCGCTCCTCAACCCACACGATCAGGATCCCCTGCCGGCATTGCTGTTCCCGGGTATGAAGCTCACCATCGCGTTCGACGACGTCAGCTTGCCGCTGCCGAAGATGCGCAAGCCCGACACCCGCCAGCGGGTGATGGAGGCGGTGCTCGACATGGCCGCCGAGGCGGGTGTGGACGACGTCCACATCATCGCCGCACTTGGCCTGCATCGGCGGATGCACGAGTACGAGTTGCGCCACGCGCTCGGCGACCGGATCTACGACGCGTTCCATCCGCGCGGGATGCTGTACCAGCACGACGCCGAGGACCTCGACAACCTCGCGGTGATCGGGACCACCCCTGAGGGCGAGGTGTTGGAGATCAACAAGCGCGCCGCCGACAGCGACCTGGTGGTGTACGTGAACATCAACTCCGTCGCCATGGACGGTGGTTGGAAGAGCATCACCACCGGCCTCGCCTCGTACCGCTGCCTCAGCCACCACCACAACCCGGAGTCGCTGCAGAACACCCGCAGTCTGATGGGCCATCGCGAGCACAGCGCACTCCACACGAGCATCTGGCGGATGGGCAAGGTGCTCCGCGACCACGGCCCGAAGATCTTCACGGTCGAGACCACGATCAACACCGACGCCTTCCCGGCGCCGTTCGACTTCCTCCGCAAGCGCGAGTGGGAGTGGTCGCTGAAGGACCGCGCGACGTACCTCGCCACGGCGAAGTCGCTCGACCGCATGCCGAACCGGGCGAAGCGGAAGATCTTCCACGGTATGGAGGCGCCCTACGCCACCACCAGCGTGCAGGCCGGCTTCACGCCGTCGGTGCACGAGATCACGCTCAAGAACGTCTACGACCAGCACATCGTCGAGGTGGAGGGTCAGACCGACATCCTGACGATGGGCATCCCGTTCATCAGCCCGTACAACCCCGAGGGCATCATGAACCCGATCCTCGTGATGTGCATGGGCCTCGGCTATCTGTTCAACATGTACCGCGGCAAACCGCTGGTGCGCGAGGGCGGTGTCGTCATCATGACCCACCCGACGTATCGAGAGTTCAACCCCGTGCACCACCCGAGTTACATCGACTTCTTCGACGAGGTGCTGGCCGACACCACCGAC
>JANNHO010000418.1:0-2898 GCA_031404435.1 Acidimicrobiaceae bacterium | reverse complement strand
CCTTTGCCGATGCTGGTTTCACGTGGACTCCTTGGTGATCACGGCAACCGCCCAACAGGCGATTCCCTCGCGGCGGCCGAGCGATCCGAGCCCTTCGGCCCGACGACCCTTGACGGTCACGGGCGCACCTGCCGCGCTGCTCAATCGTTGCTGCATCTCGAGCCGGCTGGGTGACAACTTCGGGATCTCGCACACCACCGAGCAGTCGACGTTACCGGTGACCCACCCGGCATCGGCCAGCATCCGGGCCACCTCGGCCAACAACCTCAGCGAGTCGGCACCGCTCCACGCCGGATCGGTGTCGGGAAAGTGTTGGCCGATATCGCCAAGCCCCGCGGCGCCCAGCAGCGCATCGGCGACCGCATGGGCGATCACATCGGCATCGCTGTGCCCGACCAGACCCGGAGCATCGGGAAAGATCACGCCGCCCAGGATCAGCGGGCGATCCGGGTCGTCGCTGAAGCTATGGATGTCGAAGCCCTGCCCGACGCGCACGATCATCGTTGTGGCTCTTCGACGAGCGCCGGCGCATCACCGCGGCCGGCATGGTGCGCGGCATCGGCGCGGACGGCCCACTCGCGGCGGGCCCACTCGAGATCGCCGGGGTGGGTGATCTTGCGGTTGTCGATCTCGCCAGGGACCACAATCACGCGCCCACCGTTCGACTCGACGAGCGCAGCATCATCGGTGGCTTCGTCGAGGTTGCGATGCGCGTCGCGCAACACAGTCGCGCAGAACGCCTGAGGCGTCTGCACCGCGACGAGCGCGTCGCGCGGGGGAGTCGCAGTGACCACGCGGTGCGCGTCGATGAGCTTGATGGTGTCGGTGACGGCAACCCCGGGGACACCGGCGTCGGCACCGGCACGGACCGCCGCAACCACTGCCCGGTAGAGCTGGACCGAGGCGAAGGGTCGTGCTGCGTCGTGCACACACACGATCGTCGCGTTCGCCGGCACTGCGCCGAGCCCGCACCGGACCGAGGCGGCGCGAGTCTCGCCGCCCGCAACCACGACGATGGTCGCAGCTCGGTCTTCAGCCAGCGATCCGGCTTGGACCATCTCGGCGTCGACGTCATTCGCCGGTACCACCAACACGACGTTGGTGCCGGCGGCAATGGCTGTAGCCACGGAGTGGTCGACGATGCGCTGCTCGCCGATGGTCTCGTACTGCTTGAGTCGACCGAACCGAGCACCACCACCGCCGGCGACCACGATCGTCCAGACGTTCCCGGTCTCGGCAAGGGCCACGGCGATGCAGGGTAGTACGGTGATCGCTTCATGGCTCACGAAGACCTTCTCGCTTCGTCCGAATTCTTCGCGGCCGCATCGCCGGACGTGATCGCCTCCATTGCTGCCGCCGGACACGACCGCACCATGGTCCGAGGCGATGTGTTGTTCAAAGAGGGTGACCCGGCGAACTCGTTGTACCTCGTGATTCGCGGGCGCATTGCGATCGCCATTGCCAATCCGATCGATCAACGCGAGAGCGTCGTTGCGTTGATGGAACCCGGCGATCTGTTCGGCGAAATGGCGATGCTCGACGACGGTCCCCGCTCGGCAATGGCCCGGGCGCTGGAACCGTCGAAGGTGTTCGCCATCCCCTACGACCCGGTGCTGGCGTACTTCCGCGAACAGCCCGAGCTGTTGTGGGGTGTCACCCGGCTCCTTGCCCGGCGGCTGCGGGTGATGGACGACAACCTGGCCGACAGCGTGTTTCTCGACGTGACCGGGCGGACCGCGAAGCGGCTGCTGGAGCTGTCCGACGGCATCGACGAGTTCGTGCTCCCGGTCACTCAGGAGGAGCTCGCCGGCATGGTCGGGGCGTCACGCGAACGGGTCAACAAGGCAATCGCCAGCTTCATCCGCCTCGGTTGGATCGAACAGCACGAGCGTCGCTACACGATCATCAAACGCTCGAGCATGGAGATCCGCGCCCGCTGAGATCGCCGGGCGGTTCGGCCCGAGGCGTCTCGGACCTGGCTCAGCCGGTGAGCCAGGTCCGTGCCCGGGCAAACGCGTCGGCGGCGTCGGCGGGTCGGTGACCCGGACGGTCCGGATCGTGGGCGAAGCCGTGCTCGGCGTCGGGGTAGCTGACGATGCTGACCCCGGTCGCGGCGAGCGCCACCACATCACCCGGAGGCGTGTAGTGGTCGACCTCGCCGATGACGGCCAGCACGCGATCGGCATGGCCGGCGGTCAAGAGTTCCAGCGGTTCGCCCTGGGTTGCGCTGCGCCACGCTTCGGGCACACGGATCATGCCGTAGAAGCTGACGATCCGCTCGAACACCTCTGAGCGGGCAGCCTTGTGGCAGTACATCCCGCCGAGGCAGAACCCGAGCAAACCGATTCGTTCGATGCCTGCGCTGGCCAGTTCGGTTGCCGCAGCCTCGAGGTCACGGAGATGGGCGTCGTCGTCGATCGTCGGAACCGCTGCGACCCGCGGCTCGATGTCGCCCGGTAGGTCGCGGCCGGGGAATGGTTCGACCGCGCACACCGCCATCGACCACTCGGCGGCCAGACGGGCGACGAGGACGTCATACAACGGGCGCAATCCGAAGATGTCCGGGGCGATGACGAGGCCCATCACCGGCTCGGCGTCGGTGGAGGCGATCTCGGCGGGCGTGCCGCTCGGCAACGTGATCCTCATGCTGGGGCCCCTGTTCTCATCGTTGGTTCAGGCGTCGCGGTGGCTGGTGGAGATCGCCCCGAGGATCGTGACGGCTGCGGCGACGCCGAAGAAGTACAGCCCGCCGACGATCCGTCCGAGCGACCCGTCGGTGTTTGCGTCAGGGTTGCCGAGGTTGATTCCAGCGTTGTACGGCAACCACTTGAACGGATCGTCGACACCGGTCACGGCGAGCAACGCGCCGATGAGCCCCTCGGCCACGAGCGGCCACAG
>JANNHO010000417.1:0-2002 GCA_031404435.1 Acidimicrobiaceae bacterium | reverse complement strand
CCTGCTGCGTGACCGAGATGACGATCAAGTGCCCGAAGGGGAAGGCGGTGGCCTCGCTACCCACCAAGCCCGGAACGGCGCCGCCGGTGATCAAGCTGATCGCCGACCCCCGGCCCACAGCACGGCGAGCTTGCCGGCGATACCAATGCACAAGAACACGAAGAACCGCCGCGGGTCCATCCGCCGATGACCCGCCATCAGGCACACCAGGTTGCTGCCGGGCATCAGCATCACCATCAGCCACCCGGCTCGGTCGACGGCTCGTTGGAACCACGTGTAGATCAGCGGGAGCTGACCGA
Source organism: Acidimicrobiaceae bacterium (assembly GCA_031404435.1). Classification (GTDB taxonomy): domain Bacteria; phylum Actinomycetota; class Acidimicrobiia; order Acidimicrobiales; family Ilumatobacteraceae; genus VFMC01. Next base: position 1,703 of record JANNHO010000417.1, on the reverse strand, counting down.
CTTGGCCCTCGGTCCACTCGATCGCTTTGCGCCCGTACCAGCGGCCGAGAAAGAACAATGCTGCGCCGGCGAGGAGCACCCGACCGAAACCGATCAGGGTGTAGGGGAGCGGGTCGATGAACGGCACCGAGCCGAGCAGGTTGCGGTTGCGTGACGACAACGCGAGCACGATGGCCGGCCGCTCATCGACCCATGCGGGACCGAGGTTGGACCCGATCGTGCCGACCGCGAACAGAAGCCCCGACAGCACGAGCACGAACCGGCGTGCACGCGTCCCGACCTCGATGTCGGCCGCGTCCGTGGCCAGTGAGGCGCGAACGGGCGGCGAGGGCATCGGCTCACGCTATCGCTGCCGGGAATCGGGTGCCTCCGCAGGCGTTTGCCGGCTCCCCACCGTGTGACTCAGAAGCGGCCGGCGAACGTCACAGGCGGCCGGCGAACGTCACAGGCGGCCGGCGGCGATGACGCGGGCGAGGAACTCACGCGTGGCAGGCTGGGCTGGTTCGCTGAACATCTGTGCCGGGGGACCGTATTCGAGGATCCGACCGTCCTGCAGGAAGCACACGGTGTCAGCGATCTCCCTGGCGAAGCCCATCTCGTGGGTGGCCAGCAGCATCGTCATCCCGGCAATGCGCATCTCGCGCACGACCTCCAACACCTCGCCGACGAGAACCGGATCGAGCGCGGCGGTGATCTCGTCGAGCAGCATCAGTTCCGGCTTCATCGCCAGCGCCCGCACGATGGCGGCGCGTTGTTGCTGACCCCCGGACAGCTGATCCGGATACGCGCTCGCCTTGTCGGCGAGCCCGAATCGTTCGAGCAGCACCAGAGCCGCCTGCTCGGCATCTCGACGGCCGACCCTGCGCACCGCGGTGGGGGCGAGGGTGATGTTGGCCAGCACCGACATGTGCGGAAACAGGTTGTAGCTCTGGAACACCATCCCGATGCGGGCTCGCACCGGGTTGGGGTCGAGACCGGGTTCGGTGATGTCGCGGTCGTCGAGCCACACCGCTCCGTCGTCGACCGGTTCGAGCAGGTTGATGCAGCGCAACAGGGTGCTTTTGCCTGACCCCGATGCCCCGATGAGGCACACCACCTCGTGCTCGGCGACCGTGAGCGAGACGTCGTCGAGTACCAACTTCGGCCCGAACGACTTGCGGACCCGTTCGATGCGCAGCTTCGTCCGGGCGGCCGAATCGCCGCGCAACTCGCCGCTTGGCGGGCCGGTGCTCACGCCGTCACCGTTGCCCCGGTGCGCCGCCGGGAGCTGGCGATGTACCAGTCGACCAGGCGGGTCAACGGGATCGTGATCATCAAGAAGATCAGCGCGGCGGCCACGATCGGGGTGTAGTTGGCGGTGAGGTCCTTCAAGCTCTGTGCCCGGCGGAACACCTCGATCGGTCCGAGGATGCTGATCAGGGCGACGTCTTTTTGGAGTGAGAGGAAGTCGTTCATCAACGGCGGGATCACGCGTCGCGCCGCCTGGGGCAGCACGACGTGGCGCATCGTTCGGCCATGCGACAAACCGAGAGACCGGGCCGCAGCACGCTGGCTTTCGTGGACGCTTTCGATGCCGGCCCGGAACACTTCGGCGACGTAGGCCGAGTAGGCCAGGATCAGCGCGACTGAGCCCCAGATGTACGGCGAGTTCCAGCGGCCGCTGACGATGCCAAAGTTGAACTCACCGCCAAGGCCAAGGCCGG
>JANNHO010000416.1:0-3024 GCA_031404435.1 Acidimicrobiaceae bacterium | reverse complement strand
CAGGTGCATGCGATAGACGTTGGGCGACTGGCGCTTCACATCCTCGCTGCCCATATAGACGACGCATTCCATGCCCCAGCGTGCGGCCACGGTGGCAGTGGCCACGCCGTGTTGGCCGGCTCCGGTTTCGGCAATCACGCGACACGGCCAACCAACCATCCGCGCCGCCTGAACCAGAACTGCACAAGCCGGTCCGGTCCAACTGCTGCTCCCGCGCGTTCGAGGGCCCCGCGCCATCATCGAGGGGTCGTGGTCGAGCGGTCGTGGTCGAGGTGTCGTGCCCGTCGGCTCGGCGGACCGCCCCGCCACGAAGTTCGGCGACTCACGATAACCGGGCTACTGATATGTCGACTAAGCGCGTCGGCCGGTCCAGGCTAGAAATGCTGCTTGCGTGGTCCCGTCTCCGGCGGGCTCGACCGCCGGCCCGTAGATCCCTGGCGAGCGAAGAGCGTCGCCCATCGGCTCGAGCCGCGCCCGCGCCGCTTCCATATCGCTCTCGTCCATCTGCTCGAGCGCAGCGAGTCCGGCCCCCCGTGCGACATCCCACGAGTGCACGAGCAGATCATCGGTGTAGAAGGTGTCGACAGTCTCGGCGAACGTCGTCGGCCCGAAGTACCCCTCGTACGAATGCGACGACGCTGCCGGATCGTCGAGAGCTGCCTGCATCATGTCGCGAATGCGGCGCCACCGATCGAGTGGATCGGCAGCAGGGTCGTCAACATCAGATGAGCCAGCCGATTGACCGAACGGCATGCGGCCGAGAAACTCTCGCTCGGAATCGACGACGTGCTCGACGACATCTCGCACCGTCCATCCGTCACATGGTGACGGCTCGCCCCACGCCGTCGGTGGGATCGCGTCGACGACGGTCGTGAACCGGGCGGCCATTCGTCGGAATCGGTCAGCAGCATCAGTGGAGATCATCGGCCCATCTTCGCGCTGATCGGCACCGGTGTGATGTACGGATCGATCACGTCCGCCGGGCCCTGCCCGGGGTCGCTCGGGTCAGGTGGGCGGGCGAGTCGATACGGTTGCTGTACGTGACAGCGATTTCCACCCCATTGCCTGACGCGTTTGCCGGTCATCTTGGGATCGAGGTGGTGCGCGAGGGTGGCAACTGCGTGACCGCCCGGGCCACGGTCGGCGGCGACCACCTCAACCCCCACGGCGGGGCGCATGGCGCCTTCATCTATGCGCTCGCTGGAGCGGCGCTGGCGGCCCTCGCCAATGACGAAACGCGCAGCGGCATGGTCTCGTCGGTACACATCGACTACCTCCGCCCGGCGGGTCTGGGAGATGATCTGGTGGCGACCGCGACGATCGCCGAACTGCTCGACCGCGAGCACATCTACAGTGTGAGCATCGTCAACCGCACCAACGGAACCGTGATCGCCAGTGCCGGCGCGCGGGCGACCACCCGGCTCCGCTCCGCATCCTGAGCGCCGGGCCCGTGGGCCGCCCGGCCTACAGTTCGGTGATGACCGCCGAGACGACGACCGCCGTACAAACGACCGCGTCGATCGGTAGCCGGTTCATCACCCGCACCGCTCCTGTCTTCGACGACGTTGCCACCGAACGCCGCCACCGTCTCGAATGACTGGCCGGGGTGTGCCGCATCTTCGGCCGACTCGGATTCTCCGAAGGCCTGCTCGGTCATATCACCGTGCGCGACCCGGAGTTCGCCGACCTGCTGTGGGTGAACCCGATGGGTGTCTCGTTTCGCAAGATGACGGTCTCCGACCTTGTCCAGGTCACGCATTCCGGCGAGATCCTGGTCGGCACGAAGCCGGTCAATCCCGTCGGGATCTTGCTCCATTCGGCGATCCACGAGGCCCGCCCCGAAGTGGTGGCGATCTGTCACGTCCACTCGCTGCATGGCAAAGCCTGGTCCACCCTCGGTCGAGTGCTCGACCCGATCACGCAGGACTCGTGCGTGTTCTTCGAGCGGCAGGCCTTGGTGCGCGAGCCGAGAGTTGCCTTGGATCGCCCGTCGGCGGCCGAGTTCGCGCGCGCGTTCGGCACGGCGGTGGTGGCGATCCAGCCAGGCCACGGCGTGTTCACCACCGGTCAGTCGGTCGATGAGGCGGCATGGTGGTTCATCGGTATGGAGCGCGCCTGCCAGGTGCAGCTGATGGCAGAGGCCGCCGGAACCCCCGAGCTGTGGCCCGACCAGATGGCCAGGGGCCTTGCCGCAGCGCAGGGCGCGCCTGCGTTCGGATGGCTGTCGTTCCAGCCGATGTGGGGCGACATCGTCGACTCCGACCCCGGCCTGTTCGACTGACCGGATCACCATGACGAGTGAGTCCACCGCATCTCGAATCGAGGCCCGATGACCGAACTGTCCATCACGGCGATCGACGCAACCTTTGGGGCGGTCGTCACCGGCGTTCACCTCGCGCAACTCGACGAAGCGAGGTGGCGCGCCATCGAGGTTGCGTTCCACGAACATGCCGTGCTGGTATTTCCCGGCCAGCACCTCACCGATGCCGAACAGGCTGCGTTCGCCTCACGTTTCGGCGCTCTCGAAGACGTTGCCGGTTTCACCGGGGTCACGCCGATCACCAACGTCACCAGGGACGGCCGCTTTCGTTCACCCGATGAGCCGTCGATGCAGATCCTGCGCGGCAACGAGGGCTGGCACACGGACAGCTCGTACATGCCAATCGCGGCGAAGGCTTCGATGCTCTCGGCCGAGGTGCCGGCGCAGACCGGCGGCGAGACGGAGTGGGCGGACATGCGCGCGGCGTTCGATGCGCTCGATGCCGCCACGCGCGCGCGCATCGACGGGCTCGCGGCGTTCCACTCGCTCGTCTACTCGCAGTCGCGCATCGGCGAGGGAGATCGCGGCGCGCTCGCCTACGGATTCGAGGGCCACGACGCGCCGCTGCGCGCACTCGTGAAGCGTCATCCCGCGACGGGACGCGCTTCGCTTTTCATCGGGCGCCACGCCTACGGCATCCCGGGGCTCGCGGCCGAGGAGTCGCAGCGCTTGCTCGACGAGCTGCTCGCCTTCGCGTGCCAGCC
>JANNHO010000415.1:0-2663 GCA_031404435.1 Acidimicrobiaceae bacterium | reverse complement strand
CTCGCCGAGGAATGCGGTGCGTCCCATCCCGCGGCGCCCACGGACGACGATCAACTGGAACCCGTTGACGGCTGACGCAGCGCAACGTTCGCCGACCATCTCGAGTTCGTGGTCGCGGCCGAGGAACGGAAGGATCCGGTTTCGGTCGCGTCGCTCGGACCGCCGGCGCGATGCGGGACTTGCAGGCGGTGGTGGCCATCGTTCTGCAATCAGCGCCGATGCGGGGGTACCGGCATCGATGGCTGCGCCGAGGTTCTCTGTCTCCGAAGTGCAATCGGTGTTGAGGTCGTCGGCGAGAACTTTCCGGCAGCGTTCGAACACTCGGCGAGCCAGCTCGCTGTGACCAAGCGCATGGTTGGCCAACATGATTGTCTGCACAGCCTCCTCGGAGTAGGGCCTGATGGTGAGGACCCGCTCGCCGTGCCACACCGCACTCGAATAGTTGCCGCCGATGATCAAGTCGGCGGCGATGAGGAGGTGCACTCGCGCGACCCGGTCGCGGTACATCGACCGAGGGTGGTCGATCCAATGGTTGGCAGGTACATCCTCGAGAAGATCCCCGACCGCGAGGTCGGCGGCTTGTTGGAGCAGCGGCAGGCGTTTCGACGGTGATCGCTCGGCTCGAGCGATGAGCTGATCGAACATCTCGAGGTCGAGAGTCGCTTCATCGAGCGAGAATCGGTACGCGCCCGACATCGTGGTGAGCATCCGCCGTGCTTGATCACGATCGTCGAAGAGGTACTTGCGCAAGATCGACACGTAGCTCTCAAGTGTTCCGGTCGGGTTTTTGGGCGGCGTGCCGGGCCACAATTCTTCGATCAGGCTGTCTTTGTGAACCGGATGACCCCGTCCGAGCAGCAACAGCTCGAGCAGTTCCTTCGGTTTGACCCCGCCGAAGTCGCTCGGGCCGAGAACTGCCCCGGAACGCGAGATTCGCAAGGGTCCGAACATCGAGATGTGCATTTGGTTTCAACCCGCCTGGGACTGGCCACGAGGCCGCCTCACCTTTGAAAATACTTGTGGTATTCGGAACTTTGCAAGCGTGGGTTGAGTGAAAATACGGATTCTTTACAAAGGTGTCGATGTTTGTTTAGAAAGTGTCAAGTGACCACACCGTACGTGGTCTAAAGGCCACCTCGAGAGGCAGCGAGGGCGAAGCTTTCCGCAAGGTCTCGTCGGTAAAAATCGGGGGCTCATCCGCCTCAGGCGACAGCTGGTTCGGCGGGCCAGCGGAAACGGATACTTCAATGTACGCACCTGTCCTTCGCGGGCGCCGCAACGCGCCGCGCCAGAACGCGGGGAGGTCGAAGTCGGTCCTGTCCGCTGCACTGTGCACCGCCACGCTGTTGGCCGGCGGTGCTCTCATCGCTCCCACCGGATCGGCCGCACCCGGTGACGGGACACGCTTCCCGTGGGAGGGCTTCGACAGTCCTGATGTGGCTGCACCGGTCGGTCAGGGGTTCAACTTGAACCCGTCGGACATGCGTTTCATGTTGCAGCAGATCAAGATTGCCGAAGAGCATGCGCGTACGGCTACTCCGGCCAACCCGTGCGGAACGCTGCTCGGCAACGGGCCACTGCAGCTCCCACCGGCCTCGACCGGTGGCGACTTGCTGCCGTGGGGTCTTCGTACCGTCGATGGGACCTGCAACAACCTTGGTGCCGGTCGGGACGAGTTCGGCGCGGCGGACAGGTTGTTCCCGCGTCTGACGACGCCGGTGTTTCAGGCTGGGCAGGATGGGGATCCTGATGGTCCCGGTCCCGCTCCATCGGCACCGACGTCGTACACACAGACCAAGGGAATCGTGTTCGACAGCGAGCCGCGCACGGTGAGCAACCTGATCGTCGATCAAACGCCGACGAACCCGGCCGCGGTCACTGTTGCCGGTCCAGGTGCCGTGGCCGATCCGATCACCGGGACGTTGGAGATCCTGAACCTCACTCCTGACGGCGGTTTGAACGCCCCGTACAACTCGATGTTCACCCTGTTCGGCCAGTTCTTCGACCATGGTCTCGACCTTGTCGGCAAGGGCGGCGGGACGGTGTTCATCCCGTTGACCGCTGATGACCCGTTGTTCGTGCCGGGGGCGCCGACGAACTTCATGGTGCTGACCCGGGCAATCAACCAGCCCGGCCCTGACGGGATCTTGGCCGACAACCCAGCGACGGCGCTGGATGAGTCGGCTGACAACATTCATGAGGCGGCGAACTCGACGACACCGTTCACGGATCAGAACCAGACGTACACGTCGCATCCGTCGCATCAGGTGTTCTTGCGCGAGTATGCGCTGAACGCAGCACTTGATCCGGTGTCGACCGGTCTCTTGATCACGGTTGCGGGCGGCATGGGGACGTGGGATGCGGTGCAGGCCCAGTCCTCAACGCTGCTCGGGATCAATCTTGCTGATGCGGACGTGTTGAACGTGCCGATGTTGGCGACGGATCCGTACGGCAAGTTCTTGCCGGGCGTGAACGGGTTCCCGCAGTTGGTCACCTTGACCGGTTTGGTCGAGGGCAACCCGTTGGCGAACGCCGGTGCTGGGATCACGATCCCGGCGAACGGCCGCTTGTGCAGGTCTCTCCAGGGATACTGATCGAGGTGGAACCGCCTCCCACTCCAGTCCCACCGGCAACTTCTACGATTGACCCAACCCTCGCTGCAC
>JANNHO010000414.1:0-6853 GCA_031404435.1 Acidimicrobiaceae bacterium | reverse complement strand
CAATGAAAGACCTGCTCAGAGCACCTACGTTTGTACGTCGGTGGACTTCGGTGGACGTCCAGAAACGTCCTTGGCGGAACGGGAGGGATTCGAACCCCCGGGCCTTGTGAGCCTTCCGCTTTCAAGGCGGATGCATTTGTCCGCTCTGCCACCGTTCCGTCCGCAAAGCTAGCGGGCCGAGCCACCAGACTGCGCCGGTTAGACGGCGAGGGCGGCCTTGACCATCGCCGCTATCTTGGCGCCATCGGCGGTGGTGCCGGCCTTGGCCCGCACGGCGCTCACCACACGGCCCATCGCCTTCATCCCGGTTGCGCCATCGGCCGCGGCGGCGGCGATCGCCTCGGCCACCAACTGCTGCAGCTCGTCGTCGCCCAACGCAGCTGGCAGGTACTGCTCAAAAACGGCGGCCTCGGCACGCTCGGCCGACACTCGTTCGGGGCGGCCTGCCGTCTGGAACGCGTCCGCTGCTTCGTGGTGTTTGCGCACCTCCACGGCCAGCACTGCGAGCACCGCGTCGTCGCTCAGTTCCACCGCTTCTGCGCCAGCGGTCTCGGCGACGGCGATCGCTGATAACGCCTGGCGTAACGCCGACAGCGCGACCTCGTCGCGAGCGCGCATCGCGGCCGTCAGCGCCACCTTCATCTGTGCCTTCACGTTCGTGTCATCCATCGCAACCGTTCCCATCAATCGTGGATCTGACCGCGCAGTGCGACGATCCAATCATCGGCTTCGCGCCAACGCACATCGGCGTGCTCTCGCGCAACGTGCGCCTGTTCGCCGGCGGCCGGGTACGAGCCGAGAAACTTCACCCGACCCTGCTTGGAACGCAGTGCCCGCATCGCATCAGCCAGTAGCTCGTCGCCGACGTGACCATCGGCGTAGATGATGAAGCAGTAGTCGCCGAGACCGCCATCTTTCGTCGGCCGCGACAGCAAGTTCGACAGGTTGATCCGCCGCGCTGCGAACTCCTGCAGAATCGAGATCAGGCTTCCCGGCTCGTCGGCACGCTGGTAGATGACGAGCGCAGTGCGGTCGTGACCGGTCGGCGCCGGAACACCGGTGCGAGCGACCACCACGAATCGGGTCTGATTGCCGGGGTGATCGGCGATGTCGGCGGCAAGCACATCAAGGCCGTACAGCTCGGCCGCCAACCGTGGGGCAACCGCCGCCGTGCCCGGTCCGAGCTCACTCGCCAACCGAGCGCCCTCCGCAGTGGAATTGGTGGCCCGCAGTTCGGCATGGCCGACATGGCGGCGCAGGTATGCATGGCACTGCGCGGTTGCGACCGGGATCGACAGCACGACCTTCACATCGGCGAGTGAGCTGCCCCGCGGAGCCATCAGGCAATGCTCGATATCGAGCACGACCTCGCGTTGGATCAGCAGATTGTGGTTGAACGCCAACTCGTCCTGGGTGAGGTTGACGGTGCCCTCGATCGAGTTCTCGATCGCCACGAACCCGAGATCGACCTCGCCGGACTCCACTGCGTCGAGCACGTCTGGCATCGTTCGATAGAGCTGCAACTCACACGCAGCCAGATCGGGCTGCGACTTGAGCGCCTGCTCGGTGAACGTACCGAGCGGACCGAGGAACCCGACTTGCCTAGGAGTGACCTGAGTCGTGCCGATCTGAGTCGTGCCCGCCTGAGCGTCGCCGGTGTGTGTCTCGGAGCTTGCCACGATCGGCCAGGCTAGCGGTGGGCGACGGCCTGGCCCGGGCGAGTATTGGCCGGACCTGGCCGATCCTGGCCGACTCCTGGCAGCATGAGGGCGTGGACGAGACCCGCTTGCGCCAGTTGATCGACGACATCCGTTCGGGCGCGACCACCGCTGACGACGCCGTCGCCGAGCTTCGCCGCCTGCCGTTCGCCGATGTCGGCGACGCGCTGGTCGACCACCACCGTGCTCTGCGCCAAGGTGTGCCCGAGGCGATCTACGGACCCGGCAAATCGGCCGAGCATTGTGTGAAGATCGTGACCGAACTACTCGACCACGATTCGGGTCCCGTGCTACTCACCCGCGCGACACCCGAGCAGCGCGACGCCGTGCTCGCCGCCCACCCGGACGGGATCACCGGATCGGGCTGCGTTGCTTGGCGGCTTCCCACCCCCGACGGCACGCGCCGCGTGCTCGCGATCAGCGCCGGCACCGCAGACGGGCCGGTGCTCGACGAAGCCGTGTTCACCCTGCGCGCCTACGGCTACGAGCCCGACCGGATCACCGACGTCGGCGTCGCCGGCCTGCACCGACTGCTCGCCCACCTCGACCGGGTCACCACTGCGCAGGCCATCATCGTCGTTGCCGGCATGGAGGGCGCGCTCGCGAGCGTCATTGGCGGACTGACCGCTGTGCCGGTGATCGCAGTGCCGACCAGCGTCGGTTACGGCGCTGGTCTCGGGGGCGTGACAGCGCTGCTGGCGATGCATGCCTCGTGCGCGAGCGGTGTCACCGTCGTCGGCATCGACAACGGGTTCGGTGCCGCATGCGCCATCGCCCGCATCCTCAGGAGCGCCCCGTGACCCGCACCGCCTGGTTCCACTGCTTCGCCGGCACAGCTGGCGACATGACGATGGGCGCGCTCGTGCACGCGGGGGCCGATCCGGTTGCGGTGGCGTCGATCATCGACGGACTGAACCTCGACGGCTATCTGCTCACCTTCGAGCCGGTGTTGCGGTGCGGTCTCGCCGCCACCCACGCCCTCGTCGTCACCCAAAACCACGCCCACGCCGACCACGGCCACGGGCACCCCCACCACCACCACGAGCATCGGCCCTACCGGGTGATTCGTGAACTGCTCGATGCGGCGGATCTGCCGCCACGCGTTCGCGACCGGACGCAGCGGACCTTCCGCATTCTCGCCGAGGTGGAGGGTCGCATGCACCGCAGCGACCCCGACGAGGTGGAGTTCCATGAGGTCGGCGGGTTCGACGCGATCATCGACATCGTCGGCGCGTGCGCAGCGCTCGAGGTGCTGGGCATCGACCGCATCGTGTGCAGTCCGATCACCGTCGGCCAAGGATTCGTCCAAGCTGCCCACGGCCACCTCCCCAACCCCGCACCCGCTGTGATGGATCTCCTCGCGATGCGCAACGCACCGAGTCGGGGCATCGCCGATCACCGCGAACTGGCGACTCCAACGGGCGTTGCGTTGATGGTTGCGCTGGCCGACGAGTTCGGCCCGATGCCGTCGCTCAACGTTACGTCGGTCGGTTACGGCGCCGGAACCCGCGACATCACCGGACGCCCGAACGTGGTGCAGGTGGTGGTCGGCGACAGCATCGAAACAGCACCGGGGCCCGGTCAGCCGGTGCAACTGCTCGAATGCAACGTCGACGACTCGACTGGCGAAGTGCTCGCCCACACCATCGCCCGACTCATCGCCGCCGGCGCACACGACGCATGGGTCACCCCGGTCGTGATGAAGAAGGGGCGACCCGCCCACACCGTGCACGTGCTCTGCGATCCCTCGGCCATCGATCTGATTCGCGCCGTGCTTATCGACGAGACCGGGACGCTCGGCGTGCGTGGCGCCACGATGCAACGCTGGCCCGAGCAGCGCACGATGGGCACGGTCGACGTCGATGGTCACTCGATCGGGATCAAGCTCGTCGGTGACCGCAGCGGCCTTCGACGGGTGAAGGTGGAACACGACGATGCTGCGGCCGCCGCCGTTGCGCTCGGCCTGCCACTGCGTCAGGTGATCGACCGCGCCACCGCCTCGGCGCACGCACTGCACGCCGCCGACGCCGACGCCGATGTTGATGTCGATGGCATGATGCTGACGTGATTCCCGTGATCGTCGACGCCGATTTCGTCGCCGCCCACCCCGCAGCCGTGCTCGCCGACGTCCGCTGGTATCTCGACGGCCGAGACGGGCGGGAGTCGTACGAAGCTGGTCATCTGCCGGGTGCGGTGTGGGTGGACCTCGACAGCCAACTGGCTGCGCATGACCTCGCCCCCACCGAAGGGCGGCATCCGCTGCCGTCACCGAAAGCTTTCGCCGCAGCGATGACCGAGCTCGGTATCGGCGACGACACCATCGTGATTGCCTACGACGACACCGGCGGCCTCACTGCCGGCCGGCTGGTCGTGATGCTGCGAATGCTCGGCCGCGACGCTGCGCTGCTCGATGGCGGCCTCACAGCGTGGCCCGGACCGGTGGAAACAGGTGCCGGTTCCAAGCCAGCGTCAACGGGGGCCGGCACCACCATAACCATGCCGTTCACCGCACGCCCGTGGCCGCTCGACCGGCTGGCGACTGCCGATGAGACGGCTGCGGCCGCCGGGCGGCAGGGTTCCGTCGTGCTCGACGCGCGATCGGCCGAACGGTTCTCCGGTGCTGTGGCCCAGATCGACCCTCGCCCTGGGCATGTGCCGGGAGCACGTAACGCACCATGGGCGGCTGTGCTCGGCCCGCACGGCCGGGTTCGTCACCCCGACGAACTGCTCGAGCACTACCGACGTCTCGGCATCGACGCCGTGGCGACCAGCGCCGATGCCGGGGCGCGACCCGCGACCGACTCGATCGCGTACTGCGGGTCCGGTGTCAGCGCGTGCATGAACGTGATCGCGATGGAACACGCCGGGCTCACTCCGGCACGGTTGTACGTGGCGAGTTGGTCGGGATGGTCGGCCGATCCCGATCGTCCGGTGGCCCTCGGCGAATGACCATCACCCAACCCGACACCCAACCGGACCGCTCGCCATCGACGGGGGTCAAGGCGCTCCGGGCGTTGCGGGCAACACGCAAGCGCAACCGGTTGGGCGACATCGAATGGTTCGATGCCGCCTACAAGGTGTACATCGTGGCGCTGTTCGGCGGATTCGCCCTCGCTTGGTTGAGCGATCTGATCGGCGACGAAACCTTGACCGCAAGCCAAGCGGTATCGGTCGAACGGCATGCACCAGCGGTCCTTGGAATGGTGGCGGTGCTCGCCGTTGCAGCGGGACTCCGCAGCGGTAGCCAGGGCGGTCCACTCGCGCTCGAAGGCGCCGACATCACAGTGGTGATGATGTCGCCGGTACCCCGTCGGGCTGCGCTGCTCAAACCCGCGATCCAACGAATCCGCGGTGCTGCATTCGCCGGCGGGATCGTCGGTGCCGTGCTCGGTCAACTCGCCGGCCGACGACTGCCCGGTACCCCGGTTGCCTGGTTCGTCTCAGGCGGTCTGTTCGGCGTACAACTCGCGTTCTTGTGGATCGGCGCGGCGCTCATTGCCCATGCCCTTCGCGTCCGCCTGTGGCTCGCAACAACAATCACCGCAGCCGCAGCCGCCTGGCAGGCCGCGGCGATCGCGACGGACGTGCCCGGCCTCGCCGATGCGAACGGCAGCCTTGCCCTGTGGGGATGGCGTCAGCACGGCATCGACCTCGCCGCGGTGGTCATCGCTGTTGCCATCGTCGTGATCGGGGTGGTGCTCATCGCGCGAACATCATTGGAGGCACTGGCCCGCCGCAGCAGCCTGGTCGCTCAACTCCGCTTTGCGGTGACGATGCAAGATCTTCGCACCGTGGTGCTGTTGCGGCGCCAACTCGCCCACGAGCAAACCCGAAGCGATCCCTGGATTCGACTGCGCCCCGGTCGAGCAGCACACCCCACGTGGCGGCGCGGATGGCACAGCCTGTTGCGCTTCCCCACCTCGCGCCTCGTGCGGATGGGCGCTCTGGCAATCGGTGCGGCCGCATGCCAGGTGGCGGCGGTACACGGTACGACACCGGCGCTGCTCGGCACGGCGGCGCTCACATTCGTGCTCGGCATGGAGGTGCTGGAGCCGTTGTCGCAAGAGATCGACCAGCCCGACCGAACCGACAGCTTCCCGGTCGAGCGTGGCATGTTGATGGCCCGCCACTTGATCGCGCCGGCAATCGCGCTCGTCCCCTTTGCCGCGCTTGCGGCGGTGGCGGCGATCATCATCGATGCGGCGGCCAGCGACGAACCACGCCTCGGTGCCGCAGCCGCAGTCGCATCAATCCTTGCGATTCCAACGATGCTCGCTGGGGCAGCCGGTGCGGCGGTGAGCGTGGTTCGTGATGCGCCCGACCCGATGGCATCGACGAGCCAACAAACCTTCATGCCACCGGAGATGGCCGGCATGTCCACCATGTTGCGCACGCTCGTGCCATTGGTGGTCAGCGGCCTCGGGGCGCTTTCGGTGCTCTTCGTCGTCGATGCCGTCGATCCACGATCCGGCACAGCGACTGCTGGCGAAGCGGTTGGAGCGGCATTACGTGGTGCCGTGATGCTGATGCTGTTGATTGCGGCGATCGGCGCGTGGGTTCGCCATCGCGACCGCATGCGCCGGGCTGTACGCAACTTCATGGACCAAGGCCGCGTGCACACGCAGCAACAACGGAGCAACCGATGACCGATTCACACTCCCCGGCGATCGCGGTTCGCGGACTCACCAAATCGTATGGGTCCTCCGGCTTCACATCAGCCCGGTCAACGCTTACGACCTCCGACAGGTCCGCCCCACCGCCGGCGCTCGCACCACTGACGATGACGATTGCCGCCGGGCACTTGGTGGCGATCATCGGGCACAACGGCAGCGGTAAGACCACGCTGCTGCGGATGATCGCCGGCCTGCTCGACCCATCGTCGGGCAGCGTCGCAGTGCACGGCGCGGATCGGGGCTGCGTCGAAGCCAGACGCCACCTTTCCTACCTCGCCGATCAGCCGACGTTCTACGACGACCTCTCGCTGCGCGAACACCTCGAGTACGTCGCCCGGCTGCACGACGTGAGCGACTGGGCTGATCGGGCCGACATGTTGGTCGGCCGTCTTGGCCTCGTCGATCGCATCGATCAACTGCCCACCACGTTCAGCCGCGGTCTGCGCCAGAAGGCAGCAATCA
>JANNHO010000413.1:0-2772 GCA_031404435.1 Acidimicrobiaceae bacterium | reverse complement strand
GACCGCCGGGCGATCTCCGTGGTGCAGATCGGTCCCGAGCGCCTCGATCCCGGAGACGACCGCCCCGCCATCAAGGGTGTCCACGAGATCCCCGAGGGAACCCGGACCACTGTGGTCGTCACCCTCGCCTGGCACAACGAGGACTATGTCGGCACCGCCACCGGGCCGGCCGCACCCGCAGCCCGTATGCGACTCGTCGGAGAAGCTGCAGTACGCGCCGTCGAGTCTCTCCTCCATGGCGACGCCCTCGCCCTCGACTCCATCGGTTCACCGACGATCGGAATGCGCACCGTGCTCGTCGTCGTCGTGGTGTCCACCGGCGAACGCGGCGAAGAAGTCGCAGTCGGCTCCGCCATCAGCCACGGCGACGACTCCGAAGCCACCGTACGAGCAGTACTCGACGCGTTGAACCGAAAGATCACGAGACCGGAGTAAGAGGTCGACCGCCTTTCGGCGGCCTCCCGCAATTCGCAATTCGCAATTCGTGAGCCGGCGAAGGCGAGTCTCGGGTCAATCTCGCTTATCGCCGGTTCGCTCCTTTCGCTCCTCTCTTGACGAATTGCGAATTGCGAATTGCGGAGGCGCCGTTAGGCGCCGACCATTACCGTTGCCCCATGAACGTCTCGCAACACACCGGCCGCGGTTGCGTTGCCGTCACTCCTCACCATCTCGCTACGCAGGCGGCTGTGGAGGTGATGCAGCGCGGGGGCAATGCTGTTGATGCGGTGATTGCGGCGGATGCTGTTCTCGGCATGGTGTTGCCTTCGACGTGTGGGATCGGGGGCGATCTGTTCGCCATCGTGCATCGTCCCGGTTGGGACAAGCCCGAAGTGCTCAATGCTTCGGGACGCGGTGGGTCCGGTCTCGATGCGAGTCGACTTCGCTCCGCCGGTCACACAGTGTTCCCCTACCGCGCTCCCGAATCGGTCACCGTTCCCGGTTGCGTCGATGGCTGGGAAGCACTTGCGGCGCGGCACGGTTCGCGCCCCCTCGCCGAGTTGCTCGCCCCGGCGATCGCTCTCGGTACCGAAGGCTTCCCGGTTTCGGCGGAGTTCGCATCGGACCTGCGAGTGATGGCTCCGATGATCCAGGGTCAACGGTCGGCAGAGTCCCTCTATCCGGGTGGCACAGTTCCCGTGGTCGGCGACATCCTTACGCGCACCGACCTTGCCGCCACACTCAGCGCAATCGCAACCGAAGGACGCGGTGCCTTCTACGAGGGACGAGTCGCCGAACAGATTTCGGCCGCCACCGGCGGGGTCCTGGTTCCTGGGGACCTGGCCGCAAACACTTCCGATTGGGTCGAGGCGATCGGTGCCACGGCATTCGGCCTGAAGGCGTGGACAGTTCCACCGAACAGCCAGGGGTACCTCACCGTGGCAGCAGCGATGCTGCTCGAACACCTCGATCCCCCGGCCAATCCGATGGATCCTGCCTTCCATCATGCGGTCATCGAGGCGTATCGAGCAGTGGCGTGGGAGCGCGACGACCTCGTCGCTGACTCGCGCTTCGCCCCCCTCTCACCCGAGTCGCTCCTCGACCCAGAGCGCATCCTCTCCCGGTTGAAGGCGATTTCCCCCGAGCGAGTGACAGCATGGAAGAGTCCGAAGCCTGCTCCAGGAGGCACCGCCTACTTCTGCGCGATGGACGCATCCGGGATGGCGGTCTCGTGCACCAGCGACGGCAGCGACGGCTGGGTGTCGCTGGAGGTCTCCCCGCTGCTGGCGAACGACACTGCGGGAACTATTCAGGCAGCTGCTCGACTGCACGAGCGAGCGGCGCGTCCGAATCTCTTCATCAAGATTCCGGGCACGCCTGAAGGCATTCCAGCTATCGAGCAGTCGATCTTCGACGGCGTGCCGATCAACGTCACCCTGCTGTTCTCGAAAGAGCACTGCGCGGCGGCGGCGCAAGCCTATCTGCGTGGTATCGAGAGACGCCTGAAAGCCGGGCTCGGCCCCAGAGTCGAATCCGTCGCGTCGCTCTTCGTCAGCCGCTGGGATGCCGTGGTGAAGGAAGACGTTCAGCCGCAACTGCACAACCGCCTCGGCGTCGCCATCGCCATGCGAACCTACAAGGCCTACTGCGACTTGCTCGCGTCCGAGCGGTGGCAGCGACTGGCCGCCGCCGGTGCACGCCCGCAGCGCCTGCTCTGGGCCAGCACCGGCACCAAAGACCCTGCCGCACCTGACACGCTCTACGTCGAAGCCCTCGCGGCGGCGGAGACCATCGACACGATTCCGGAGAAGACGCTGCTCGCCTTCGCCGACCACGGCAAGGTTGGCGCGACCTTACCAGCCGACGGCGGTTACGCGCAGGCCGTGCTTGACGAGTTCAAACGCGAAGGCGTTGACGACGAAGCGCTCGCCGCGCGGCTGCAGCGCGAGGGCGTTCAGGCGTTTGCCAAATCGTGGGGCGGGTTGATGGCGCGGATTCGGGAGAAGAGTTCTCAGCCGACAGCGTCAGCAGCGAGGACGGGTACGGCATGAATCTCGGCTACGACAAGCCGCTGTACCTGCTGCCGTTCGACCACCGACAGTCGTACGTGACAGAGATGTTCCACTTCAAGCCGCCGCTCACCGAGCCGCAGCGCGACCAGGTGATCGACAGCAAGCAACTCATCTACGAAGGCTTCAAGCAGGCGGTGGCCGAGGGCGTGCCGTTCGCGGCTGCGGGAATCCTGGTGGACGAGGAGTTCGGCGCCGCCATCCTGCGCGATGCGCGATGCGCGCTGGCGCGGCCGCGTCACCGCCTTGTCCGTTGAGCGCAGTG
>JANNHO010000412.1:0-2291 GCA_031404435.1 Acidimicrobiaceae bacterium | reverse complement strand
GGTTGCTGGGATGAGAAGATCAAGGACAGCATCCGCATCGATTGGAGCGCCGACGGAATGGCGTCCTACAGCGACGACGACCGTGACGACGACGACGACGACGACAAGTACGACAAGTACAAGGGCTGATCATCAACAATCCTGATGAACACGCCGAACGGGCCGGGATCGCGACTACGATCCCGGCCCGTTCGCGCGGCCTCGTTGTTGCATCTGCACCGTTGAGGCGGGTCGAGCCAGCGGATCAGCCGATTACCGTGAGGGTGTCGCGTAGGACCTCGGTCGCCGACGGTGCCGGGTTGCCATCGCCGGGCTCGGCGGTGATGGCCAGCACCGGGTATTTCGCCGGATCGACCGCGGCCGTGAGTGACACCAGGGTACGCCCCGCTCCATCGGGGTGGAACGTCCCCGCCGAGATCCTGTTGGGCGCGCTCGGCGTGTCACCGTCGGCCACGAACCACACCTCGTAGAACTCACCCTTGGGCAGGATCGGCAGGTCATCGGAGCGGATCTCGACGACACGGCCAATGCCGACTCGTCGCCCGATCACCCGCGCAACTCCACCGCCATCGTCGCCCAACACGATGTCCTGTTGGAACTCCACCACGCCGGCGGTGACGGGACCCCCACCGTCGTCGCGGCCAACTGCGGTTCCGAGCGCAAACGTGGCAACGACGACAGCCGCAGCTGCGGTGACGAAGCCCGCCCTGCGGCGCTTGGATTTCAAGGTGACGACCGGAGCGATCAGTCGAGCGCCGGCCTCGTCGGCGAGTTTGCGGAGTCGGGCTACATCCTCTGGGCGCGGGCCGACCGAAGGGGACGCGGTCGATTCGGCGAGGGCGCGTCCCAGTTGATCAAGGAGCTCGTCGTCGGACCTCATCGCTGCTCCTCGGCGACGAATACCCGCAACCGGTCAAGGGCACGCGCCTGTGCCATTCGGATCGTGCCCGGTTTCTTGCCGAGTACGTGTGCAGCACCATCCGACGAGAGCCCCGCCACCACGCGAAGCTCGAGTAGTTCCTGTTCCTCGGGGGTCAACCTGCCGAACGCCAGTCGGATGTGGTGAGCTTCTTCGGCACTCAGCAGCGTGTCGAGTGGTCCTGCCTCGTCAAACCCCGGCTCGGCCGAGATGGCGCCCAGATCTCGACGATGGCGGGCATCGCTGCGATACCCCTCGAACACCACGTTGCGGAGAATACCAACGAGCCACGCGTCGAAGCCGGCGCCGTCCCACCGGAAACGGTCGATGCGCTGCAAGGCCCGCACCATCGTCTCGCTCACGGCGTCCTCGGCCGCTGGCAGCGACGACGTACGGCGACGAGCGAATGCAACCAGGCGCGGGTAGGACCTGCGAAAGATCGCTTCCCACGCGTCAGCGTCGGCCAGTGCCGCTCGGCGCACCAACTCCCGCATGTCATCGTCATCATCCATGAGCCTCACCACCTGTATGTCGGCGCGGGAGTGGCCGTCACAAAAAGAACCACTGCCCACCGAAGCGTTACCTCAACCGAACGGCGACGACCACCACATCGTCGCCGGCGGTCGCGGTATCCAGATGAACCATCAGTTCGTCGACGAGACGTTCGAGCGGAAGCCCGCAGAGTGCAGCCGCAGCCGATTCAAGTCGGCTGAGACCGATGTCGATCAGTCCCCGCCGTTCGACCAGCCCGTCGGAATACAGGATCACCGTCGAGCCACGCGCGACCGTGGTAGTGGCTTCCGGCCTGTCCAACAGCGGCCCCACACACAGCGGGGTGGAGCGGCCACCCTCCAACCAGCGCGTCTCGCCGGTCGGTGAGACGACCAGCGGCGGCGGGTGCCCAGCCGATGAGTACGTCAGCTGACCCGTGTCCGGGTCGACCACGATGCAACACGCCGTCGTGAAATCTGCCGCCCCACGCGCGTACTCGTCAAGTTCGCGCAGAAGCTGCCCAGGCTGAGAGCTTCGAGTCGCGAGCACGGCGAACATCGCCCGTAACCGGCCCATCATCACCGCTGCGTCGAGGTCGTGGCCGACCACGTCACCGACCACGGCGAGCACGTTGCCGTCGTCGAGCAGGACGGTGTCATACCAATCACCACCGACTTCGAGCATCTGATCGCTCGCCGCGTACCGGGCGACGATCTCTACCCGAGGGTGCTGGACCACCGTGTCGGGGAGCAGGGCGCGTTGCAACCGCAGCGCGATCTGATGCTCGCGTTCGCGCAGTCGCGTCGCGCTCAGGACCACCCCGATGCGCTCGGCGACGATGGCGATGAACGCGCGGTCGTCGTCGTTGAATGGCTCGGCG
>JANNHO010000411.1:0-3874 GCA_031404435.1 Acidimicrobiaceae bacterium | reverse complement strand
GGCTACGTGATCGGCAGCTACGCGATGGATGACGCTCGGCTCGACTCGTGGTGTCAGGAGTTCCAGTGCGTCGGCGTGTCGGTCGAGTATCGCCTCGCACCCGAAACGCCGTACCCGGGACCGCTCGAGGACTGCTACCGGGGGCTGAAGTGGGTACACGACAACCACGAGATGCTCGGCGTCGACCCGGTTCGTATCGGCATCGGCGGAACGAGTGCGGGTGGTGGTCTTGCCGCATCGCTGGCATTGCTTGCTCGCGACCGTGGTGAGGTTCCGGTGAGTTTCCAGTTGCTCGACTGCCCGATGCTCGACGACCGCCAGATCACCCCGTCGAGCCAGGGGGAGGGGTTGGCGATCTGGCCGCGTGAGTCGAACACGTTCGGGTGGCAGTCGTATCTCGGTGACCTGTATGGCACCGACGACGTCCCGATCTATGCCGCTCCGGCACGGGCGACCGATCTCAGTGGCCTGCCACCGGCGTTCGTGTGCGTCGGCAACGTCGATGGGTTCCGCGACGAAGACATCGACTATGCGATGCGCCTCAACCAAGCGGGCGTGCCGACCGAGTTGCACGTCCACCCCGGTGCACCACATGGCGCCGAGCTGTTCGCCCACACCGCGACCGCCAAGCGGTACAGCCGCACGATGCGCGACTGGGTGGGCCGCCACCTGTAGTCAGCCGTCGACAGGCAGTCAAGCGAGCAGCGACCGGCCGAACGGCTGCAGGACGTGATGGGCCGCCATTGCCGAACCGGTCGGGCCCATCAGTGCCTTGTAGCGACGCCACCGACGGTTGAACAGCGCAACGAGCTCGCGGTCATGGGCCCCATCGTCGGCGAGGACGAAACGTTCGAGCTCCGCCTCGCATTCGTCCCAGCTGGCCGGTGCCGAACGGCCGGTGATCGCGGCGATGTCGGCGCGGTCGTAGTCGAGGATCTCGGCACCAACCTGGTTGAACCGCGCGAGGTGGCGCGCGAGGCGGAACGCGATCCGGACCTGGTAGGCGACAAAGGGATCGTCGACCTTGATCGCGCCGAGCGAGCGTGACAGGTGAGCGTGCGCGGCCGACACCGGCGTCGAAGCTGTGTCGGGCACTGGCACGTCATCGAGCTCGATTCCCAGGTACTCGGCCATCGTTTCGATGGTATGCAGGTTCGTCTCGCTGACCCAGTGGGCGTATGTCATGTAGTCGGTGCCAGGGGCAGGCTCGGCGAGGGGTCGATGGAACGACAGCGAGTTCGTCAACGTGAAGAACAGGTGGTGGTACTGGATTGCGGCCATGTCGACCGGCTCTCCGGTCAGCTCTGCGTAGCGGTCGTACAGGGCGGCGAAGTCCCCGAAGGGGATCACGGTGTCGCGCATTCGCCAGGCGGCGAGGTCCATCATCGGATCGCCGAGGTGGCCGAGCTCGACGTCCATCACCGCCACGAAGTGGCTGCCGTCGTGGTGGAACTGTCCCGAATCCCACACCACGGGGGCCTCGCGGCGCGACGGCGGGAGCGGGTGTCGGTCGAGCCAGCCGAGCACGAACTCCACCAACGGGTCGGGGCGGACCTTTGTGGCGCGGAACACACGCACGAACTGACGGATCCCGACGTGGGCCGCGTCGGCTGGCGAGGTACTGCTGACGATGCCAGCGTCGGCGAACTGCTCGATCGGCAGCGCGTGGATCCGGGCCAGCACCTGCAGGTACTCGTCGACGATCACGGCTCGGTCCGCCGCACTCACCCCGGCGAAATCCGGGCGACCGGGAACGACGGCCATCGCGTAGGCCCTCGGTTCGTCGCACCACCCATACACATGGGGTACCGGGACCCCCTGCTTCTCCAACAGTTCCTGGAATCGTATCTCGTGATCGAGCGGGAACTGGAGCACCGAGTCGGCACGCTCCCCGCGCACCACCACCCGCTCCGCGACGCCGTCTCGGTCGATGTCGACGAACCACATCGGCCGCCATCGCGGCTGACGCGTAAACGACATCACTGTGCCGTCGAGTAAGCCCTCCAGCCAGGCCATGATCCGGGCATCGTCGTTGGACCCTTCGTCACCTGCTGCTGTATCGCCCATCGTTGCACCTCGTCCCGGTCGTGCGTCCCCAACCTCGACGGTTTTCACAGTGGCAGGGTAGACGAACCGGCCCATCGTCACGGCGTTGCCGCGTCGAACGAATCACCGTGCCGCTACATTGCCCGCGTGAGTGATGGATTGACGCTCGGCCGTGTCATCGGGCGCGGTGCGCGTTCGACGGTTCATGCGCTGGGCCGCGAGCGCGTGGTGAAGGTACCGCTCCCCAACACCCCCGACGCATGGATCAGGTGTGAGGCAGAGTTCAGCGCGGCCGTACGATCGCTCGGCTTACCCGTTCCCGAGGTGCATGACCTTGCCGTGCACGATGGCAGGCTGGTCGTCGTGTATGAGCGAATTCGCGGGCGATCGATGTGGCTGCGGATCTGTGATCAGCCCTCCACGGCGGTGCCAATGGGCGAGCTGCTGGCTCAACTCCACCTCCTGGTGATGACACGAACCCCGCCAATGGCGCTACCCCGGCAGCGGGACCGGCTGGCTTGCAAGATCCGAATGTCCGCCGCCGAGTTGGGCGACGACACCGAGCGGGCCGTCGCGCGGCTGCCGTACTCGTCGAGCCCATTGCAGCTCTGCCACGGCGACCTTCATCCCGGCAACGTGATCATGTCCGCGGATGGCCCGGTGCTGCTCGATTGGTTCGACGCCTCGCGAGGAATCGCCGTCGCCGATGTGGCGCGTAGCTCGATCCTCATGGGAGCAGGCGGCCGGGCGGATTCGTCGATGCCGCACCTCATGCCCCACGATCGTCAGGCTGCGCGCGCTCTGCACGACAGCTATCTTGGTGCCGTCAGCAACGGCTTGGCATCATTTGACCATGACGAATTCGCCGGTTGGGTGCGACTTGAGGCTGCGGCCCGGTTGGCCGAAGGCTTCCCGCCCGAGGACATGTTGTCGCTCTGGCGGGCATCCGACCACTAGTCGAAACAACTCGCAGACAACTCGCGGCAGGTCGACGGGCAGCCATTCCGCCGTGTTACTTACGTTCGAGCAAGCTGCGTAGTGCAGCGAAGACAGCCGCCGGCGCGGCGACCGACAACCCCTCGTTTTCCGGGCAGGGCAGCTCGACCGAAAGGCCCGCTTCCGAGGCGACGAGTGCTGCAGCGGCGTAATCCCACAGTTTGGTGTCACGCTCGAAGTAGGCGTCGACCCGACCAGCGGCAACCCAGCACAACTGCAACGCCGCCGAGCCGAAGCAGCGAATGTCGCGGGCCGCCGGCAGCAGCGAGGCAATGATCGAGCCCTGCTCACGGCGGAGTTCGGCGGAGTAGGAGAACCCAGTCGTGACCAAGGCTGCATCCAGAGACGTGCAACGCGAGCCGGACAGTGCGTGACCATCGAGGGTTGCCCCGCCACCGAGCGATGCGGCGAACGCCTCGCGGTGGACCACATCGACGACGGCGCCGGCCACCACCCGGCCATCGACGGCAGCGGCGATACTGACTGCGACGATCGGAAGGTTGTACGTGAAGTTCACCGTGCCGTCGAGCGGATCGACGATCCACACGACCTCATCGCTGTCGAGGCCCGTCACGCCGTGCTCTTCGCCAATCACGGTGCTGGCGGGAACCAGCTCGTGCAACCGGGTGCGGATGTGACGTTCCGTGTCGACATCGGTCTGGGTGACGACGTCGCTTGGCGAGCTCTTTCGGCCCAGCTCCACTGCCCACCCGGTGTTCTGCCGGACGATCTCTGCCGCGCTCTGGCAGACGTCGGTTGCCACCTCCGCGAGGTTGACGAAGTAGGCCCGGTCATGAGGCACGCTGCACCTCGACACCCATCGACTCGATGT
>JANNHO010000410.1:0-23862 GCA_031404435.1 Acidimicrobiaceae bacterium | reverse complement strand
CGGCAAGCGGGTCGGGGTCATCGGCACGGGCTCGTCGGGGATGCAGGCCATCCCGATCATCGCTGAACAAGCAGAACATCTCACCGTGTTCCAGCGCACCCCGAACTTCAGCGTGCCCGCGAGCAACGCAATCATCACGGACGCAGAAGACGCTGCGGTGAAAGCGGACTACGCCACCAGGCGGACCGCGGCGCGCAACTCGCCGAGCGGGCTCGGCTTCGTCACGAACAAGCAGTCAGCGCTCGCGGTGAGCGACGACGAACGTCACGCTGCCTATGAAGCTGCTTACGAACGGCTCGGGTTCGGGTTCGCTCTGGCCTACCACGACATCCTGCTCGACCTGAAGGCCAACGACACGGCTGCCGACTTCATCCGCGGCAAGATCGCCGCGCTCGTCGACGATCCCGACACCTTGAAGAAACTGACGCCCACCGACCATCCCTTCGCGGCCAAGCGGCCCTCGGTCGACAGTGGCTACTTCGAGACGTTCAACCGCGACAACGTCAAACTGGTCGACATCCGCACCGACACGATCGAGCGAATCGAGCCGTCGGGTATCCGCACGACCGCTGGGCTGCACGAACTCGACATCATCATCTACGCGACCGGGTTCGATGCGATGACCGGTTCGCTGCTGCGCCCACGGATCACCGGTCGCAACGGCGTCACCCTCACCGAGAAATGGTCGGCCGGTCCGGTCACATACCTGGGTCTCGGCACCACCGGCTTCCCCAACCTGTTCATCATTGCCGGCCCCGGCAGCCCATCGTTGCTGAGCAACGTGCTGCTCTCGATCGAACAGCACGTCGACTGGCTGACCGATCTGATCGCGCATGGCGAAGCCGCCGGAGCGGACACCATCGAGGTCACCCAAACTGCGGAGGACGACTGGGTGGCGCACGTCAACAAGCGCGCGCTGGAGACGGTGTATCCGCTGGCCCGCTCGTACTACATGGGCGACGAGATCGAGGGCAAGCCGCACGTGTTCATGCCGTACTCGGGCGGTGTGCGCGGATATCGCCGCATCCTCGAGGGCGTCGTCGCCGACGGTTACAACGGATTCGTGTTCGCCACCGCCTGACCCGGCGAGATGCAACACTGCAGCACTGCAACACCGCACAGGGTCAATCAACGTTCGGGAGGACGTCACATGGAGAAGCGAACAATCCTCATTACAGGTGCCGGCTCTGGTTTCGGCAAGGGTGCCGCTGTCGAGCTGGCGTCGCGCGGGCACAACGTGATCGCCGCGACCGAGACGCAGGCGCAGGCCGACGCACTTGCCGCTGAATGCCCGAACCTCACTACGGTGAAGCTCGACGTCACGTCCAGCGGCGACATCGCCCAGGTGCCAGGGCTCAACGTCGACGTGCTGATCAACAACGCCGGCCTCGGTGTGATGGCCCCGATGGCGACCGTGCCGATGGAACGGGTTCGGGCCGCGTTCGACGTCAACGTGTTCGGCATGGTCGAGATGTCGCAGGCCGTCATCCCGGGGATGAAGGACCGCGGCTGGGGCAGGATCATCAACGTCTCGTCCGTCGCCGGTGTGTTCTCCGCTGCGCTCGGATCGCCCTACAGCATGACCAAGCACGCGGTCGAGGCGTTCACCAAGAGCCTTCGCCTCGAGATGGCCCCGCACGGCATCGACGTCACCAAGGTAAACCCAGGCCCGTACAACACCGGTTTCAACGACCGGATGGTCAACGGGATCCCGGCCTTCATCGCCGCTGGCGACGAATCGGCGCAGGAGAGCTCGGGCATGCTCCGTGACATGGTGCTCCCGAACCAACTCGACCCCACTGAGGTCACCATGACGCTCGCCGACCTCGCCGAAGCCGAGGAGACCCCCTTGGAAACCGTGATGCCAGAAGGCATCCTCGCCGCACTCGAGGCCATGCTCAACACCTGAGCTCGCTACCGGTCGTCGCGATCAGCCTGTGATCCCATCGGCGTCGTACCCAAGGATTGCGTCGGCGGCTCGATGGACGAGCACCGGGAGGTTGCAGAACTCCGCCGCCAGGTCGCGCGCAATCCGGTCCGCTTCCTCACCCTTGATGCACAGTCCCATTCCGTCATTCTGCCGAGATCGCGCGGGCGCAGCCCCTGATTTTTGTCCATCACGGTCCTGATCTGGTGCAGTGTCTCGTCGTCGTTGCACGTTGGTGATGGTCCCCCGGCAACTTTGTCGGTCTCGACATGCTCAGCCGGTCGAAAGCGACAGAGATCGCTTGACCTGTGCGTCCGGGGCGCGGCTTACGGGGCGAGCCGGAATGGGGGGTAGCGGTCGGTGACGAGCGTGAAGGCGTAGCCCGAGACCCTGCTCTGCCAGCGCAACACCCCGACCACGTAGTCGAACAGGCGGCGCGGGTACCGGCCGGTGAACAGAATCGCAAACCATGCACCGATCGACGCGAAGACCACGCCGACCATCAGCACAGCCAGGACCACGAAGTGCGGTATCGCCAGGAACCATTTGACCAGGGGCAGCCAGCGGTTCAGGACTCCCTCGGCGTCGGGGTAGTCCATATCCAGGTGGACACCTTGCTCATCCTCCGATGATGGGTAACGGTCGTCGAGCAGCAGGACGTAGCCGATCGCTCGCGTCTCGAACCGCGCCAGTTGCAGATGCCAGTCGTACCACCAGCGCGGGTAGCGCCGCCTGAACACCAGCATCAGGGCAAGCGGCACGGTCAACAACCCCGACGAGCGTCCCCAACTGACGAGGCACACGAGCAGCATGATTGGCAGCGCCGTCACGGCCCGAAATGCCGAGGTGACGCGGTTCAGGTCACGATCGGGATAGTCGATCTCCAGCCGAACGGCGGCGAACGCGGATGCAGTGGAAGTCGTCATGGCCTAGACCAATACGTCTTCGCGGAGTGCAGCAGCGGTCGGTGCGGCTTCCAGCGTGGGTTCGGGCAGCCCGGCTGCGCCGTCGATGTCGACCGTCGGC
Organism: Acidimicrobiaceae bacterium; assembly: GCA_031404435.1. Classification (GTDB taxonomy): domain Bacteria; phylum Actinomycetota; class Acidimicrobiia; order Acidimicrobiales; family Ilumatobacteraceae; genus VFMC01. The sequence goes on along the minus strand of JANNHO010000410.1, from coordinate 20,909 downwards.
AGCAGCCGATCGAGCCAGCCGGGAAGCCACCAGTTGGCGCGGCCCATCAAGGTCATCGTTGCCGGCACCAAGACCATTCGAACGATGGTGGCATCAACGAATATCGCTGTCGCCAGGCCAAGGCCCATCATCTTGATGGCGGGGTCGTCTCCGAGCACGAACCCGAGGAACACCGAGATCATGATCAGCGCAGCCGAGGTGATCACCCGTGCGGTGCTGGCAATGCCGTGGATCACCGAGGTGTCGTTGTTGCCGGTCCGCAGGTATTCCTCGCGCACTCGTGAGAGGAGGAAGACCTCGTAATCCATCGACAGCCCGAACAGAATCGCGAACATGAACATGGGGATGAAGGCGACGACCGGAACCGTCGATTCCAGACCGATGAGGCTCTTGCCCCATCCCCACTGGAACACCATCACCAACACGCCGTATGCCGAACCGATGCTCAACAGGTTCATCACTGCCGCCTTCAGCGGCACTACCACCGAGCGGAACACGAGGGTCAACAACACCAACGACAACACGAGCACCGCCACGATGAACAGCGCGAGCCGATCCTTGACACGGTTGCCAATGTCGCCGAACGACGCCGTCTGGCCGCCGATGTGCGCCCGGGCTGCGCTGCCCTCCAGAACGGCCGGGAAGACTTCGGCCCGGAGCCGGTCGACCGTATCGAGGGTGGCGTCGTCCTGAGGGGCCGATGTTGGAAGCACCAGCAGTGTCGCCACGCCAGCATCGGCGTTCACCTGCGGGTCGGCGACCGAGGCGACGCCCGGGTCGTCGCCGATGGCGTCGCGGAGCGGTTCGACCACGGTGGGGTCCTTCGAGATGTCGATGGCGACGACCAGCGGTCCATTAATTCCGGGGCCGAAGCCCTCGGCGAGAAGGTCGTACGCGCGCCGCTCTGTTCGGCTTTCGGGTAGGGACCCCTCGTCGGGGAATCCGAGACGCAGCGCGAGTACCGGTGCCGTCACCGCCAGCAGCACGGCCGTGACACCGATGGTGTATCGCCACGCGTTCCTGGAAACATGCCGACCCCAACGTTCCCAGCCGGCCGTGGCCGCAACGCCATTGTCTGCTCGCGATCGTCGAATCGAGAAGCGGTTGATCCGGTGCCCGGCAAGGCCGAGGAATGCCGGCAGCAGTGTGATCGAGGCGACGACCATCATCAAGACGGTGACCGAGATGGCGACGCCTGCCGATGTCATGAACGGAACGCCCGCGACAGCGAGACCCAGTATCGCGATGACAACGGTGCCTCCGGCGAAGATGACCGCCTGCCCGGCAGTCGAAGCAGCCCTGCCCGCAGACTCCTCGACGGACAGACCGCTCGCCATGAACTCGCGATGGCGGGTGACGATGAACAAGGCGTAATCGATGCCGACGCCGAGGCCGACCATGCTGGCGATCTGCGGAGCCCAACTCGGGATCTCGATGAGGTAGGTCACCAGTGACATCGAGCTGATGCCGAGAGCGAGACCGAACAGTGCCAATCCGATTGGAAGGCCCATCGCGATGATCGATCCGAACGCGAGCAGCAGGATGATGATTGCAACGATCACCCCGACCATCTCGCCGAGGCCTGATTCGGGCTGCTCGAACGCAAAGAAGAGGTCGCCGCTGAGCTCGATCTGTAGCGGTAGATCGTCGCGCGCCTGGACTGCGAACTGCTTGAGCTCGGCGAGATCATCGGCACTCAGGTCACCGATCACGCTGTACTGCACGCGCAGCAGCGCAACCCGCCCATCGGGCGACACCGAGCCGTCCTCGGCCGCGTATGCCGGCCCTCTCGCCAGCGCAGCAGTCGGATCGCTGGTGCCGAGCACGTGAGGCAAGTTCGTCACACCAGCCTGCACCTCAGCCAGCGCGCCCCGCGCCTCGGGCGAGTCGAAGAACGTTGCGTCTCCGTCAAGCGGTGTCACCACCACCTGTGCTGTCGGACCGGCCGAATCCGACTGGGCGGCCGTGAGCAGATCGAGGGCCGCACTCGAGTCGAGACCCGGAGCCTCGAATGCATCTTCGAGCTCCCGACCGAAACCGATCGACGCGCCGATGACCACCACGGCCACGATCACCCAGGCGGTGATCACGGCCAACGGGCGGCGTGCGGCGAACCGGCCCAGTCGATACAAGGCATGCGACATTGATGTTCCTCCTCGAGTTGGCGATCCCACATGAACCGTCCAGGCAAAGGCTGCGACCGACGCATTCCGGGCGAAGCCATGACCGCATCATGACGACATCGCTCGACATCAACATCGGTCGATGGGTCGAATCCCGGCTGACCTTTCGGCCGACAACCAACCATACTTTCGGCCGATCCGGCGCCGTGGAGTGGTCTCTATGATGAAGCGATGGTGAACGCCGCGCTCCGACAGTTGGTCGCCGAGCCACGGGTTCCGAACCCGCCGCAGCGGGTGTGGCGCGACTGGGTGCTCGTGAGTGTGCTGGTGCCGGCGGCGATCCTCGAAGTGATCCTGCGCACGGATCTCGGGTGGCCGCCGGTCGCGCTTGTTCTCGGTGCGGCACCGATCTTTACGTTGTTCTGGCGACGCACGCACCCGTTGGCCGTGGTCGCTGTCGTGTTCGGCGCGCACGCTGCCAGCGAGGCCGTGACGCTGGTCGGAGCCGAACACTCGGCCATGCTGTACAGCTCGGCGTGGCTCATCCTCTTGCCCTATTCGCTGTTTCGGTGGGGCGCCGGCCGTGAATGCGCGATCGGCCTCGCGATCATGCTGTTCGGTCACATTCCCAACGGAACCGACACGGTTCGTAACATCGGCGAAGCAATAGCCGCGGCCATTTTCTTTCTGTTCCCGGCGACGCTCGGCGCGGCCATGCGCTACCGGACCAGCTACCGGCTGCGCGAGACAGATCAGATCAAACTGCTGGAGCGCGAACAGTTGGCACGCGAGCTGCACGACACCATCGCTCACCACGTCTCGGCAATCATCATTCAGGCCCAGGCCGGGCGCACTGTCGCCGCGACCGACCCGACCGCGGCACTGAACGCACTCGGAATCATCGAAGCGGAGGCGTCGCGAACGCTCACCGAGATGCGGATCATGGTCGGCGCGCTTCGCCAGGGTGAGGACCCCGACCTCAGCCCGCAACGCGGCGTCGGCGACATCGAGCAGCTCGCCGGCCGCGCCGGGGATTCACCGCACGTGGACGTCCAACTCTTGGGAGGCCTCGATGACCTCCGACCGTCGGTTGGGGCTGCGATCTATCGGCTCGCCCAGGAGTCGATCACGAACGCGGTGCGACACGCTCGCCACGCGACCCGTATCAACGTGTCTGTGGCCGGCGACGACCATTGCGTTCGGCTGATCGTTCGTGATGACGGCGACCCGACACCGAACGGCCCGAGCTCGGCGGGCTACGGGCTGATTGGCATGACCGAGCGCGCCAAGCTGCTCGGCGGCACCCTCGAAGCCGGGCCAAGCCCCGACCGCGGATGGACCATCACCGCCGTCCTGCCGAGGAACGGTGCCTCGACATGACGATCCGGGTGCTCGTCGCTGATGATCAACACTTGGTCCGCACCGGGTTGACGATGATCCTCAACGCGCAGCCGGGCATCGAGGTGATCGGTGAGGCCACCAACGGGCGCGACGCTGTCGCCCTCGCTCGCCAACTGCGCCCGGACGTGTGCCTGTTCGACATCCGCATGCCCGAGATGGACGGCATCGAGGCCACCCGTCAGCTCGCCGGACCGAGTGTCGTCGATCCCATCGCCATCGTCATCATCACCACCTTCGACCTCGACGAGTACGTGATCGGCGCGCTCAAGGCGGGCGCCCGCGGATTCCTCCTGAAAGACGCCGGGCCGGCGCTCTTGGTCCAGGCCATCCAAGCTGCCGCCGATGGTGACGCGCTGATCGCACCGAGCGTGACCGGTCGGCTTCTCGCCACCTTCTCCGACAAGCACGCGCGGACCCCGCCCGCCGAGCCGATCGATCCGTTGACCGAGCGCGAGGAGGAGGTGCTGGTCACCGTGGCGAGGGGTCGGACGAATGCCGAGATCGCCTCCGAACTGCACATCAGCCTCAGCACCGCGAAGACCCACCTCGCGAGCTTGATGACCAAGCTCGGTGCTCGCAACCGCGTCGAGATCGCGATGTGGGCCTACGAAGCGGGCCGGATCAAGAACTGACAGGGGCGACGAGGGCGAACCACTCAGACCGTCGCGTCACGAAGGTTCGCCGACCCCGTTCGAGCAGGGCGCGCCGGGCTCAGGCGACTGTGCGCCGAGCTGGTAGGTCTGGATGAACACGGCGATTCCGGGATCGGTCGCGGAGTCGAACTCCTGCTGGACGCCCCACGCGCTGGTGACGATCGGAGCGGGAAGCCCCTCGAGTGGCGACACCAGGACATGTGTCTGATTCGCCGCGTAGCCGGCCAGCGTGTCGACCTCGGCAGGATCGAGCGACGCCTCGTAGATGATCCACACGGCACCGTGTTCGAGGGCGTGCACCGCGGGCTCGTTGGCCACGGGCTCGGTGTACACGCCGCAGTTCTGCCACTCCGGGCTGTGATCGCCGCCGACGGGTGGGGTCTGCGCGTACTCGACCGGCCCGTCGACATGGGTGCCGGATTCGATCTCGAACGTGGTGCCGGGAAGTTCGCCCGCTTCTGACCCGGCGGTCGCGCCGGCGGTCGGGGAAACGTCGCTGTTCAGCGCGTCGGGGGCCGCGTTGTCGCTAGCGCATGCCGTGACCGCGATGACCAGACAGCCCGTCATGACGGTGCAGCAGCGGCGGCGAATGGAGGTGATCATGTTGGTACCTGTTCGTTGGGATTGACGGCATGTGGCCGAGTTGGGCGCACGGCCGGGGGGATGAGGAACGCGGCGAATCGTGCTGCGAGGGCCGTACCGGTGCCAAGGCACACGGCGACCGCCGCACGAGCACGTGCCCACCAGTCATCATCGCCAGCGTCGGATCATCGGTGCGTCCCCTGACGTGAATCCGCAACCTGGCTGCGATGGCGGGGGCAGCAATCGGCGGGAGCAGGACGGGTAAGCGACTGGACAAGCTGGCGGGCGATGCAACAACGTACCCGACCCCGTCGGCCGCGAAGGTGGCAGCCACGAGTGATGAGATCAGTGCGGCCCCGGCCGCCACCAGCGGCGACGCCACGCGTTCACTGTCCCCGTTGCGGCGAGAACCACGACCGAGGCAAGCGCCAACGCCGAGAACCGCGCCACACTGGCTGCGTCATTGGAACCCCAGCAACGAACCGTCGACGGCGGAGCCCGGTCCGAGCCCGGTCCGGGTGGCGCGGAGCAGCTGGTTGTCGACTTTCACACCGCCACCGTGGATTTCTCGACAACCGGGTGCTCCACCGGGGTGGTGCCGACACGGGCCGAGCGGTTCCTGTTCACCCGCGCATGACATCGGAATAGGTGTTCAGATGATGATATGGTCATGGCCATGTCTGTGGTCGGTGCTGCAACGTCGGTTTTTCGTGTCGAGGAACTGGACTGCGCGACCGAGGAGAACGAGCTGCGCGAAGTCCTCGGTCAGCTCGCCGACGTTTCAGGCTTGCAGTTCGATCTGGTCGGTCGGCGGGTGACGGTGCAGCACTCGTTCGATTCGCCTGCGCCTCTCGAGTCGGCAATCCGTGAGGCCGGAATGCGACCGCGGCTGATCACCCCGGTCGCCGGCGTCGATGGGGTGCAGGCCAGCGGCCCGGCGCGGTTACCGCGCTCGGTGATCGTGACCGCGGTCGTCGCCGGTGCGTTGGCGATTGGATCGGAGATGCTGGTCATCGCCGGGCTCGACGAGAGTTCGGCCGTGGTGATCGCCATGGCATTGGCAGCGATCGCACTGGGCGGACGAGAGACACTCCGCAAGGGATTCCAAGCCCTGACGGCACGGCGGCTGACGATGAACCTGCTGATGTCGGTCGCCGCGATCGGGGCGATGGTCATCGGCCAGTGGCCGGAGGCAGCGGTGGTCATCTGGTTGTTCGGTGTCGCCGAACTGATCGAGGCGTTGAGCCTGGAACGGGCCCGCAACGCGATTCGCTCCCTGGTCGAGTTGGCCCCCGAGACGGCGCACGTGCGAACCGCACAGGGCGTGCCGGTCGAGATGTCCGCCGGCGACGTGGCGCTCGGCGCGATCGTGGTGATCCGGCCCGGCGAACGGGTCCCCCTCGACGGCACGGTGGTTGCCGGCACCTCAAGCATCAACCAGGCGCCGATCACCGGCGAAAGCGTGCCGGTGTTGAAGGCGGCCGGCGATCAGGTGTTCGCTGGCACCGTCAATGAACGCGGCACGCTTGACGTGGAGGTCACCGCCGCCAAGGGGACCGGCACGCTTGACCGGATCGCCGCCTCGATCCAGCAGGCCCAGGGTGAGCGTGCCCCCGCGCAGCGTTTCGTCGACAAGTTCGCGTCGGTGTACACGCCCGTCGTGTTCGCGATGGCGATCGCCGTGGCGACGTTGCCGCCGCTCACCGGACACGGCTCGCTGCGCGACTGGTTGTACCGGGCACTCGTGCTGCTGGTGCTGGCATGCCCGTGCGCGCTGGTGATCTCCACGCCAGTGACCGTGGTGTCCGCGCTCGGCGGCGCAGCGCGGCGCGGCATCCTCATCAAGGGCGGTGTGCACCTCGAGGGTGCACGGAAGCTGACGACCATCGCCCTCGACAAGACGGGAACCCTGACCCACGGAAAACCGACCTTGACCGACCTCCTCGTACTTGCCGACATCACCGAAGCCGCCGCACTGCGGATCGCGGCATCCGTCGATGCGCTGTCCGAGCACCCGGTCGCCCACGCGATCGTCAGTGCGTACGACGGCCCGCTCGACACCGTGACCGACTTCGAGGCCATCCCCGGACGCGGGGCCACGGGGAGCATCGACGGCGTCGCCTACCTCGTCGGCAACCACCGCCTGGCCGAGGAAACCGGCGTCTGCAGCGGGGAGATCGAGGCAATTCTTGGGGGCTTCGAAGCCGATGCGAAGACGGCAATCGTACTGATGCAACGCGATCGCGCGTTGGCGATCCTTGCTGTCGCCGACACGATTCGCCCGGAGTCGGCCCAGGCCGTCGCCGAGCTCCATTCGCTTGGGGTGAGGTTGGTGATGTTGACCGGTGACAACACGCGAACCGCTCAGGCCGTCGCCAGGCAGGTCGGCATCACCGATGCCCGCGGCGACCTGCTGCCCAACGACAAGTTGCGCATCGTTGGTGAGCTCGCTGCGAACGGGCCGGTGGCGATGGTCGGCGACGGGGTCAACGACGCTCCCGCGCTGGCCAAGGCGAACCTCGGCATCGCCATGGGCGCCGCCGGAACCGACACTGCGATCGAGACCGCCGACGTCGCTCTGATGGATGACGACCCGCGCAAGCTGGCCGAGCTGATCCGCATCTCTGCGCACACGTCGCACGTGCTGTGGCAGAACATCGCCGTGGCTCTCGGGGTGAAGGCGGTGTTCTTCGTGCTGACCATGACCGGCAGTGCGTCGCTGTGGCTTGCGGTGCTGGCCGACATGGGCGCCAGCCTCGTGGTCATTGCCAACGGCCTGCGGCTGCTCACGCGCCCATCGCATCGGAGGAAAAACTGATGACCGCCCGTGCCGACACCACACGCGTTCAGGCATCCACCGGCGACTCGGCTAGCTCCGCGACGGAACCCGACGAGTGTTCGGTTCGCTCGGTCGATGCGGCCAAGGTCGCTGCCGCGAAAGCGCGGGCCATCCCCAACACCGACGTGGAGCGCATCACCGAACTGTTCCGGCTGGTCGGCGAACCGACCCGGGTGCGGCTGCTGTACGCACTCGTCGAAGCCGGGGAGATGTGCGTCTGCGACCTCGCCGCCGTGGTCGACTCCCCCGAAACGTCGGTGTCGCATGCGCTCCGGCTACTGCGCATGGCGGGGATCGTCCGCACCCGCCGCGACGGCCGGATGATCTACTACTCGCTCACCGACGCCCACGTTCGGCTGCTGCTCGATGTCACCGCCGAGCACCTCCGCCACACCGCGCTCGAGTGATGCCGCGGTGAGTCAACAACAACGAGCGCCCATCCGAGTATCGAGCGCGCACCCGTCTGGGCGCTCACCACTCGGATAGACGCCGTGGACTCGGATGGCACGCGTGGACTCGGATGATGTTTGGGCTGGGGCGCTTGGCGTCAGGCGGTTGACCCGCCGACGGGCGCGTGTTGGGGGAGGCGCTGGTCGAGGACCCTTGAGGCGATGACGGTGCGCAGGATCTGCGCGGTGCCACCGCCGATGGTGAACATCCGCACGTCGCGATACATCCGCTCCAACGGGTTGTTGCGCGAGTAGCCGGCGGCGCCGAACACCTGTAGTGCGTCGCTGACGACACCGATCGACGTCTCGGCGGTGAACAACTTGGCCTGCGCGGCCATCGTCGGGTCGGGGAATGGGCTGCCCTGGCCGTGCGAGCACGCGGCGCGGTACGTGAGGCTGCGCGCCGCCTCCAGCTTGGTACTCATGTCGGCGAGCATCCACTGCAAACCTTGGAACTCGGCGATCGGTCGACCGAACTGCCGGCGCCGTTTGGCGAACTCGAGCGCCAGTTCATACGCCCCGCCGGCAATTCCGAGCGCAACGGTTCCGGCCCCGACGCGCTGGGTGTTGTACGCGTTCATCAGATCACCGAAGCCGTGACGAAAACCCGATGGCGGGATCAACGCCATCTCCGCGTCGACCACCATGTCCTCGAAGATCACCTGCGTTTCAGGAAGGCCGCGCAACCCCATCGTCGGCTCACGGGTTCCGATGCGCAGCCCCGGGGTTTCGTCGCGCACTGCGAGGAACCCTCCGATGCCGAGCGCCACCCCGTCCTCGTCGTGCACGCGGGCGAAGATCAGGTGCAGCTTGGAGACGCCGCCACCGGTGATCCAGTGCTTCATCCCGTTGAGCACGTACGTGTCGCCGCGGCGGTCGGCGCGCGACGTCATGTCGGATGCCGCCGAACCGGCGTCGGGTTCGGTGATGCAGATTGCCGGCTTGTCTCCACCCAGCACGTACCCGGCCGCAAGCTTGCGCTGGGCCCCGGTGCCGTAGGCGAGCACTGCCGACAGCGCGCCCATGTTGGCCTCGACGGCAATTCGTCCGGTCGCCCCGCACACCTTGGCCATCTCCTCGACGACGATCACGGCGTCGAGCAGGCTGTGGCCGGGACCACCGAGCTCGGCCGGCACCGTCATCCCGGTGAACCCGGCCTCGCACAGGGCAGCAACGTTGTCCCACGGGTACTGCTCGGTGGCATCCACCTCGGCGGCCCGCGGGGCGATCACCTCGCGGGCCAATTTCCGGGCGCGCTGCTGCAGCGCCTCCTGCTCAGATGTCAACTGCCACATGCGCATCCCTTCCGGTTTGGCTCCATGAGCGAACGATGTCGGCGACGCTACGTTCTCCGAGGCGTGCGCCAAGTCGTTCGATCGAGCCAGGCGTGTCGACGAGTCGCGGCACGGTCCCGGGCACGAGCAGTTCGCCGAAACGCTCGTCGAGCACCCGGACCAGCGATTCGCGCGCCAGCACCTGCGGATGCACCATGTACTCGGCAACCGTGCTCACCACTGCGCTCGGTACCCCTGCCCCATCGCAGGTGGCAACGATCTCCGCCGCCGGGTGGGCCGCCACCCACCCCGCCACGGCCGCGTTGACCGCCGGGCGATGGGTGAGGCGCAGTGCATTGGTCGCGAAACGGTCCTCGGTCAGTGCGGGATGCGCCGAAGCCAGGACGAGGCGGTCGTACATCCGATCATTGGTGCAGGCAATGGTGACCCAGCGGCCATCAGCGGCCTCGTAGTTGTTGTGCGGTACGGACCGGTGGGTCTCGGCACCCATGCGCGCCCGTACCGCACCGGTCGCGGCGCTGACCGGAACCGCCTCGTCGAGGAAGCGGGCAATACCGTCGTACAACGCAAGGTCGATCAGCTGACCGCAGCCCGTGCTGCGCCGAGCCTCCAGGGCGAGCATCACCCCGAGCGCTCCGTACACACCGCTGATGTAGTCGGCCAGCGCCGATGACCCCGACAGACCGGGCGGCCCGGCGGGGTCGCCGGTGAGATCGCTCATCCCGGCAAACGCCTCGGCGATACGAGCCACACCGACCGCATCGGCCAACGGACCGATGCGGCCATACCCGCTGACGCTCAGCTGCACGAGGCGGGGAGCGATCGCCGACAACGAGTCGTACCCGAGGCCCCACGCCTCCATCGTGCCGGTGCGATAGTTCTCGATGAGGACATCGCTGTGGCGAACCAGCTCGCGCAGCGACTCGGCACCCTCCGGTGTGCGCAGGTCGATCTCGACACTCGTCTTGTTGCGCGTGTCGCTCCACCACCAGTAGCTGTCGCCCTGGGGGCCAGCAGTACCGAGATGGCGCATCGGGTCGCCGACACCGGGTTGTTCAACCTTGATCACCTCGGCACCGAACTCGCCGAGGATCGAGGCAGCGAACGGGCCGGCGAGAATCGTCGCCGCATCGATCACCCGCAGCCCGGTCAACGGCTTCATCGCCGCCGCACCATGACGTCAAGGCGTTCGATCCCGTTGACGAAGTTCGAGCGGACGAACTCCGGCTCGCCGTCGGCCTCGATGACCAGTCCGCGATCGAGCACCTCGGCGAGCAGCAAGCCGAGTTCGAGTCGGGCCAAGGATGCGCCGAGACAGAAGTGCACGCCCCCGCCCCCGTACGCAGCGTTGGCGGGCACTCGTGGGCGGGCGACGTCGAAGCGAATCGCGTCGGGGAACGCGGCCTCGTCGAAGTTGGCTGCGGCGTACCACATCACCACCTTGTCGCCGGCCGCGATGCGCGTGCCGGACATCTCGGTATCGACTGTTGCCGTGCGTCGGAAGTACAGGATCGGCGACGAGTACCGGACGATCTCCTCGACCGCGGTATCCATCACGTTGCGGTCGCCCACGACCCGGTCAAACTGCCCGGGGAAGCTGGCCAGTTGGTGAGCCATGTGCGCCATCGCCGCGCGGGTCGTTTCGTTGCCGGCGAAGATCATCACCTGGAAGAACCTGACGTAGTCGGTTTCGCTGAGCCGCGCCCCGTCGATCTCCACCGTTGCCAGCCGGCTGAGCAGGTCGTCGCCGGGTGAGGCGAGCACCCGCCGGCGAGCGTTGGAGGCATAGTCGGCAATGCCAAATGCCGCCGGGCTGTTGAACGGCAATTCGCGTAGGGGAGTGGTGTTGCCGTACGCGGTGGGGTCAAGCACCGAACCCGATGTGCCGGCGACGAGATGATCGCTCATCTCGATCATCAGATCGTGGTCAGCAGTGGGGACGCCCATGATGTCGCAGATGACGCCGATCGGGATCGGCTTGGCAACCGTCGCAACCCAGTCGCCGCCGCCATCGGCCTCCAACCGGTCGAGGGAGCTGACGACACGGTCGCGGATCGCCGCTTCGTAGCGCTGTACGTGGCGTGGGGTGAACACCGCGCTGACGAGCCGACGAAGCTGCGTGTGTACCGGCGGATCGAGGTCGATCAACGATGCCCGCTGCCGGCGAACATCTTCGTCGATGTCGTAGATCTGGATCTGACCCAACTCGGACGAATACGTCGCATGGTCGCGTGAGACCGACACCAGATCGGCCATACGGGTGACCGACCAGAAGCCCGTGCCGTCGCCCGCTGCAGGATTGGCGGCGTTCCACGCCAATCCCGGGCTGCTGCGCACCTGGGCGAACACCTCGTGGGGGATGCCATGGTCGTACAACCGCGGATCGGCCAGGTCGACGGGCGTCTCGCTCACGTGGGATCCGCCCGGTGGACAGACTTGGAACCGGTCGCGCTGATCGTTGCGGCGATGACGCTGCGCTGGATCACGCTGCCGCCGATTCGGTGCAGCTGCGCGAGCAGGGCGCGCATCTCGGCCGCCGCAGCCCGGCGATCACCGGCGCAATACGCACGCAGCGAGGAGGCAAGCGGCTTGACCACCGTTGCGAACGTGACGTCGTTCTCGCTGACGACCGGGAGGTGGCTGACCGCGAGCCCATCCCAAAACCGCTCAGCCTCATCGTCATCCGGCGCGACGTAATCCGGCGCGACACGGGCAGCTGCCGCGAAGGCCATCGCCGCGTGCACGTCGACGAACGCCGAGTGGTGGCGCTCGCGGATCACTGCCCAGTGCCGGGCGAGCGGCAGCCAGCGGTCAGCGACGTCGAGGCCGGCGAGTTCCATCCACCACACGAGCGACGTGGCGTCGCACAGATCGAACGCCGACCCGGTACCGAGCTGGTGGTCGAGCACATCGAACGCCGGCCCGGGTTCGCCGTTGGCGAGCATCCGCAGGGCGTAGTGCCACCACAGGTGGTTGGCGAACAGCGTGCGCTGGCGCCAATCGTCACGTGTGTCGTGCAGCAGTTCCAGCGCCTCGTCGTGGCGTCCTGCGCTTTCGAACACATGCATCAGCGCGTGGCGCGCCCACGCATCGCCCGGCTCCACGTCGAGCGCCCGCCGGGCCCAACGTTCGGCGTCGGCGAAGCGGCCCAGTTCCTCGTAGGCAAACGCAAGCTGCCCGGCGACAGCGGCGTAGCCACGCTCGCCCGGTTGCCAGCTGTGGATCGCTGCCTCCGACGACCGGAGCCGGCCATCAGCGTCGCCGTTGTGGAGGTACAGATCGTGAGCCAGCCTGATCGCCAACAGGTCGCGTGGGTGGACTGTGGCGACCTGATCCCAGCAGGCCGCGGCGCGCCCGAACTCGCCGGCCACCAGCAAGGCAACGGCCTCACGGTGACCTATCTCGCGTGGTGTGGCGGCGCGAGCATCGACCCTTCGCACATCGGCAACGACCAGTGGATGCGCCGGCGACCATCCCCCGAGCACGCGGGCCGCGGCACACAGCACCGGGCCGAGCACGAACGCTTCGTCGGCGGCGTTGACCGCGGCCAGCGAGCCCACCGGGTCACCCGAGAAATCGATCAGCTGCCCGAAGCTTGCATCCCACACGGCGACCGTGGCCGCGTCGGCGGCAGCCACCGGTTCGCCGAACCTGTCTGCTTTCACGGGTTCGCGGTGCGCCGGCCGCATCGACATCACCAGCTCAGCTGAACTCGATGTAGCGGGCGAACTCCCACGGCGTCACGTCATCGGGGTCACCCCCGGCGTTCGCCTCGTACAGCGCCAGTTCGTTAGCGGCCATCGCGAGGAAGTTTGCCGAGAACGCGCCGCCCAAGGCTTCGGCAAGCGGGCTACCGGCGAACGCAGCGACACCGTCGGCAAACGACGCCGGGAGCGCGGTGTGCGCGCCCGGATCGGCGTACTGATCTCCGGTGGCCTCGGGCCCTGGATCGAGTTTGCGTTCCAGGCCGTCGGCACCTGCGGCGAGCAGCGCGGCGATGATCAAGTACGGGTTCGCGTCGGCTCCGGCGGCGCGGTACTCGACCCGGTTGGCCGCGCCCTGATCCAGGGTGCACCGGCACATCACGCTGCGGTTGTCGGCGCCCCAGTGGATGTGGGTCGGGCAGAACGAGTAGGCCCGCACCCGCTTGTAGCCGTTGCCGGTGGGAATCGCCAGCAGGCTGATCGATGCCGCGTGGTGGACAAGGCCACCCACCCAGTGACGCATCACGTCGTTGAGCAGATGGGCGTCGCCGCGGCCGAACACGTTTGAGCCGTTGCGCGACAAGCTGGTGTGCACATGCATGCCGTTACCCGACTGGCCGGCGTACGGCTTGGGCATGAACGTGGCGCGCATGCCGTGGCGGCGGGCGATCTCGCGCACGGTTGCTGTGAACAACACGGTGTTGTCCGCGGTGACCATCGGGGCGGCCGCCGAAAAGTTGATCTCGACCTGGCTGGGCCCGTACTCCGGGTTCGACGACTCGATCGGGATACCGAGGTCGAGGAGGGCGCAACGCATCTCCGCCACGCAGCGTTCGAGTTCGAGGTTGTCGACCAGCGACGAGTACTGCACACCCGCCTGCATGGGTGCCCAATCGGGCGTGCAGATGTAGCACTCCAACTCGGTGGCGACGACCGGGTCGTACCCGAGGGCGCGCACCCTGTCGATCTGACGGGCGAGCACGTGACGCGGGTCGATCGGGTGTGGCTGGTGGTGGTTGTCGATGCCGATCGACATCACTGTCGCGTAGCCGGGCCGGTGCTTCAGAATTCGGAACGTGGGCAGGTCTGGTTCGAGATGCATGTCCAGAAACCCGGTGGCCATGTTGATGTACGGACTGTCAACGAGGTCGCACTGCACATCCATGACGTAGACCGCGTCGGCGATGTGCGCCCCGTTCACGGCCACGGTGTCGATGAACCGCTGTGCGGGAACCCGCTTGCCGCGCAGGTGCCCGTAGGTGTCCACGATTGCCACCTCGACGGTGTGGATCTGGTGCTCGGCGATGAGCGTAACAATTTCGTCGAGACGTTCGCTCGGCATCACAACTCCTCGGTCGGGCGGTGGGCGGGCGGGTGGGTGGCGGTCGGGTGGGTGGCGATGGTCGGCATGCTCACGCGGGTACGAGGACGATACGGCCGGCGACGTCTCCGGCCCGAAGGCGACGGTGAGCTACTTCGGCCTGGTCGAGCGGCAGGACCTCAACCGTGTACTGCAGTTGATGCTGGTGGGCAAACGCAATCAACTCGCCCAGTTCGGCGACGGTGCCCCACACACTCGACATGAACTGCGCCTCGTGCGGCACCGCCCCGATGCCGAACGGGACGCGGCCCCCGTACAACCCGACTGCGATCATGATGCCGCGGCGTTGGACATGACGCACGGCAGCTTCCAGCGTCGCTTGAGCACCGACGAAGTCGATCACTGCATCGAACCGTCCGTCGACTTCCTCGATCGATGTCGCCGTGGTCGCGCCAAGCTCGAGCGCCCGCGCCTGCTTACCGGATGAAGGATCGGCGACGCACACCTCGGCATCGGACATCAGCCGCAGGTACTGGATGCCGAACTGTCCGAGCCCGCCGGCACCGATGACAAGCGCTCGAGCCGAGGCACCACGGCGTCGCAACGCGTCGAGCGCATGCTTGGTCGCCCGGAATGCCGTCAGGCCTCCGCATGCCAACGGGGCCGAGGCCACCGGATCGAGGTCGCCGAGCGGCTGAAGATACTCCCGGTGCGGCACGCGCATCTGCTCGGCGTAGCCACCGTCGTTGAACAGTCCCGCCTCGGCACCGTCGGGGCAGATCATCTCGTGACCCGTCTCGCAGATCCAGCAGTTGCGGCATCCCCACGGCGCGTACAGCATCACCGGACCGAGCTGATGGTGGACACCCGTCACCTCGTGGCCGGGGATCAGCGGCAGCGGGCTGCCGAAAAGTCCGTCGACGACGTGGATGTCCGAGTGACACACACCGCACGCGGTGACCTCGATCAGTTCTTCGCCGACACTCAGGCTCGGCGTCGGTCGTTCCACCGGGTGCAGCTCTCCACCGAAGACTCGTAGTTCCATTGCTTTCATGACTCACTCCCTCCGTGAAAACTGTATCAAAGATCAAAGATCAGAACTGGCTGCGTACCTCGTCACCACGGTCATCAGTAGGGCCGCAGCATCAGCGGGCCGATCCCGTGCCACGGCGACGGTTCGGCGAGATCGAAGCGGGGGTAACGGACGATCAGTTCCTCCAGCGCAATGTTCACCTCACGGCGGGCCAGGTTCGATCCGAGGCAGCGATGACCTCCGATGCCGAACGCCGTATGCGGATTCTCGACGCGGTCGAGCCGAACCTCGTCGGGGTCAGAGAATCGTGCAGGATCGCGGTTTGCCGCCCCGAACACCAGCGCGACCCGGTCACCCGCACACATCGAGACTCCGCCGAGGGAGGTGTCCTGCTTCAACGTACGCGCCATCGCTTGCACGGGCGACAGCGTGCGCAGGAACTCCTCGGTGGCGCGGGGTATCGCGCTGTGGTCATCGGCCAGACGGGCCAGGTCGACAGGGTGCTGCGCGAGGTACCACAGTGCGCTGCGGATCGTGCTTGCCGACGTCTCGAGTCCGGCCACGAACAGGAGGTAGCAGATGTCGAGCATCTCGTCGTCGGTGAGCCTGCGTCCCTGGAAGTTTGCATCGAGCAGGCCGGAGATGACGTCGGTTCCGCGCTCGCCGCGGCGTCGCGCGATGAGTTCACGGAAGTAGGCGTAGACATCGTCGGCGGCACGCCGGGCAACCGATTCGTCCTCCGTGCGGGCGAACACGATCTGCTCGACCCATACGTCGAACTGCGCGGCGTCCTCCAGTGGGAAGCCTGCGTACTCGCTGAATACCATGGTGGGCAGCATCCGCGAGTACACGGACGCATCGAAGATCTCGTGCCCGGCGACGTCATCGAGCAGATGCCGTGCCAGTTCACGGGTGCGCGGCATCAACGCGTCCATCTTCGGCGGGGTGAAGAACGGCAGCAACGTCTTGCGGTAGTCGGCAAGATCGGGCGGATCGATGTCGAGCGGGATCAGCGGTCGGTCGGTGCCGAACGACGGCAGGATCATCGACGGGGAGACCGAGTAGGTCGCCGGGTTGTGCTCGGCGGCGTGGATGTCGTCGTAGGACGTGATCGACCAGAACCCGCCGTACCGGTCGCTCCACGACACCGGGCACTGCTGGCGCATCACCCGGTAATCATCGAAGATCGTGTCGAGCGCATGCCCGTGAAAGTCGAAGTCGTACTCCGGACGCATCGGTGGCTGCGGGCTGCTCAGTGGGTCGCTCATGTGTTCCGCCGATTGCCCGCAGTCAGCCTGCCGTGAGCCGGCATGGCAGCGAGACGATGCCGTTCACGAAGTTGCTGCGCACTCGCACGACCGGAGCGGACTGTGTCATCCGTACCCCGCGGGCCACGATCTGCTCGAGCAGGAGGCGCAGTTCCAGCCGGGCCAGCGGTGCGCCAAGGCAGTGGTGCGGGCCGAACGAGCCAAACGCAACGTGGTCAGGCTTGACCGGGCGGCCAACGTCGAAACGCATCGGATCGTCGAAGGCCAGTTCGTCGAAGTTGGCCGAGGCGTACCACAGAACCGCCCACTCGCCCTCGCTGATCGCGACGCCGTGCAGTTCCGTGTCGGTGGTCGCGGTGCGGCGCATGTGCAACACGGGCGTCGCCCAGCGGATGATCTCTTCGACGGCGGTGGGTATCAGGCTGGGATCCGCGTGCAGTCGCTCGAGTTGGTCGGGGAACTGCATCAACGCCAACAGACCGTTCGAAATCGCGGTACGGGTCGTCTCGTTTCCGGCGAAGACGAGCAACTGGAAGAAGTTGCAGAACTCGGTATCGCTGAGCTGGTCACCGTCGACGTTCGCGGTCACGAGCTTCGACACCAGATCGTCGGCCGGGCACGCGCGCCGCTCGGCACCGACCGAACGCCCGAACTCGAACAGGGCATGCGCGGCAGGGCTGTTGAACGGCAGCAGGTCAAGCGGCGTGGTGTTGCCGTAGGCGTGCGGATCGAGCGGCACCGACGACGTCCCCTCCACCAACTGGTTCGACAGTTGCACCAGGAACTCACCGTCTGCGCTGGGCACGCCAAGGATTGACACGATCACACGGATCGGCAGCGGTTCCGACAACGCCTTCACGACATCGCAGTCGCCCGCGCCGATGGCATCGTCGAGTAACTCGTCAACGATGGTCCGCGTCGCGTCGTGGTACGCGGACATCCGTCGCAGCGTGAACGGTTGGGTGACCAGTCGCCGCAGACGAGTGTGACCCTGCCCATCGGACTCGATCAGCGACCGGCGGGCAGCCTGGGCCTCGGCATCCAGCTCCCACAAGTTGACGTGCTGCTCACTGGTGTAGGTCTGCCAATCGCGGGTGACGGTGGTGAGGTCTGCTCGGGTGGTCACCGCCCAGAAGCCACCCCGCTGGTTGTCCCACGGGTGCCAGTGCACGGGGTCGTGCCGTCGCAGCAAGGCGAACGCCTCGTGGGGGATGCCGTCGCGCTCGTACAGCTCCGCGCTCGCAACATCGATTGCCGCCAAGTCGGCTGCAGACGGCGCGCTCACGATCGCCCGCCCCAGAACCCCTTGGCGGTCAATGCGACGACGGCCTCGCGGCCGCTGGTGACGAGGTGCTCGATCATGGCTGCCCGAGCCCGCTTGCCGTTGCGCCTTTCAATCGCGGCCAGGATCTGTTCGTGGTGTAGCACCGATTTCTCGGCCCATGCACTGTCGAACATGTAGTGATGCGAGGGCAAGCTGCGCGACAGCAGTGCAAGGGTGGAACGCAGGCGTTGCCCGCTTGCCCGATTGATGATGCTATGGAACTCCTCGTTGGTCCGCTGTTGCAGCGCGCCGCCTTTGGCCCGCAGGAACTGTTCGTGAGCTCGACGCAGCGCGATCCGTTGCTCCGCATCGAGACGCTCGGCTGCGAGTGCAGCAGCAATGCCGGCCACGACCCCGTATGCCTCATACTGGTCGAGGACGTCCTGCGGGGCCAGCGCGGCGACGAACGCCCCACGCCGCGGTTCGACGACGACCAGCCCTTCCTGTTCGAGCGCGATCAACGCCTCGCGAACCGGTAACCGGCTCATCCCGTGCGCATCGGCAACTGCGTCCTGGTCGATTCGCGCTCCCTGCGCCAACTCGCCGCTGAGGATGATCTCGCGGAGCTCTGACGCCACCTCATCGGAGAACCGCTCCCGCCGTGGCCGGGACCGGCCGTTGGAACTGGATGTGGTGGAACTCACCGATCGGGGCACGCGACGCTCCTTCGCAGATCAAGGACTCAAGCTAGTTCACGTCCGGCCAGCGGGAAATGTCGCGAGGTGTGAAATATTTGTGATACAAGATCAAGTATTCGTCCACGGTTCTAGGGGGTCCGAGGCAATGTCGGAAACAGCAGTAACAGCAGCGGGTGCATCGAGTGAACTTCGACGGGGGCATCTGAAGCTTCCCGACGTGATCGCTCAATCGGTGTCGATCATTGCTCCGGGAATGTCCGGGGGGTTCCTGACCTACCTCGCCGCCACCAAATCCGGCGGGGCCACACCGCTGGCGTTCGTGCTCGCGGCGATTGGCGCTCTGTTCATCGGCGGCGTCGTGTCGGAGTTCGGCAAGTCGATGTCGTCAGCCGGGTCGCTGTACACCTACACCGCAACGGGCTGGACCAAGACGGCAGGTTTCGTCGTCGGGTGGATGTACAGCCTGGCACTCATCGTGCTCGGTGCCGCCGTGCTGGCCGGGTTCGGGTTGTTCATGTCGCTGTTCGTCAACAGTTTGGGCGGCGCCGACGCAGGGTTCGTCCACTGGCACTGGTTCTTCTTCGGCGGTTTGATCGTCGTCGCAGTGATGAGCTTGTTCGACATCCGCATCTCCACCCAGACCCAGTTGGCACTCACCGCGGCAAGCGTCGCCGTGATGGTGATCGCGGCACTCTGGGTGATCAACAAAGGGACGCCCGCGGTCAGCGTCATCGACGGCACGACACCACTCGCCCAAGCTGGAACCAGCATCGATCTGGGCGCCTTCTGGCCATCGGCCGCAGGGGTCAAGTGGTCGGGCATCCTGCTCGGCTTTGCGTTCGGGATCTTGTCGTTCACCGGGTTCGAGGGTGGGGCGGTGCTCGCCGAAGAGACCGACAACCCGAAGCACAACATCCCCAGGGCGGTGATCGGGTCGGTACTTGCGGCGGGCGCGTTCTACATTCTCATCACGTATGCGACCTCGCTCGGGTTCGGCGTGCGCCAAGCAGCGATCGACTGGCCGACAAGCGCCGCCGGTCTCGTCGCCGTGGTCACCAGTTCCACACTCGGCAAACTGGTCCTGATCGCCGTCGCCGTATCGGCGCTGCTGTGCGCGATCGGCGTGCTCAACGCATCCGCTCGAATCGTCTTCGCGATGGGCCGAGAGGGCGTGCTGCCCCGGGCCCTCGGCACCACGCATCCAAGGTGGAAGACACCATGGGCCGCACTGCTGTCGACGCTGGTGCTGTGGGTCGTGATCGTGTTCGGCATCGTCGCCGTCGTCTCGGAAGGAACCGAGGCCGCGTTCACCGTTGGCGCTCCGCCGGAGTTCAGCGGCGCGTTCTTCGCCTTCGGCTACTGGGCCACCCTGGCAACACCGGCGGTCATGTTCTCGTACCTGCTCCTCGGAATCGCCGGCTTCATCAAGGGCGAGCGTGACGGCAACAACCGCTTGAAGTACAGCGGCATCCTGGCTGCGCTCACCGGGGCGCTGGCGGTTGTCGGCAGCCTGTACTACTCGTTCCAGGAGGCCGCGCCAGGCGCCGGCATCCTGACCATCGTCAAGATCATCCCGTGGGTCAACCTCGCCGCGATCATCATCGGACTCGCGGCGGCCGCGTACTTGCGTTCAAGCAAGCAGGAAGCGTGGAACGACATGGGTGCAGTCTTCGAATAAGGCGACACGTCATGTACAACCCAATCGCGTTCTCGGTGACCTCGTTCTGGTCACGCGTTCCCGTCTCTACGCCGGATTTACGTGACCAGAACGCAGCGGGGCGGCGATAAGCCAGGCGAGCACGAGGCGGACCCTGCGGTTGGTGTCCGCTGAGTCCGTGATGCCCAGTTTGGTGAAGGCGCTGGCGATGTGCGATTCGATGGTGCGTTTGCCGAGGAAGAGCCGAGCTGCGATTGCCGTTTCGAGAGCCCCTCGGCGACCAGCGCCACCACTTCTCGCTCCCGGTCGGTCAACGGGGCGAGCGGGTTGAGTCGCCGGCGCCTGCCCAGAAGGCGCGACACGATGTCAGGCTCGATCACGGTCTCACCGGCCCGCAGTCCGGGTCAATGCGTCGACGACCGGCCGATGTTGGCGACGCGGTCCTTCAGCAAATAGCCGATCCGGGCCGGGCTCTCGTCGATCGTCGTGTCCGTCGAAGCAATCTGACCGAAGCGATTGTTCCGGTCACGCGTTCCCGCCGCTGGGCCGGATCCACGTGACCAGAACGTTTCGCCGGTGACCGGCATCGGCCTGCGCGAGCGCTCCGACGACGTCAGTTGAA
>JANNHO010000409.1:0-1910 GCA_031404435.1 Acidimicrobiaceae bacterium | reverse complement strand
GCTGCGACCTTCATCGAGGACCATCGCGACAGCGTCACGCTGGAACTCGGGCGGGTACTTCGCCGGGCGACCCGGCGATCGTTTCTTGTTGGACATGGACATCCTCCTATACGAAGTGTCCGCCCAACGGGGGGATGCTCACCCCCTCACCCAGAATCCCCAGCGTCGGTCCATCTACCTCGACCTCACGGGCGACCTCAGCAACCGGGCGACCGTCCAGCGCCCCAACTCACCGACCACTTCAAGGGCAAGCCGCTCGTGCTTTGACCACACTGGTTGGTGGGTCGCGTCCACCACTTTGTTCGGTCGGTCGCACAAGCCGCACGGATCGAGACAGTTCCACGCCTGGTACTCGATCGAGTCACCGGAACCCCGCTCTCGCCCGAGCGCTCCACAAGTTCTGCGCTGGCGCAACACCACCGCCACCCCATTCAAGTGGGTCTACAACGCCATCCGCGCAACATGACCGACGTGCAACCAACTTCTGCGCGGCAGCACTAGTTCGCAGGCACTTCAGAGACCTTGGCGGTGACGACGTTGACGGGGATGCTGATCGCCTTGCCGAGCTTGCAGGGGAGGTCCTGCTTGAGCCAGCGCGACAGGCGGCTGGGGAGCGTGGACACCAGCACCTCGTCGATGCCGCCGCGGCGGACCACGGCGCTCACCGATGCAACCGCATCAGTGGTGCCGACCTCGCCGGTCGCAGTCGTTCCGAGCGACCGCAGCCACAGCAGGCCGGCTTCGAGTCGTTCGGCGGCCACCACCCGCTGATCTGGCATGTCGATGATCACTGCAACGGCCGACTCGACCGCGGCCATACCGGCGGCGATCGCGGACGGCGGTGTCGGCGGCACAGGGACAACGAGATAGAACGCACACGCCCCCTGGGCGATCCGCTCGGCTACCGCGGCTGCGAGGTCGTTCCCGCCGATGGTCTGGTTGGCCACGATCAGCACGGTCCGCACGCGCTCATCATGACAGGTCTTGGGCCGAGGTCGCAGACGATCACGGTCGGTCGCCTGTCATTGGACGTGAGTCCGAAGTTGACAGTAGTGTCAGATTTGGTTTCGGGACGATCTCCGCCCAGCCCCATCCCGCCAGCCCCATCCCGCCCAGTAAGGAGCGTTCATGCCCATCGCACTGAGCGAAGAACACCGCGAGCTCGCCACGGTCGCCTCCGGCTTCCTGACCAACCGCGAGGCACTGGCTGCCTCGCGGTCCCTGCTCGACTCGAAGTCCGATGAGCTGCCGGCGTTCTGGGACGAACTCGTACAGATGGGCTGGCTCGGCCTGCACCTGCCCGAGGAGTTCGGCGGTTCCGGCTACGGATTGATGGAGCTTGCCGTCGTGCTCGAGGCGCTCGGTGCCGCGTCGGCGCCCGGGCCGTTCCTGCCAACGGTCATGGCGTCGGCGATCATCGACGCGCTCGGCTCCGACGCGCAGCGCGAGCGTCACCTGCGCGGCTTCGCGAACGGATCGACGCTCGGCGCGGTGGCGCTCAACGGTGCGTGCACGAGGAACGAATCGGGCCATCTCGCCGGTGACACCGGGCTCGTTCTCAGCGGTGCCCACGCCACCACGGTCATCGTGCGCCTTGGCGACGACCTCGCTATCGTGCCCGCCAATCAGATGACCGCAGAGCCGGTGGACGGGCTCGATCCCACTCGCCGGGTCGTCCGGTACGACACCGCAAACGTACGTGTCGACGATGGCGACATGATCGCCGGCGGTGCCGCCTCGGCGATCGCGATTGCCCGCTCGCTGGCGGCTGCGGAAGCGGCCGGTGGAGCGGCTGCCGCGCTCACGATGGCGCTCGACTATGCCAAGGTCCGCGAGCAGTTCGGCCGGACGATCGGCTCGTTCCAAGCTGTCAAGCACCACCTCGCCAACATGCTCGTCGATGTCGAGCT
>JANNHO010000408.1:0-4619 GCA_031404435.1 Acidimicrobiaceae bacterium | reverse complement strand
AGGGAGATGTCGCTCGGCCAAAACGTCTTCAACTCCTTGGCCAGGCCGTCGAGATCCCACTCGTCGTCGGCTGCGCTGGCGCAGTGGCTTTCCAGCAACGCGTCGATCGCTTCGGCGAGGTACTCCATCCCCGCCGACTTCAGGTCGGCACCGTTGAGGATCTGGTCGCGGCGTTGGTAGATCACCTTGCGCTGCTCGTTCATCACCTCGTCGTACTTGAGCACGTTCTTGCGCACCTCGCCGTTGCGCTGCTCGACGGTGCTCTGCGCCCGCTCGATGGCCTTGGTGACCATCTTGGCTTCGATCGCCTCGTCGTCGGGAAGTGCTCGGCCCATCACCCAACTCAATGCTCCGGTGGCAAACAGGCGCATCAACTCGTCATCGAGGCTGAGGTAGAAGCGGCTCTCCCCGGGGTCGCCCTGGCGGCCGGAACGACCACGCAACTGGTTGTCGATGCGGCGACTGTCGTGGCGTTCGGTGCCAAGCACGTACAGGCCGCCGAGCTTGCGGACGTCGTCGCCCTCCGCGCCACACTTCGCCTTGTACTCGGCAAGCAGGTCGGCGTAACGAGCCAGCCCGGCGGTGCGCGCTGCGTCGTAGTCCTCGGTTCGCACGCTAGGCAGCTCGAAATCGTCGACCATCACCTCGGCGGTGTGGCCCTCTTTCAGCACATCGTGACGGGCAAGACCCTCGGGGTTACCGCCAAGCTGGATGTCGACACCACGGCCGGCCATGTTGGTGGCCACGGTGACGGCATGGAGCCGGCCAGCCTGGGCGACGACTACGGCCTCGCGCGAGTGCTGCTTGGCGTTGAGCACCTCGTGGTCGATGCCTCGCTTGGTGAGCATCCGCGACAGCCGCTCACTCTTTTCGACGCTGATCGTGCCGACGAGCACCGGCTGACCCTTTTCGAACTTCTCGGCGATGTCGTCGACGACAGCGCCAAACTTGCCGTCTTCGCCCTTGTAGATGAGGTCGGCCTGGTCGGCGCGGATCATCGGCATGTTGGTGGGGATCGGCACCACGGCAAGGCCGTAGGTGTTCATCAGCTCGGCTGCCTCGGTCTGGGCGGTGCCCGTCATTCCGGCGAGCTTGTCGTACATGCGGAAGTAGTTCTGCAGCGTGACGGTGGCGAGGGTCTGGTTCTCCTCTTTGATCTTCACGCCCTCTTTGGCCTCGACCGCCTGGTGGATGCCCTCACTCCAGCGACGACCCTCCAGCACCCGGCCGGTGAACTCGTCAACGATCTTCACCTCACCGTTGGCGATGATGTAGTCCTTGTCGCGCTTGTACAGCTCCTTGGCCTTCAACGCCACCGACAGCTGGTGGACCAGGTTCTGCTGCACCTCGTCGTACAGGTTCTCGATACCGAGCACCTGCTCGACCTTCTCGATGCCGGCTTCGAGCGGCACGACGACTCGCTTGTCCTCTTCCACCTCGTAGTGCTCGTCACGCTTCAGCGAGCGGACGACGCTGGCGAAGCGGTAGTAGAGCTTCGCCGCGTCGGCGAGGCGGCCGCTGATGATGAGCGGGGTGCGGGCCTCGTCGATGAGGATCGAGTCGACCTCGTCGACGATCGCGAAGTTGTGCCCGCGCTGCACCTTGTCGGCCAGCGTGGCGGCCATGTTGTCGCGGAGGTAATCGAAGCCGACCTCGTTGTTGGTGGCGTACGTGATGTCGCACGCATA
This sequence comes from Acidimicrobiaceae bacterium, assembly GCA_031404435.1. Lineage (GTDB taxonomy): Bacteria > Actinomycetota > Acidimicrobiia > Acidimicrobiales > Ilumatobacteraceae > VFMC01. The sequence continues at coordinate 2,931 of JANNHO010000408.1, read as the reverse complement.
GTTGAGGCGCTTGTCGGCCGGGCGGTCCTTGAACCCGGGGATGATCAGGCCGACTTCGAGGCCGAGCCAGCGGTGAATGCGGCCCATGTTCTCGGCGTCGCGCTTAGCGAGGTAGTCGTTGACCGTGACGAGGTGGACGCCCTTGCCGCCGAGGCCGTTGAGGTACGCGGGCAGCGTGCCGGCGAGGGTCTTGCCCTCACCGGTCTTCATCTCGGCCACCCAGCCGAAGTGCAGTGCCGCCCCGCCCATCAACTGCACGTCGAAGTGGCGCATTCCGGTGACTCGAATCGACGCCTCGCGCATGACCGCGAACGCCTCGACGAGCACATCGTTGAGATCCTCGCCGCGCTCGAGCCGACCACGGAACTCTGCGGTCTTGGCCCGCAATGCGGCGTCGTCGAGCGCGTGGATGCCCGCTTCGAGTTCGTTGATGTGTGGCACCAGGCCTTGGAGGGCCTTGAGCTTCTTTCCTTCGCCAGCGCGAAGGATGCGGTCGAGCAGTTTCATGCGGTTTCGAGCCTACCGGCACCCCCCTGTCCAGCCGTGTCAACTGGCGGCCGCGAGGCGCGACGCAGCATCACGCGAGACCAGCGACACCCGTTCGGGCCGATCGGGCCGATCGGGCGCCGCGGCGACAGCGACAAGGGTGACCGCGTCGATGCCGGCCAGCCGCAATGCATCGCCGGCGCGACGCAACGTCGCCCCCGTCGTGATCACATCATCGACGACGAGCACGCGCAACGGGCGGCGCGTGGCGCGGCCCCGAAAGCCCGGACCGACCAGCCGATCGGCGCGGCTGTGACCCGCCTGTGGTGCCCCATGGGTGCGGTACAGCAGCCGGTGGCACGGCACGCGCAGCTCCTTCGCGACTGCCCTCGCGAGCAGCTCGGCCTGGTCGTACCCTCGGGCGCGGACACGATCGGCGCCGGTGGGTGCCCACGTGACCACATCGAACTGACGGCCGCGTTCGGCGCCGGTGAGTGGGGCGGACGTGCCGGACCCGAGCCGGGCCACGATCAGCCGAGCGAGATGGCGGGCAATGGTCCGCCTGTTGCGGAACTTCAACGCCAGGATCGAACGCCGCGCCACCCCTTCGTAGGCCAGCGCGGCCAACACGTCGTCACCGACATCGACCGGCCGTGACGTTGCCAGCGAGAACCGGCAGGCATCGCAGAGGTCGGTACCCGGCTCGTTGCACCCGGCGCAGCGGGTGGAGAACACCTGCGGGACTCGGTGCCGGGTATGGGGGTGGGGATGGAGGCGCATCATCGTCGTCATGCCCCGATGATGACAAGGGGGTGCCACAAGGTTTCGGGCGGCCCCGCCTGCCCGCCGCCGACGACGTCGGTATACTTCGAGTATATGAAGCCGACCACCGTGAAGCCCACCACCGTGAAGCCCACCACAGTCAAACTGACCGTTGCGACTCGCGAACGAATCAGGGCGCTGGGTGGGGACACCTACGAAGACACGATCGTCGAGGCGCTCGACCTCCTTGAGGCAGCGCGATTCTGGGCACAGGCCGATGCCGCTCTGGCCTGGCGTAATGCTCTCTCCGACGAGGATCGCGCACGACTGGCGGCCGGCGAGGACGACGTCGATGCCGCATTCGCTGGAATCGAATGATCAACGCTGGCGACATCCATTTCGCTGACCTGAACGAGCGGCGACGGCGGGTACTGGTGATCTCGAACAGTCGATTCGAGCACGCGTCGGGTCGTGTCCTCGTTGCACCGGAGGTCACCGGTATCGCCAACGATGTGTTGCTTCCGTGGCGTGTCCCGATCGGCGACGCAGTGTTCGCCGTCGACTTGATGCGTAGCCTCCCCACCGGGCGCTTGCTCGATCGGACAGATCGGGCCACGTTCGAAGCCATGTCGGTCGTTCGCCGAGCGCTCCTCAGCATCACCTGAGTTCGTGGCCTCCGCTGACACTCCGCTACACGCCTGGGCCGACACCCCACGGTCGGCGGTGACCGACTGGGCAAACCGTTTGGCCCGCTGCATCGGCGGTCTGGCGCTGTTTGGAGCAGGCATCGCGCTCATCCTTGAAGCCGATCTCGGGGCCGCGCCGTGGGACGTGTTCCACCAGGGCATCAGCCGCCTGACCGACATCTCCGTCGGCACCGTGATCGTGGCCACCGGTCTGGTCTTGCTGCTGGTGTGGATCCCCCTGCGGCAGCGGCCGGGCATCGGCACACTCCTCAACGCGCTCGAAATTGGCATCACCGTGGACGTCATCGAACCGTTGGTGCCGGCAGTTGACGCCGGATGGCTGCGGGTGATCTACCTCGTCACCGGGATTCTGGCCATCGCCGTCGGCTCTGGCGCGTACATCGGTGCCGGGCTCGGCACCGGTCCACGCGACGGGATCATGATGGGGCTGAAGGCGCGCGGCCTCAGCGTGCGCGTGGCCCGCACGATGATCGAGATCACCGTGTTGATCATCGGCGCGCTCCTCGGCGGCACGATCGGCATCGGCACCCTCGCCTTCACCGTCGCCATCGGCCCCCTGGTCCACGTGCTGCTCCCGCCGCTCACCCTGCCGAGGCGAACACGCCCCGAGTAGAAAAGCAGGTTTGCGGAAGCAGTGCCCGGGCCGGCAACCGCTGCTCAGTAGCGGTAGTGGTCGGCTTTGTAGGGGCCGGCGGGGTCGACGCCGAGGTACTCGGCCTGTTCGTCGGTGAGCTTGCTGAGCTTCACTCCGAGGGCGTCGAGGTGCAGCCTGGCGACCTTTTCATCGAGCTTCTTGGGGAGCACGTACACGCCGAGCGGGTAGCTGTCGAGGTTGTTGAACAGCTCCATCTGGGCGATCACCTGGTTGCTGAACGAGCAGCTCATCACGAAGCTCGGATGGCCCGTTGCGCAGCCGAGGTTGACCAGCCGACCCTCGGCCAGCACGATGATCGAGTGGCCGTCGGGGAACGACCAC
>JANNHO010000407.1:0-2721 GCA_031404435.1 Acidimicrobiaceae bacterium | reverse complement strand
GAAGATGCCGACGCGGTTGGGCTCGGCGTGATCCCCGGTCGAGTTCGGTGGATCACCGACCAGCTTCCACGTCCTCAGATGCAATGGAACCAGTTGCAGCTCACCGCGGCACACCGTGAGGAAGCAATGTTTACCGACCTTCCCGCGTCGCCGTGGATGTACTTCGTTCACTCGCTTCATGGGGTGCCCGACGACCCGTCGGTCGTTGCTGCCACATGTGACTACGGCGGGGCGGTCAACGCGGCCTTCCGGCTGGGCAACGTGTTCGCGACCCAGTTTCACCCCGAGAAGTCCGGCGAGGATGGCCTGCGGATGCTGTCCAACTTCGTTACCCATGTGCGGGCCGAGGTATTGGCATGACGGCTGCGCTGTACCCCGCGATCGACCTGCTCGACGGCAACGTGGTGAGGCTGGCGCAGGGTGACTACGGCCAGGTCACCCAGTACGGTGGCGACGCGGTCAGCGTCGCCCGTTCGTTCGCCGAGCAGGGTGCGCAGTGGATCCATGTGGTCGATCTCGACGCGGCTAGGTCGGGTTCGCCGCGCAACCGCGATGTGGTCGCGTCGATCGTCGGTGCCGTGAGGGGCGTGGCCCGTGTGCAGACGGGTGGCGGAGTGCGCACCCTGGCCGATGCGCAGGTGTTGGCCGACTGCGGCGTAGCCCGGGTGGTGATGGGCTCGGCTGCAGTGCGATCCCCGGAACTGGTCGAGCACGTGGCGGCGATCGTCGCGGTCGCCGTGGGACTCGACCATCGCGATGGAGATCTCGCGGTGCACGGATGGACCGAGGCCAGCGGGGTGCAGCTCACGGACGCGCTTGCCTGGTTCCCAACCGCGGCTGCGTTCGTGATCACCGACATCGCCCGCGACGGAATGCTGGCCGGCCCCGATCTGGCGGGTCTCGCCGCGGCGGCCGCGGCCACCGATGTTGCGGTGATCGCCAGTGGAGGGGTGGCCACGCTGGCCGATGTGGCCGCACTCGGCGAGGTCGCCGGAATTGCCGGCGTGATCACCGGCAAGGCCCTGTACGAAGGCCGTTTCAGTGTGGCCGATGCCGTGCGCACTCTTGCTGCGGTGGCTGAGCGCCTCGCCTTCGGGACGCAACCGTGAACGTCGCCAGGGTGATCCCGTGCCTCGATGTCACCGGCGGACGGGTGGTGAAGGGGGTCAACTTCGTCGATCTCCGCGATGCCGGAGATCCCGTTGAGTTGGCCGCCCGCTACGACCGCGAGGGTGCCGACGAGCTGGTGTTCTTGGACATCACCGCGTCATCCGATGCGAGGGCCACGATCGTCGATGTGGCGCGGCGCACCGCCGAGCAGGTGTTCATCCCCTTCACCGTCGGCGGCGGCATCCGCTCGGCCGAGGACGCACGCACGATGCTGCGCGCCGGTGCCGACAAAGTGAGCGTCAACACCGCAGCGGTGCAGCGGCCCGACCTGATTGCCGAGATCGCCGCCGAGTTCGGCACGCAGTGCGTGGTGTGCGCGATCGACGCCAAACGCCGTCCCGGCACGGGTACCACAGGTGGGTTCGGCTTCGAGGTGTATCTGCACGGCGGCCGCACTCCGACGGGGATCGACGCAGTGGCGTGGGCCGAGCAGGCGGCCGCATTGGGCGCGGGCGAGATCCTGCTCACCTCGATGGACCGCGACGGCACCAAGGTCGGCTTCGACGTCGAGCTCACCAGGGCGGTCAGTTCGGCGGTCGGGGTGCCAGTGATCGCCAGCGGTGGGGTCGGCACGCTGCAACACCTCGTCGACGGCGTCGTCGAAGGTGGTGCCACGGGCGTGTTGGCGGCCAGCATCTTTCACTTCGGCGAGCACACCATCGCCGAGGCGAAAGCGGCGATGGCCGCCGCGGGCGTGATCGTGCGACCGGTCCGCTGACGGAGGCCGGATCGTTGCGCGACGCGCGCCAGTAGCCTCGACGCATGACCCGATCGAAGATGCAGTATCGCCGCCTCGGACGAAGCGGGCTCCAGCTCTCGGTGCTCTCGTTCGGTTCGTGGGTCACTTTCGACCAACAACTCGACGACGACCTTGCGCTCGAGTGCATGCAGGCGGCATACGACGCCGGGAGCAACTTCTTCGACAATGCCGAGGTGTACGCCGGGGGTAAGAGCGAGGCGATCATGGGACGGGTGATCGAGCGGTTGGAGTGGCCGCGGCACACCTTCGTGCTCAGCACCAAGTTCTACTGGGGCATCCACGGCCGGATGGCGAACATGCAGAACACGTTGAACCGCAAGTACCTGACGCAAGCCATCGATGCCTCGCTCGAGCGGCTGTGCACCGATTTCGTCGACATCGCCTACTGCCACCGGGCCGACCCGGACACACCGATCGAAGAGACCGTGTGGGCGATGAGCGACATGGTTTCGTCGGGCAAGGCGCTGTACTGGGGCACCAGCGAGTGGGCCGCCGACGAGATCCGTGCTGCGTGGGACGTGGCCGAGCGCCATCACCTGCACAAACCCGTCGTCGAGCAGCCGCAGTACAACCTGCTCAACCGCACTCGAGTCGAAGCCGAGTACGCCCGGCTCTACGACGACATCGGACTCGGCACCACGATCTGGAGTCCACTCGCCAGCGGTCTGCTGACCGGCAAGTACGCGGCCGGTGTGCCCGACGACTCCCGCGGCGCGTTGCCGGGCTACGAGTGGTTGGCGTCATCGTTGAACGACAAGCGTTCGCAGGCCAAGGTCGAGGCGTTGCGCCCC
>JANNHO010000406.1:0-7411 GCA_031404435.1 Acidimicrobiaceae bacterium | reverse complement strand
GGGCGTTACGGATCGCGAACACCATCACCGTGGCTTGCGGGTTCACGCCCGGGGCCTCCGGGAGCAGCGACGCGTCGTTGACGAAGATGTTGTCGGTGCCGTGGACCCTGCCGAAGGAATCGGCGCCGCACCGGTTGTGATCCTCCCCGAGCGGAACGGTCGAGCACAGGTGCACGGTCATCACGCTTGCTTTCGATACCGCGAAGCGACGCTGCAGGTCGTCGAGGTGGTTGCGGTGGCGCACCATCGGCGCGCCGCGAAACGACGGGAACACCTCGGTGGCGCCGGCTTCCAGCAACAGCAGAGCTAGGCGCGACATGCCGCTGCGCAGCAGCGCCCGGTCGCGGGCGGCGAGGCGGTAGGTGACCACCGGATCACGCAGGCCCGGGATGGCACGAACGGCCCCGCGGCCTTCGCTGGTGATGGCTGCGTAGTACACGCTGATCCGCCGCCAGTCCTCGACCATCGAGGAGAACGCACTCCACTGGTCGCTGAGTGCGAGAGCGACCAGACCGGGCTGGCTGGCCGAACCACCGAAAGAGAGGTGCGGGGCGAACTCTTTGACCTGGTGCACCGGAACGTCGTCGGGTACGTTGATCTCGTCGCGAAAACGAGCGGCGAGTTTCACGGTCGGGTGCACGGCCAACGACTTGCCGATGTGGCGGCGCAAACCCGACCGCTGCAGGATCGCCGGGGTCTGGATCGCCCCGCCGCACACGAACACGTACCGGCAGCGGATCTCGCCGCGCTGCGGACCGGTCGCGCCGGCCGAGAACGCGACGTGAGCGCGTACCGAGTCGCCGCCTTCGCGCTCGAGTCGGTCGACACGGCAGTCGACGATCATGCGGGCACCGGCGTTCATCGCCCGCGGCAGGTACGTGCGAGTCATGCTCTGGCGGCGGCCGGTGACGGCATCGCCGCCGGGCGGATAGGTCATCCACCTCGGGATCTCGCTGTGCTTCCACCCGAGCGCCGCCGCGCCGCGGCGGAGGATCTCGCTCGCCGGGGTGGGAGACCCGGGAACGGTGGTGACGTTGATGGCCTGCTCAACCTCGTCGGCGATCGAGGACAACTCGTCGAGGTCGAGCGCGTCGATGCGATAGTCCCGTCGCCATCGCTCGATCACATCGAGCGGAGGACGAAAATACAAACCGCTGTTGACCTCGGTGCCACCGCCTGCGCAGCGCCCTTCGGTGTACGCGATGGAGGGGAGGCCGAGCGCCACCGTCACGCCGCCGGAGCGGTACTGGCGGTCCATTTGCTCGAGCGAGAACGGCACCACGCTGTCCTGGTCGACCCACGGTCCCTCCTCGGCGATCAACACGTCGAAGCCTGCTTCGGCGAGCATTGCGGCCGTGGTGGCGCCCCCGGCACCGGAGCCGATCACGAGTACCTGCGCCGACAGCGTGGCGGCGGGCCGGATCAGTTGAGGGTTCGTGGCCCGGGTCACGGGGTGGATCCGTCGGGTCGGGTGTCGGGCCATGTCTCCCAGATGTAGGCGTACCCGAGTGAGCGCACCAGGCGTACGTACTCGCCGAGCAACGGCAACGGTGTGCGGGCCAAGAATCGAACGAGTCCGCTGCTGCCGGGGATCACCAGTACCGCGCGCACGGCCGCGGCGATGGTGACCACACCGATTCGCATCAGGCTGGGCAGGCCGTCGACACGTCGGGTGGTGAACTCGATCACCTGCTGGCGACGCTGCGGCGCGAGCCCCGGGAGGTCGAAGGCGAGCAGCCGATCGGCGAACGGGCCGACGAGGGGGGATGACGGGACCGATCGCATGACCAGAGACCCAGCGTAGCGGTCGGGACTCGCTACGCTTGAAGTTCGTGCGTTGTGTCGTCGTGGTGCCCACCTACAACGAGAAAGAGAACATCCAGGCCTTCCTTTCGGCTGTGCGCGTTGCGGTTCCCGCTGCGTCGATTCTTGTCGTCGACGACAACTCCCCCGACGGCACCGGGGTGCTGGCCGAGCAGTCAGCGGCCGAACTGGGCCAGATCAAAGTGCTTCACCGCCCCGGGAAACAGGGCCTCGGCAGCGCCTACCGCAACGGGTTCACGGTGGCCATCGACGAGGGCTACGACGTGATCGTGTCGATGGACGCCGACTTCTCCCACGACCCGGCCGTGATCCCGGTCCTCATCGGCGCTATCGAATCCGGCGCCGATGCGGTGATCGGGTCGCGTTACGTGCCTGGCGGCGCCACGGAGAACTGGCCGATCTACCGCCGGTTGCTGTCGCGGTGGGGGAACCGTTACACGGGGTTGGTGCTGAGCCTGCGCGTCAACGACTGCACCTCGGGCTTTCGCGCGTACCGCGCCACGGCGTTGGCCGGCATCCAACCGGCGAGCACCACCGCAGAGGGATACGCGTTCCTCACCGAACTCGTCCGCCGCTTGGCGGGCAAGCACCACCTGATCACCGAGGTGCCGATCGTGTTCCGCGATCGCCGGTTCGGCACGTCGAAGATGTCGCCGCGGATCATCGCCGAATCGATGCTGCTCGTCACGCGCTGGGGAGCCAAAGACGTTGTGCGTGGCCGGCGGCTACGTCGGCAGCGCTGACCGCGCCGTTCGATCAGGACGCGCGTGAACAGATCAGCACCGACGTTTCTTCGCAGGGGCGCCCCGCCGACGTCGTTGATCCGCCGGATGAGGGGTCTCATCGCCGCCTCGCCTCAGGGCGTCGGGCTCGGCATCGGGGTCGCGCTCGTTGGTCCGCTGCTCGCTGCCTTGGCACTGGTTGCCGGACGAAACTGGAACCCGGTGCTCGACCTGGCAATGACCGAGTTCCGGGTGCGTGATGTCGGCAGCGCACGCGCACCGCTGATCGGGCTGCCCGGGCGAATCGGGGTGTTTCCAGATCAAGGCAGTCATCCCGGCCCACTGAGCTTCTACGCGCTGGCCCCCACCTACCGCGCCCTCGGCTCGTCGGCGTGGGCGTTGCTCGCGGCAATGGTGGTGCTCGCCATCGTGGCGATCGGGTTGGTGCTATGGCTCGCCTACCGGCGTGGCGGAACGACGTTGATGTTCGTGTTCGCCGGGGTGTTGGTGATCGTGCTTCGCGGCTACGGCCTCGACGTGATCATCCAGCCGTGGAACCCGTACCTGCCGTTGCTGTTCTGGCTGGTGGTGCTGATGGCTACCTGGAGCGTGCTTGCCGGTGACCGGGCGATGGTGGTAGTCGTGGTCGCGGCCGGGTCGCTGTGTGCACAGACCCATCTTCCGTACCTGGGGCTGTCGCTCGGGATGGGTGCCCTCTGCGTGTTGTCGATGGCCAACGATTGGCGACGCCATCCGACCGCCGCCAACAACGTCCAGCGATGTGCGATGGCCGCTGTGTTGGTCGGCATCGTGTTGTGGTTGCCGGTGCTGATCGATCAGCTTGCCAACACGCCGGGCAACGTGTCGATGCTGCGCGACTACTTCGGGTCGCCTCCCGAACAACCCGTCGGTCTCGGCGAGGGAGTTCGCCTCGCGCTGCGCCACCTCAACGTGTTCCGCCTGGTTCCGGGCTTGTTCGGTGGCGACGGGTTCATCACACGCGCCGCGTTCCGCCTCGATGGCAGTCCGCTGCCGGGTCTGATCCTGCTGCTCGCGTGGAGCGCGGCGGCGTATGTCGCGTGGAGTCATCGCCATTCGTTGCTCAGCCGGCTGAACGTCGTCATCGCCTGGTCACTCATGCTGTCGGTGGTGTCGATGAGCCGGATCTTCGGCAAGGTCTGGTTCTACCTCACGCTGTGGGCGTGGACGACGACGTTGCTGATGGTGGTGTCGGTGCTGTGGACGATCGTTGCTGTCGGCCGGACCGGCGTGGCCGCCCCCCACGATCCCCACGATGTGATCGCCGGTGGTGGCGTGGTCGTCGCTGCCGGTGCCGATGATGCTCCGATGCGTCCGGCGTCTCGTTCGGCGCGGGGGATCGGTGTGTGGATGGCGATGGAACTGGGCGTCATCGTCGCCGTTGGGTCGTACGTGGCACTGTGGTTCGACGCGGCGCAGGCGCGGGTTCCCGAACAGCACCTGTCCGAGGTGCTCGACGAACTCGTCGAGCCGACGGCCGAAGCGTTGCGTGACGGACTTGGCGCCTCCGATGGTGCCGACGGCAGGTACCTGGTCACCTGGAACGACGCTCGCTACTTTGGATCGCAGGGGTATGGATTGGTCAACGAGCTCGAACGGCTCGGCTTCGACGTCGGTGTACCCGACACATGGCGGGTCCCGGTGACCAAGCACCGCGTCATCCCGACTGTGTTGGCCACGGCCGAGGTGCGCCTCGCGACCGGGTTCTACATCGAGGTGGTGCGCGCCCTGCCCGACGCAGCACTGGTGATCGAGCTCGATCCGCGTGATGCCGCCGAGCTGGCCGAGTACCGCCGGCTCGAAACCAATGTGGCGTCCGCTCTGACGACAATCGGCGCCGGCGATCTGGTGCCGCTGCTGAACAGCAACCTGTTCGGCGTGCAACTCGATCCGCGAGTGCCCGCCGATGTGCAGGAAGACGTCGACCGGATGCTCGAACTGGGCACCCCGACCGCGGTGTTCATCGTGCCCGCCGGTTCGCAACTGTGAGCCGCGCCGAACGCGCTCGCCGGTACTTCACGCGCCTCGACGTGGTCGCGGTGCTCGTCGCGCTCGTGCCGGTGGTGGTCGCTGTCGGGCGGAAGTGGCAGCAGCGATGGGTGCCGATCGGCGACAACGCGCTGATCGAGTTGCGCAGCCGCGACGTGTTCTCGATCGGCGATTTCCCGTTCCTCGGGACATGGTCGTCGGCCTCGCTGACCGCCGGGAAAGACCTCAACCATCCCGGCCCGCTGCTGTTCGACCTGCTGGCGATCCCGGTCCGGCTGTTCGGCGGGCCGCGGGGGGTTGCTCTCGGGGTGGGCCTGATCAACGCCGCGGCGATCATCGGTATCTCCGTCGCCGCGCACCGGATCCGTGGCCGCAGTGGCGCGCTCGCGGCCACCTCGATCGCCGCTGCGTTGGCGTGGACGCTCGGCAGCGGGATGCTCACCGACCCGTGGAACCCGCATGTGCTGGTGCTGCCCTGCCTGGCGTTGTTCGTACTGGCGTGGGGTGTCGCCAGCGGGCACCTCAGCATGCTGCCGTGGCTGATCGTCGTCGGCAGTCTCTGTCTACAAACCCACCTCGGCTACGCCTACCTCGTGCCGGCGATGACGCTGGTCGCGTTGCTCGGTGCTGGTGCTGTATACCGCCGGCGCTGGCGGGTGGACCGCGCCGTGCGTGGCGGCGACCTGGCGATGATCCGCCGCTGGGGCCTCGTGTCGGTCGGGGTGCTGGTCGTGGTCTGGCTGCAGCCGATCGTCGAGCAGATCTTCGGCGACGGGCAGGGAAACCTGGCCCGCATTGCTACCAGCACCGGCAGCGACGAACCGGTGGTGGGAGCGCGCCTCGGCGTGCGCATCGTTGCCTCGCTGGTGGCGCTGCCGCCGTGGTGGAACCGGTCGTCGTTCACCGAAGCGGTGCAACACACCCCGTATGCCGCCGATGGGGTCACGGTCAATCCGGTTGGGCTGCCATCGTTCGGTCTTGCCGTGTTCGCCGTTGTAGCGGTGTTCGCCGTGCTTGGCTTGATCGGCTGGCGGGTGGCCGTGCGCGCCGACCGTCCCGGCGTGATGGCGGTTTCGGTTGCGGCCGTTGCGCTGGTCGTCGCACTGGCAACGTTCGCGGTGATGCCGATCGGGCCGCTCGGGCTGACACCGCATCAGATGCGCTGGCTGTGGTCGCTGGGCGCGTTCGTGACGCTCGCAGTGTTCGTCGCCGCGCTACCGATGTTGCCGCCGATGTGGTCGCGCGGTCCCGGCGATCACTTCGCGGCGACGGGTGTCGACGTGTCGCCGGCCCCCATGCACCGACATATCGAATGGGTCCTCGCCGCAGCCGTGGTGGTGGTGAGTGCCGTCAACGTGCCCGGCTTCACCCAGCTGGCCGGACCGGACACGTTTCAGGAATCGGTCCCTGTCGCCAGGGCACTGTCGGAACAGGTCGACGACTATTCCACGGATGAAGCGGTGGTGCTCGACACTGCCAACCTGCGCTACCTGGAGCCCTATTCGGCCGTGGTGATGGCGGCGATGCTGCGCGCCGGAGTCGACCTTCGCGTTGCCGATCCGGGTCTGGTCCGCCAACTCGGCAACAATCGTCGCGCCGACGGCGACGAGCCATTGATCGTGTCGTTGGTGGAAGGCAGACCCGCGTTCGAAACCCCCGAAGGGGTCCGCCGGATCGCGTTCACCACGCCGCTCGATGCGGCAACGATCACCGAACTGATCGAGGGCGAGATGGCGATGATCGACACCGTCGCACTCAACGGAGTGACGTTCACCGAGGACGGCGAACGAGACATCGCCGCCGGTGCGTTCGGCCTCAGCCGCGACGAGATCGAGGTTGCCGCCGCTGATGCCGCCGGGTTCGTCTACGGCGGACTCGCCGCCGAACTCGTCGCCGCCGGCACGCTCGATCTGAGTTCCCTCGAGCCTGCCGTTGCGGCGCAGTTCGAGCGCACCAGTGCCCTGCGCCGTCAGGTCGGCACGACCACAGTGGCCGTGTGGATCCGCCCCAGCGCAGCAACCGGGTAGGTTCGCTGCCCGCGACGAACAGTCGTTCATGTCAGCGCATGCCCGTTGTCGCTCAGCGTCGCTCTGGTCGGTCAGGCGAGGAACCGGTGTTCAGCGGTTGGCGGCGACGATGCCGGAGATCTCGGCGAAGCCTGCCGGCAGGGGACGTTCGGCGACCAGCAGATGGTCGGCGGAGATGCGGGTCATCCGCGCATCGCCGGCGATGATCACGTCACCGTTGTCGGCGACGGCGACGGCTTCGATGCCCATGTCCCAGACGAAGGTGTCGCGTACCGCGAGGGTCACGGGGTCGAGTCGCGCGACGGTGCTCCCGAAGGCGACGACGACTTCGTCGCCCGTTGCCGCGATCGCGACCCGCGAGCCGCTCAGGTCAAGTTGCGCGACGGTCTCGGCGACTGGTTCGGCATTGCTGTCGGTGACGTCCGAAATCCTGTAGCTGGCCACACCACCGTTGGGTGAGGCCACGTACAGGCGGTCGCCAACCGGAGTCACGGCGAGTGCCCCGGTGTGCTCGCCGAGGTCGAGCTGCTCGGGCACCTCCAGGCACCAGACCCCGTTGATCAGCCCCAGGGTGTGGATGAACGCGTACTGGTCCTCCATGTCGTCGACGGTTCCCTGGTACAGCGTGAACAGCAGTTGGTGATGCCGGTCGAACACTGCGGTGCGGCTGATCGCGGTCATTGCTTCATCGACGGTTTGGCTCTTGTTGCGCAGGTTGAGGGGCAGGCCGAGCTCGCCGGTTGCGGTGTCGATCACCCGCACCCGGTACACGTCGGCCTTGAGGTACTCGATCGCAAACACCCCGATCGG
>JANNHO010000405.1:0-1543 GCA_031404435.1 Acidimicrobiaceae bacterium | reverse complement strand
CCCCACGCAGTGAGCTGCTTCATCACCAGGTTCATCTGGTTCGACATCACCGCGAGGTGGGCGTCGACCGCGTTGCCGACGAGTTCGCGTAGTTCGTCGATCGCGTCCACGGCGCGCAGTGCCTTGTCGTACAGGTCGCGGCTGAGCGTGAGCGCCTCGCCCTTCACGCCCGGCACCTCCTGGCGGGCGATCGCGTTGAGTACCTCACGCAATGGCGACACCACCCGGCGCAGCTGCAACAGGTCGCGGCGCAGGCTGAACAGCTGCTCCTGAACTGCCCGCTCGGTTTTCGCGGTCTCGCTGAAGATCGACTCCTCGACCGCTTCGATACGGTCCTCGATCGCGTCGGTGCGGTCGAAGTACCCGTCGATCAAGGTGTCCAAGATGGTCAGCAGCAGCATCGCCGACGACGGAGCGGTGGCGAACTGACGCTCGAAGCGCTCGATCATCGGTGCCGTCTTCCACTCCTGGGCGTTGTTGTCGTGACGGCGCACCGTGACCAGCCACGTGGGGCCGAGGTACATGTCGATCTCGGCCAGTGTCGACGAGAACGCCACCAGGTAGGCATGGTCGTCGTAGCGTTGCAACGTGGGGCGGGCGGCGCGGCGAGTGGTCTCGTCGAAGGTGCGTTCGTGGAGGTGGAACTGGGTGATGATCTGGGCGAGATCGGCCTCGGTCGCATCGACGATGTCGATCCATTCCACGTCGCTGTAGCAGTGTGTGGTCAACATGATTCCCGAGCGTACGCGGCCTGCGGGTAGCGTCTCGGGCATGGGCCAGATGGTGAACGTGACCGAGAAGCCGAGTTCGATCCCCGGTGTTGTTCGATTCGAAGCCAACCGCACCCTCACCGGTCAGGGCCACGAGCGGTTCGGCTCGAGCGCCGAAGCCGTCGGCCCGCGTCCCGCCGCCGAACTGGCCCGGCGGTTGTTCGCCACCGGCCGGGTCGAAGGCGTGCACATGTACAGCAACATGATCACCGTCAACCTCGAGCGCGGCTTCGGCTCCGAGGGGTTGTATGACATCGTTCGCGAGCTGTACCAGTACTGGAAGCCGGGCATGGAGCCGGCGGTGTTCGTCGACGAAGCACCGGCCGATGATTCCGGGGCCGATGATTCCGGGGCGGCTGTCGATACCGGCGCTGCGGCCGGCGGCGGCGTGCAGTCGGAGTACACCCGGCGGGTGCCAGCGGATTTGATCGAACGCAGCCGGGCGGCCTTGGCCAAGTGGAAAGCCGAGCACTGAACATCGACCCCGCCCTGGTGTAACGAACAAGTGTTCGACTACGCTGGGGTGCATGGTCAGCACGCACACCCTGGCGGTGCACCCCGGGTTGACCACGCTGTTCCCCGAGGGGCTGGCGAGGGGAGCCACCGTGTTGTGCGCAGGTGGTGCAGCCACATCGATGGCGACGCTGCTGTCGGCCGGTGCTGTCGGTGGGGGTGCCTGGGTCGGGGTAGCCGGGCTGCCCACGTTCGGGGTGCAGGCCTGCCGTGAAGCCGGTGTGCCGTCCGAGCGGGTGGTGCTCGTCCGCGAGCAGCCC
>JANNHO010000404.1:0-10036 GCA_031404435.1 Acidimicrobiaceae bacterium | reverse complement strand
ACCGGGATCGTGGCCTGCCCGGCACAGGTGACCATGTTGACGTTCATCTCGTCGAGGTGTTCGTCGAGGTTCGCAGCCGGCACCACGAACGGGCCAACCGCCGCCGGGGTGAGGTCGATGGCGCGAATGCCAAGCTCGCGGTAGCGGGGTGCGTTCGCCGCGTGGATGTAGGCGCTGGTCGCTTCGAAGACGATGTCGGGTAGCTCCGTGCGGGCGAGCAGCCAGTCGACGCCTTCGGCCGACGCCTCGAGCCCAAGTGCAGCCGCTCGGGCCAGGCCGTCGCTGCGCGGGTCGACGCCGACCATGTAGCGAGGCTCGATTACGTCCGAGCGGAGCAGTTTGTACATCAAATCGGTGCCGATGTTGCCGGACCCGACGATGGCAGCGGTGAGTTTGGCCATAGGCGTACTGTGCCAGATCAGCGCCATTCGCTCAGCGAGAACGTTCCGGTGAGCGGACCGCCGGTGCCGATCAGGCTGCTGGGCGGGATCACACTGGGATGATGCCGCTGATCCAGATCGACCTGATGGAGGGCCATCCGCCAGATGTGCATCGCGAGCTGATCGAACGCTGCACCGCTCTGTACGCCGAGATCGTGGTCGCCCCGATCGAACGGTTCCGCGCAACCGTGCATGCAGTACCGCGAGATCAGTGGGGCCTCGGTGGCCTGGCCGGGGCGGAGAAGGTCTCGCCGCTGATCCGCATCCACCTGATGGAGGGCCGTCCGGTCCAGCTGTTGCACCGGTTGATGGGCGAGATGTCCACCCTCGTTGCACAGATTCTGGACATCCCCATCGAGCACACGCGCGTGCTGCTCACCGAGATCCCCGTCACGCATTGGGCCATCGGCGGGGTGCCGGCGAGCGAGGCTCGCGTCGACGAGATCGCGGCCCGCGCCGCAAGATCACCCGCCTAAGCGACGCAGGCAGAGCCGCGCCGGGCTGGCCTGGGCTGCGCTGGCCTGGGCTGGGCCGGTTTCAGACGAAGCGGACGCCGACGGTGCCGAGGTGCTGCACCCGTGCCGTCACGTTGTCGCCGGCCTGCACGCCGATCGCCTCGGTGACTCCACCGGTCATCACCAAGCTGCCCGCCGGCAGTGCCCGTCCCGAATCGGCCAGCCACTGCACCAGTGCCGCGACGGATGCCGCGGGGTGGCCGAGCACCGCGGCCCCAGCGGCCGAGCCGACCAATTCGCCGTTGCGTTCCATCACGACGCCGAGCAGGCGCAAGTCGAGTCCGTCGACGCGGCGGGGCGCGCCTCCGATCACGTAGCGGGCCGATGACGTGTTGTCGGCGATGACGCTGGCCAGGTCGAACTTGAAGTTCTGGTACCGCGAGTCGATCACTTCGATGGCCGGCATCACGAAATCGGTGGCGGCAAGCACCTCGTCGACCGACACCGTGCCGGACAGCTCCGTGGCGGTGACGAACGCGATCTCGGCCTCGACCCGGGGGTGGATCAGCGTGGATACGTCGACGCTGCCCCCATCTGGCACGCACGTGTCGCGCATCAACAACCCGAACCCCGGCTTGTCGACGCCCATCTGGACCATCTTCGCTTTCGAGGTCAGCCCGGCCTTGTAGCCGGCCAGCGATCGTCCGCCGATCTGCCAGCGGCGGAGCAGCTCCTCCTGCACCAGGTACCCATCGGGCACCGTCATCGACGGATGATCGTCGGTGAGCGGGTTGATCGTGACCGCATCGCGTTGCGCGGCCTCGACCCGGTCGGCGAGCTCGCTGATGATCTCGGCACTGAGGGTCATGATTCGGCTCCCGCTGCTGAGCCGGCTGCCGGGCCGGATGTGAAGTGGACGGTGCACGAGCCGAGATCGCCGAACTCGCAGGTGATGGTCTGGGGCTCTTTGATCCAGGCCATGACCGACAGCGACCCGGACAGGATCACCTCGCCGGCCCGGAACGGGATGCCAAGGCCGCCAAGGGTGTTGGCCAGCCAGGCCACCGCGTTGACCGGCGATCCCTGCACGGCGGCGCCGGCACCGGTGGCGAACAGCTCCGCCTCGCCTCCGGCGGGCTGCACGGTGATCGCCATGCCGACCAGTGCGAGGTCGACCTCGAACGGATCCATCGGCTGGTCACCCAGGACGTATACCCCACACGAGGCGTTGTCGGCAACGGTGTCGACGATCTTGATGTCCCAATCGCTCACCCGCGAATCGACGATCTCGAAGCACGGCACCACGTAGTCAGTGGCCCGCAACACATCGACCGCGGTGACCCCCGGGCCGACCAGATCGTGCTTGAGCACGAACGCGATCTCGCCCTCGGCCCGCGGCTGAATGAGCGTGTCGAGCGAAATGGTGTCGCCGTTGCGGTACACCATCCCCGACAGCAGCTGACCGAAATCGGGTTCGTACACACCGAGCATCTGCTGTACCGACGCGCTGGTCAGCCCGATCTTCTTGCCGACGATGTGCTCGCCCGCGTCGATCCGGCGTTGCACCACGTGCGACTGGATCGCATACGCGTCGGCGACGGTGATGCCTGGCGCCCGGTCGCGCAAATTGGCCACTGCGGTGTTGGTCGCGAACGCCTCGTACAGCTCGTCGCCGTACCGGAGGACATCGGAGTTCGTCAGGCTTGCGGTGGGGGCAGCGGTGTCGGTCATAGCTGAACGCGAACCCTACGGCGGCGGCACGAGGCGGTGATCATCGCTGGCATGTTCGCGTATCGACCCCCACTCCCCCGCCTCTCCGTTCCGCACAGCGGCACACCCCAGCCATCATCCGAGTCCCCGCGTGTCATCCGAGTGTGGAGAGGGGGATCCGAGTGTTGAGCGCCCACCCGTCTGCGCGCTCAACCCTCGGTTGGCCGGCATCGGCCGATGATTCGAAGAACCGACGTACCGGAACCGGCTGAACCGGCCTGCTGATCAGGCGCGCTTTTGGATGTTGGCCCATTCGTCGCGCAGACCGACGGTGCGATGGAACAGCAGCGGCTGGCGGGGGTCATGGGCGAAGTAGCCGAGCCGTTCGAACTGAACCACCTGGCCCGCCTCGGTGGCGCCAAGCGCAGGTTCAACCTTGCATCCCGACAGCAGTTCGCGCGACTCGGAGTTGAGGTCGTCGAACGCTTCGCCGGTCGCCTCACCGGGCACCTCGGCGGTGAACAGCCGGTAGTACAGTGCAACCGTCGCGTCGAGGGCGTGGTCGGCCGACACCCAGTGCATGGTCGACTTCACCTTTCGCCCGTCGGCCGCCGTGCCCCCGCGGGAATCGGGGTCGTACGTGCACTGCACCTCGACCACGTCTCCGGAGCCGTCGTCGCCGAGTGTGAAGCCGGTGCAGCGCACGAAGTAGGCACCGCGCAGACGTACCTCGCTACCCGGGGTGAGCCGGAAGTACTTCGGCGGGGCCTCGACCATGAAGTCGTCGCGTTCGATGTACAGCGTCTTGGAGAACGCAACCTGACGGACCCCGTCGGCCGGGTTCTCGGGGTTGTTGCTGACCTCGAACAGTTCGACCAGCGCGGTGCCATCGGCGTTGTCAGGCCAGTTGGTGATGACCAGCCGCAGCGGCCGTAGCACCGCCATGCGGCGCAGCGATGTCTGGTTCAACTCCGTACGCACGAACGATTCAAGGAGTTCGATCTGGTGCCGGCTGTTGGTGCGCGACACGCCGATGAACGCGCAGAACTCGCGGATCGCCGAGGCCGGGTAGCCGCGCCGGCGCAGGCCGCGCAGCGTGGGGAGCCGCGGGTCGTCCCAACCGTCGACCACCCCGTCGGCAACGAGCGTGGCCAGACGACGTTTCGACGTAACCGTGTGTGTGAGCTCCAGCCTGGCGAACTCGGTCTGGCGCGGTCGGTCGCCCGGCAGCGGGAGGTGATCGAGGCACCAGTCGTACAGGGCGCGGTGACTGTCGAACTCGAGCGTGCACAGCGAGTGGGTGACACCTTCGATTGCGTCGCTCTGTCCGTGGGCCCAGTCGTAGGTGGGGTATAGCACCCAACTGTCGCCGGTGCGGTGGTGGTGCTGGCGACGGATGCGGTACAGCACCGGGTCGCGCATCTGCATGTTCTCGTGCTGCATGTCGATCTTGGCGCGTAGCACGTGCGTCCCATCGGCGAACTCGCCGGCGCGCATCCGCCGGAACAGGTCGGCATTGACGTCGGCGGTCCGGTCGCGGTTGGGGCTCTCGACACCCGGCATGCCGTAGCCACCGCGCTGCACCGAGATCATGTCGCCGTCTTGGTCGTCGACGTAGGCCAGTCCCCGCTCGACGAGGTGCTCGGCCCACACGTAGAGCTGCTCGAAGTAATCCGAGGCGTAGCGAACCGGGACAGCCAGTTCGAATCCGAGCCAAGCCACATCGGCGATGATCGCGTCGACGTACTCGGTGTCTTCGGTGTCGGGATTGGTGTCGTCGAAGCGCAGCGTGCAGACACCGTCGAACTCCTCGGCCACCCCAAAATCGATGCAGATCGCCTTGGCGTGACCGATGTGCAGGTACCCGTTGGGCTCGGGCGGGAAGCGGGTCTGCACCCGCCCGGCGAAGGTGCCCTGCTCGTTATCGGCGCGCACCAGGTCGCGGATGAAATCGGAAGCTGCCGGGGCGGGATTGGTGGGACTCATGACGTCGGGGACGCTACCAACTACCCGATCAGCGCGACTGGTGCGATTCGCCGGGTCAGCCTGGAGGGGGACGGTCGATCAACCGCTGGGACGACGACGACACGGCACGACCCGGCTAGCTTCGACCAACGATGACGCAGCTTCGAGCGGTGCGCTGGTTCCGTGATCATCCCGTCGCGGCCGACGCCGCGCTGGCCGCCGGCCTCGCGACCATCAGCCTCGTCGTCCACCTGTCGGTCCGAGATCCGCAGTACAACGACCCATCCCTGCTCGGTGCAGCGCTGGTGCTCGCCGCCACCGTGCCGCTCGCCTGGCGGCAGCGTGCACCGGTGGCCGTGCTGATCGCCGTGCTCGGTTTTCAGTTCGCGCTCGACATCTCCGACTCACTCGGTACCGGGTGGATCAACATGCTCGTCGCCGCTTACGCAGTGGGTGCGCACATCGGCGGGCGCGCACTGTGGCGGATCGGCGGAGCGAGCACTGCGGCGGTGATCGGTTTCGTCACCATCGGGGTGATCAGCGACGAAGCGCCATGGGGGGCGTTGATCTCGTCGACAGTGCTGTACGTCGCGGCGCTGATCCTGGGTGACAACGTGCGCCGCCGTCGCGAACGTGCCGACGAACTGACGGATCGGGCCGAACGGGCCGAACGCGAACGCGAACTGTTGGCGACCCAGCGAGTGCAGCAGGAGCGGTCGCGGATCGCGCGGGAACTGCACGATGTGGTGGCCCACAGCGTGAGTGTGATGATCATTCAGGCGGGCGCAGCGCGGCGGCAGATGGCCACGAACCCGGCGCAAGTCACCGCCGTGCTGGAAAGCATCGAGCACACCGGACGCGAGGCGATGAGCGAGATGCGGCGGATGCTCGGCGTGTTGCGCAGCGACGACCCCAACGCGATGGCTAGTGACCGTTCACCGCAACCGACGCTGCTCTCCCTCGACGACCTGGTGTCGTCGGCCACCGATCTGCCGCTCGCGTTACGCACCGAGGGCGAGATCGTCGGGCTGCCCGTCGGCGTCGAACTGAGCGCCTACCGGGTGGTCCAGGAGGCGCTCACCAACGTGCGCCGTCACGCCGGGCGCGTCGACCGGGTCGATGTGGCAGTGCTCAACACCGACGACTCCCTGGTAGTGGAGATCACCGACGATGGTCGCGGCTCCATCGCTGCGCACTCGACGGGAGCGATGCTCAACCGCTCCGGAGCCGGGGGCGGGGCCGGGTATGGGCTCGTCGGTATGCACGAGCGGGTCGGCTTGTTCGGCGGGTCGCTCAGCGCCGGCCCCCGACCCGGCGGCGGCTGGCGGGTGCGGGCCACCTTCCCGCTACCACAACCATGATCCGCGTGTTGTTGGTCGACGACCAGGAGATGGTCCGGGTGGGGTTCCGAATGATCATCGAGACCGAGCCCGACATTGCCGTGGTTGGAGAAGCCGCCGATGGGCGCGAGGCGCTGGATCTGGTGGAGCGGAGCCGCCCCGATGTGGTGCTGATGGATGTGCGCATGCCGCGGATGGACGGCCTCGAGGCGACCGCGCTGATCACCGCTCGCAGCCATCCCCCGCGGGTGTTGATGCTCACCACCTTTGACGCCGAGGACTACGTGTACACCGCGCTGCGCGCCGGGGCGAGCGGGTTCCTGCTCAAGGACGCCCCCGCCGAGCAACTGATCGAGGCGATCCGAGTGATCGAACGCGGCGACTCTCTGTTGGCCCCGTCGGTGACGAGAATGCTGATCACCGACATCGCCCGGCGCCCGGCGATCGACCCGGCGGCCGCGGCCCCGGGCCTGGCCGAGCTGACCGAGCGCGAACTCGAGGTGATGCGGTTGGTCGCGCGGGGCATGTCCAACGCCGAGATCGCAGTGGCGTTGTACCTCGGCGAGGCGACGGTCAAGACCCACGTCGGCCGCATCCTGGCCAAACTCGATCTACGCGACCGGGTCCAGGTGGTCGTCGTGGCCTACGAATCTGGCCTCGTGATGCCGGGAGATCATCCTTCCGGGTGATGACGATCCGCCCGCCAGCGGAGGTTGTCGCGGCACCAACGCGGTACAACGGAACCCATGACGAATCTCCCCCCGCTCGGCGTACTTCCCCTGACCGGCGTACCCACACAGGGCCCATCCGGCACCGGCACCCTCACGGGAGCCCCTGCCGCCGGAGCGATCGACGCCGTGAAGGTGTTCGGTACCAGCGGCTCGAACGACACTGAGGTCCGCGCCCTTGACGGGGTCAGCATTTCGTTCGAGGCCGGCCGGTTCACCGCGATCATGGGTCCGTCGGGCTCGGGAAAGAGCACGCTGATGCACTGCCTCGCCGGCCTCGATTCGCTCACCAGTGGCACCGTGTTCGTTGGCGATGCCGACCTTGCCTCGCTGAACGACAACCAGCTGACCGAGCTGCGCCGCACCGCGATCGGGTTCGTCTTCCAGGCCTACAACCTCGTCCCCACGCTCACGGCGGCCGAGAACATCACCCTGCCGCTGCTGCTCGGCGGCCAGAAGGGCGACTCGCGGTGGATCGACCGGGTGATCGACACGGTGGGCTTGCGCGACCGGCTCAAGCACCGTCCCAGCGAGCTATCCGGCGGGCAGCAGCAGCGCGTGGCTGTGGCCAGGGCGATGGCCAGCCAGCCGACGATCATCTTCGCCGACGAGCCCACAGGAAACCTCGACAGCCGCACCGGCGCCGAGATCTTGGAGTTCATGCGCCTCGCGGTACGTGAGTTCGGCCAGACGATCGTGATGGTCACCCACGATCCCATCGCCGCCGGATACGCCGACCGGGTGGTGTTCCTGGCCGACGGTCGGATCGTCGACGAGATGGCCGACCCCACCGCCGACCGCGTGCTCGACCGCATGAAGCGCTTCGGGGAGTGACGGCATGTTCAAGATCGCATTGAAGAGCACCCTGGCCCGCAAGGGCCGCCTGCTCCTGACATCGCTCGCGGTGATCGCCGGCTGCGCCTTTCTCAGCGGCGTCCTGGTGTTCAGCGACACCATCCGCGCCAGCTTGGACCGCGTGTTCGCCAACGCCTACGCGAGCACGGATGCCTTCGTGCGTTCGGCCAACGTGATCGAGGGCGATTTCGGCGCCGAGAGCCGCGACCGCCTTCCCGATTCCCTGATCGACGAGATCGCCGCGATACCCGGTGTGCAGGAAGCCGTCGGCGACATCCAGGGGTTCGCCCGCGTGGCCAACGCTGAGGGCAAACTGATCGGTATCGACGGTCCACCGAAGTTCGGTGGCGTGTACATCGATTCGGTCAGCTCCCCGTGGGCATTGGCCGAGGGTCGGGCTGCCACCGGGGGCACCGAGGTGGTCATCGACAAGCTGTCGGCCAAGCAGGGTGACATCGAACTCGGCGAGATCGTCACCGTCACGGCGCGGGCCGGTGCTCGCGAGTTCGTCGTGGTCGGCATTGCCACCTTCGGAGCGTCGGATACCTCGGGCGCGGTCACCTGGGCACTGTTCGATCTCGCGACCGCGCAGGAGTTCGTGATCGGCCAGCCCGGTCTGGTCGATTCGGTCATCGTCGTCGGCGATGGCTCGATGACCGAAGAGGCGCTCGCAGCGCAGATCGATGAGCGCTACAGCGGCCAGGACACCGAGGCGTTGACGGGGGCTCAGATCACGGCCGAGAACCAGAGCGCAGTCGCGGAAGGGCTCAACTTCTTCACGATCTTCCTGACGATCTTCGCGGCCATCTCGCTGTTCGTCGGCAGCTTCATCATCTTCAACGTGTTCAGCATCAGTGCCGCCCAACGCCAAAAGGAAAACGCACTCCTACGCGCGGTCGGTGCCAGCAGGCGCCAGGTGACGCGGGTGCTGTTCGTCGAAGCGCTCGCCGTCGGCGCGCTCGGCGGCGTGCTCGGCTTCGTTGGCGGGGTGCTGCTGGCTACCGTCATCCTCAGCGTGCTGCGCGCCACCGGGTTCGGCCCGACCGACACCTCCCTGGTCGTGGAGCCGTCGGTGTTCGCAGTCTCGCTCGTGGTCGGGATGTTGGTCACGCTCGTGTGTGCCGTGGTCCCCGCGATCCGGTCGGGACGGGTGCCGCCACTCGCGGCGATGCGCGATGTCTCGGTCGACCGCTCCGGTGTCAGCCGCACCCGGCTGATCGTCGGCATCGTGTTCATCGTGATTGCCGCGATTGGCACCGGGATCGGCCTGTCCGGCAACCCGATCTGGCTCGCACCCGGCATCGTAGGGCTGTTCGTGGCGCTCGTCGTGCTCGGCCCGCTGTTCGCCGCCCCCGTCGCCAAGTTGATGACCAAGCCACTCGGCAAGCTGCGCGGCGTGACCGGTGAGATCGCCGGCCGAAATGCGGCAACGAGCCCGAAACGCACCGCGCTCACTGCGGGAGCGCTCGGCATCGGTCTCGCACTCCTCGTGGGGGTCAGTGCCCTTGGCGCATCGGTGAAGAGCTCGATCCGGCAATCGATCGGTGAGCAGTTCACTGGTGATTTCGCGGTCAGCACGCCCGACGCCCAGGGCCTCGGCGGCCTACCCACCACGCTCGTCGATCAGCTCAACGAGTTGCCAGAGGTGGAGGGCGCAGTGGGAATCGGCGTCAACCTGCTCAAGCTCGTCGAGGACGGCCGGCCCGCCGACAAGAGCGTGCTCGCAACCAACCCCGAGCAGGCTGCCGCACTGTTCGAGCTGCCGTTCATCGAGGGCGGCTGGGCCGAACTGGACGAGACGGGGATCCTGTTGTCGAGCGACAAGGCCGCCCGCGACGGCCTGGTGCTCGGCGACACCGTCGATGCGGTGCTGCTCGACGGCACCACGGTCACCCTGACCGTTGCCGGGCTGTTCGACTCTGCCGAGTTCGGCAACATCATCGTCTCGCGAGAGCTGTTCGCAGGGCAGCGAACCGACATCTTCGACGTACAAGTGCTGGTGCAAAGCGCAACCGGCACCACGACCGAGGAGGCAAAAGCAGCGATCCGCACCGTGACCGATGCATACCCGACGAGCGAGGTACAGACCCGCGAGGAGTTCATCGACGACCAGAGCGAGCAAATCGACGGGTTCCTCAACTTCATCTACGCCCTGTTACTGATGTCAGTGTTCATTGCGGTGCTCGGCATCGTCATCACGTTGCTGTTGTCGGTCTACGAACGTCGCCGCGAGCTCGGCCTCGTGCGGGCGATCGGGATGACTCGCAAACAGGTGCGTTCCAGCATCCGCTGGGAGGCCGTGATCACCGCGCTGCTTGGCGCGATGATGGGCACCGGCCTCGGACTGGCGCTGGGGTGGATCGTCGTCAAAGCACTCGAGGACGAGGGCTTGAACACGTTCAGCGTGTCCGAGATGAGCATCGCCATCTTTGTCGTCCTGGCGATGGTCGTCGCTGTCGTCGCCGCCTGGCTCCCCGCCCGCCGCGCCGCCAAAGCCGACATCCTCCAAGCCATCGCCACCACCTGACAACCCAAAGATCTGG
>JANNHO010000403.1:0-11569 GCA_031404435.1 Acidimicrobiaceae bacterium | reverse complement strand
CGCTCGGCGACCTGCCCGTGACCGACGACGGGCCGCTGTACTGGGCGCGCCTGCAGCTGACGAAGGCCGTGCGCCAGTGGACGCCGTCGTTCGAGCTCGGGGCCGGCCGGCGCGCCGAGCTGCTCGCCACGCTCGAGCGCTCTTCGCGCGGCCAGGACTCCATCCGCTTCACCGGGTCGATGAAGCGCATCCTGCTCACCGGCTTTGACCCCTTCCTGCTCGACCAGGACATCCGCCGCAGCAACCCCTCCGGCGCCACAGCGCTCGCCCTCGACGGCACCGTCGTCCGCACCGCCGCCGGGCTCGCGCGCATCGAGACCGCCACGTTCCCCGTTCTGTGGGACCCCTTTGCGCAGGGCGTCGTCGAGCAGACCCTCCTGCCGCACCTGGGCGAGGTCGACATGTTCGCCACGGTCAGCCAGGGCCGCTTCGGCCGGTTCGACGTCGAGCGGTTCAACGGACGCTGGCGCGGAGGCTTTCCGGACAACGACAACGCGTCGTCCACCGGCGTGATCCCTATCCCCGAGGGCGTGCCGACCGTCGAGCCTGCGCCGGAGTTCGTGCCGACCACGCTGCCCTACGCCGACATCGTCGCTGCGAACACGGGCCGCTTCCCGGTGTTCGACCACACGTCCGTGGTCGAGATCCCGGCCGGGCAGACCGACCCGGTGACGAGCCCGGACGGGCCCACCCCTGGCTCGGTCGCGCGCGAAGGCGGTGGCGGCGACTACCTGTCCAACGAGATTGCGTACCGGGCCACGCTGCTGCGCGACGCGCTCGGGCTGCACATTCCTGGCGGGCACCTGCACACGCCGGTGCTGCAGTTCGCCGACGGCAACACGACCGAGCTGACCGACCCGACGTTCGAGGCGAACCATCGCGACATCATCGACCAAATGCGGGCCATCCTGGTTGTCGCCGCCGGGACCCTCTGACCAGCCGGCGCACGACCTACCGAGAGAGCTGCACGATTCCTGCACAGGATTCGGCGATTCACGGCGGACGTGGGCGGAATAGGGCGGACTCGGTGGACGATGCCCGCGGACGTGAGCCAGACGGAACTTCGGGACCAGCTGGACGTGAAAGTGAAGTCTTCGGTATAGCCGTAGCAGCCGGTCACGGCGACGTCGAGTGCCCTGGTCGCCAGCGCGTGGCCCCGGTCGCGGTCGCCCCCTCACCGACGCGCGACATCAACGCCGTCGAGTCCACGAGATCCGCGAACATCACCGTCACCGAATTGTGGGAAGGTCAAGCCGGGTGCATCTCCTCACCGATGCCACTCCGGAAATTCGGTTCTGGAGCGCGTCCAGTCTCGGAAAGCTGCGAGCCAGGTCCGGCGAGCAGCGTTGCGCCGGCTGGCAACCGATGAAACGGTCGTACCCGACTGGTGGAGTGTCGGAGGTGAGGCTGCGGACGCCCTCGACAGAATCGACGGGCGCGAGCCACCGACGACCACTACGCGGCACTGGGTGGCTCTGACGGCTGCGGGAACACCGCTTACGCGGACGCACTCGATCGCATCAGCAGCTACATGAACCTCAACGACCAGCTCCGCAGCGGGCTCTCGGCCGCCATCGCAGGGTTCCCCGACAGCGCAGTCGGTCGCGCTGCGACGTCACAGTGGGCAGCGTGCATGGCCGAACGGGATCACCCGTACAGATCCCGCAGCGACGCCATGAATGCGTAAGCCGACCGACCCACGATCAGCGCCGAGGAGATCGCTACGCGACTTGACGACCTCGACTGCGACCTTGCTGTCGGCTATACCCAAGCCCAACACGACTGGGAACGAACCCAGATCGACGCGTGGCGGCTGGATCAGCGTGACGCCATCGACTTTGCTCTCGAACAGAAGCAACTCGTGGACCAACAACTGGCCGAGATCGAAGTTGACCAAAGCGAAGTCGGAGAATGAGCCGAAGCTGGCCATGGCGTCCGCTCGAACAAGCGAACGAGAAGACGCAAGCGAGCCAACGGCAGTTCAGGAGCGGGTTCACCCATCGACCACCCGCATGAGTGCCGAGCGCGCTCCTCGGGCGGAATCGTACGGAGGTCCTCGATCTCGTGCGTCGTCATCGTGGCCGACCGATCCCAGTGGTCGGCTCGGTTGCTCGGGGAGAAGCCAGCTCAGAGAGCGATATCGATTTCCTCGTCGAGTTCGAGCCATCGAGTTCGCTGGTCGACCTGGTGCACCTCGAAGCGGCGTTGGCCGAACTGCTCGGAGTGGATGTCGACGTGGTGTCGGCGGGGGCGCTGCTCGAGCGCGATGCCGATTTCCGAAACGACGCGGTCGCACTGTGAGCCGGGCCGACGCTCATCGTGTCGCCGACATGGTGATGGCGGCCGACGAGATCGCCTAGATCGTCGCTCGTGGGCGGGTGGCGTTCGATGACGCCGTCGTGCTTCGTCGGACCATCGAGCGTTGCCTCGAGATCGAAGACGGTGTCCCGGGAGTCGGTGTCGTTGCTGGTCCACGCCGCGATCCTCCGGTGCGCCATCGAGGGCCATGGGAGTTACGTGTTCACCACGGCGGCTGCCTATGTGAGCGGGCGGATGCGAAGGCCGCGGATGCGGTCGAAGTCTCGTCGGTTGCGGGTTGCCAGGGCGAGGTCGTGTTCGAGTGCGGTTGCGGCGATCATCGCGTCGGGGAGTCGTACGTCGAACTCGCGGGCGATCCGTCCGGCCCGCTCGGCGATCGTGCGGTCGACGGGGATCTCGCGGAAGGGCGCAAGGAGTTGCGTGGCGAGGTCGGTGGCGGTGTTGCCGGCGAACAGTTCGGCGCGGGTGATGACGGAGTAGTGGAGACGGTGCTTGCCGGCTTTGATCGCGGTGGAGCCTCGGAGGTGGTCGACGAAGATGTCGGTGTCGACGAGAACGTCAGCCACGGGCCCAGTCGTCGCGTGAGGGGGCAGTGGCTCCCGGGTCTGCACCGAAAGTTGCCGACAGGGCACGTGTGGGGTCGACGTCGGTGAGGAGGTATTGGTCGACGGCGCGGCGGATGAGCTCGGCCATGGTCGTCCCCGTCGCTGCGGCCGCTTCGTCGATACGTCGCCGTTGTTCGTCGGTGAGGTAGATCTGGGTGCGGATGGATGACATACATCACGACTATACATCGCTTATCCTGCACAGTTCCTCTACGGGAGGGGGCCATGCAGGGCGCTACTGGACCGAGCCGTAGCAACTGCTGCGGCTGTCGGCGGCACGGTGAATGGGTGTGGATCAGCAGTTGGGGCGACTTGGTGATGTCGAGTAGCTGGTTCGTTAGCATTCGGTCGAGGTTCATCGGTATCTGAGCTGCCTCGCCGGCGGCGACCACATGCGTTGATTCAGGTGAAGTGCAGTTGTCGGCCAGCCGTCATTCGCGCTGGCTCTGACCGGGGCCTCGCGTCACTGCCTGATGAGGTCGCGGCCGAGGTGCTCGAGGTACTCGCCTCCTTGCGAGACGCTGACGTCTCAGTGGTGCACGGAGACCCCGGACCTTCGAACCCTCCGGATCACCTCGGACGGTCGAGTCGGGTTCCTTGACTGGGCTGAGAGTCGTGTCGATGTAGTCGACCTCGGTCTCGCGAATTTCGGCGTTCAGGTGCTCGGCAACGACGCCCACCGTCGAGCACTTGTGGCTGCGGACGCTTGGGAGGCGGCCAATGCGTGGATCGCCGAGCATGACTACGCGCAGCACGGCTGTCCTCGTTGCGGAGTCGACGACGAGCTTGATGATCGAATGGCTTGGGCGCCCAACCGAAGGGCCCGAGGAGCGCACAGTGGGTGTGATCATCGGTGTCGACCCGCGTGAGCGGGTGGTCGATGTGCCGGCGAGAGGTGCTCGGCCTGCAGGGCGCTCACATCGATCTCGCTCGAGACGAGCGGGGCCACTTCGAACAGCCAGGCGCATCTTGCTGCGCGACCTGGCGAAGCACTGCGCACGTCGCTTATACCCGCGCGATGCGGATCGATTCGAGCACTGCGTCGGCAAATCCCACTGCCTGATGGCCGTGGAGCACGCCCCGATCGTGGAGATCAGCGTGCGCCACCCCCGTTGGCTCCGGCCACAGTCCCGTTCTGATGACGACGACGTTGCCGTCGATGTCGAGGACCCACAAGGTCTCGATCTCGCCCGGTTCGTAAATCGTCGACCCTCCGAACCCTCCGGCACCGTTCTCCCAGCTTCGGAAATCGGGGAACGTCCCCCGACCATCTGACGTTCTTGTCGCATAAACGTAGGTGCTGCAGTCCGACATGTCGGCGGGGGCTGTGCGTTGGAATGCTTTGCCGACGTAGCCGTCGACGGAGATGTCCGACGGGGCGGTCACGTCGGCCCATCCCGCCTGCTCGCTGAGCGCGACGACGACACCTTCGACGGTTGTCACGGGCCCCGGGTGATACCCATCCTCCCAGTGGTAGGCGTCAGAGAACACCCTGTCGGGTCCGCTGTGCAACGCCATGAAGCCATTGCTCTCGTTGTGGATATTCCACCCGTCACGGTCGCCGGATAACATAACCCTCCACCCAGACCCGAAGGTGACGAAGATCCGCGCTGTCGGGGATCCCTGTACCTCGTCGACGAAGTACGTCCCCGGTACGAGCTGCTCGCTGGACGAGTTGGGGAGCGCTTGCGGAGGCGTCGTCACGGTCGGTGACGGTTGCTCGGCCGGCGTCGTGTCGTTGGCGTCGCGGCTCGTCACGAGGGCGATCAGGCCCGCCGTCGTCACGGCCGCAGCCACGCCGAGTGTCGCGACGAGCATCACTCGCCGACGGTCGTGTGCGGCGGACATGGTGGGCTCCAATCGGATCAGGTGATCGGTGTCGAGTAGGAACGGGTCTGCATCGTGGGAACCTGCTTCGCGACTCGCCAGGTGCCGACGAGCGAGGTCTGCGGCCACCGCGGCGTCCAAGTCGGCTCGGTAGCGAGTCAATCGTTTTTCGAGTTCATCGACCATGACCGGCCTCCATCGTTGCTCGCAGCGCAGTGAGCCCGCGGTGCACAACGTTGCGAACATCGGACAGCGAACGACCGATGAGATCAGCAACGTCCTGATACGACCATCCGTACACGTGAACCATCACAACGGCGGTGCGTTGTCCGTGCGGGAGCTTGGCCAGCATCACGTGAAGCGCGTGGTCGGGCTCGACGGCCGCCACGCCTGACTCGGCCGGGAGCGACACAGGACACCGCCATCGACGGTACCGACGGGCGCGACTCGTCGCGACCCGGTAGAGGTATCCGACTGGATTGTCGAAGCCCCGAACCCGATCCCAGTTCTCCCAGGCATAGGCGATCGCATCTGCGCAGAGATCGTTGGCCATCTCGACGCCGTGGTGCGCGACCAGCGCCGGGCCGGGGCACGGTCTAACGCTGGGAATCGAATTCCAGGTGACAGAAGTGCTCGCCGACCAGCGGCTCGGAACCAGCCTCGCACTCCGGCTGGTCGCGTCCCATTAGGTGCTGGCTACATGAGGCCGCCGCCGGCACAGACGATGTGGTCGTTGGCGTCGATTAGTGTGAACAGGACCCAGTCGACGGGCTCGTTCGGGAACCGGTCGGCTTCACCGTTGGGGACAGCCGAGTTGGAGACTCACTAATCGTTCTTGTGCGCTCCATGTCACCCGCAGGGCCGGTCGGTGCCGTCGTACGGGCGTGACCGTGGCTGCTGAGTCCCTCGAGTCGGTGTATCGGCGCCATTCGCTCGAGCTGATCCGGTACGCGACGGTCATGGTTGGTCCCGACGACGCGGGGGACGTCGTCACCGATGCGATGGTCCACGTGTTCCATGGATACGTCGACCTGTCGTCGGTCGTCAACCTTCGGGCGTACCTCTTCCGGGCCGTCCATCATCGGGCCGTCGATCACCAGCGATCCACGTCCCGGCGTCGGCGGCGAGAGGCGTCGTTCCAGATACAACGCGATGACGTTGTCGCCCTCTCCGCCGCTGTCGACGCGCGAGCGGCCCTCGCCGTGCTGAGCGTGCCGCAGCGGACCATCGTCTTCCTCACGTACTGGGGTGATCGGACGCCCAGTGAGATCGCTGGCGTGCTCGACGTCAGCGAGGGGACGGTACGTAAGCAACTCGCCCGCGCCAGGGCGCGACTCCGGGAGGTCCTCGATGACTGATCGATCCGATTCTCAGCAGGAGCTCGACGCCGCCATCGCTCGGCTCGTTGCCGATGCCGGGGCCGACGCGCCCGGACCGCCGAGCACCTCGGTATTCATTCCGACGATGCGGCCAGGCCGACCAGAAACATCCGGGCCCCGACGGTTGGCGACGCTCGGCGCGATCGGTTTGGCGGCCGCTGCACTAGCGGCCCTAGTGCTCGTGGTGCTCGACGACGGGAGGACCGCGACGCTGCGACCGGTCGACACCTCGCCCAGCACCTCGCCCAGCACCGACGCCACCCATGACGGCACGGTGCAGCCGACGTCTGTACCGGAGGTGACCGGCTCCAGCGCCCCGGCCTCCGTCAGGACGACCACTTCAGTGACGACCACTTCAGCTTCGACCACCAGCGCTTCGACGCCGGCAGGAATCACCCGTCCAGTGATCGAGGCGGCGAGCTGCGAACCCGTCTCGGCGAGGGAGGCCTTCACGGAAGGGCTGACGCTGTTTGCCCGTCCGAGCACTAACCCGGTGCCGATCCAGGTCATCGGAGATCCGGCGGAGGGTCTACTGGGCCCCTTCGCGGTCGTGCAGCGATTCTTCGGAGACGGTCGACGGCCGACCGGAGTCGAATCGGTCGAAGTCGATGGGACCGTGTTCTGGATCAGTCTTTTCGCCAACGCCAACGGCAACGTCGAGTGGGATATCGGCGATGGCAGCCTGGGATACGTGCGGTCGCGTGGGATCGACCGCGCTGGGCTCCTCGGCGTACTCGCCGCGCTCACGCCGCGCCCCGCCGATGCCGCAGTCCCCGGCTTCGACTACTCGCCGGCAGCCGAGGGCCGACAACTGCTGCACGAGCAGATGAACACGGACGTCAACGGCGAGGTTGGTAGCTCCGAGTGCATCGTCGCCTCGACGGGTTACCGGTACAGGATCTCGGCCGTCACCGGCGACGCCGTTTTCCAGTACGGCGGCGTGATCGACCGCCCGGTGCCCCTCGAGGTTGGCACACGAGACGGCACGCTGATCGTCATCGACGGGGTCGCCGACCCCTCGGCACCAACCGTCGGCAACGTGATCGACGCAGACCCGGCGACCTGGCTCGAGTTGCGGTCACGGCCAGGCGACTCGGACGGATCGGTACCGCGCACCGAGAGCATCAGCGAGAGCGTGGAGGTTGTGATCCCGCTGACGTCCGTGGACGATTCGAGCGTGACGAGTTACCTGACGCTCCGACTGAAGTCCGAGCAGGGTGTCTCGTTCCTGGAGGTCGACACGGCCGACGCCGTGCTCGCCCCCGACGCAGCGTTCTGGCGAACCGATATCGACGGAGGCGGGGGTGGCATCAGCACGGCCCGAGTCGGCGGGGTACATGGGTTCCGGCTGGGTGATGCTCCGGTCGGCGTGCCGATCGACGTGACGATCGACGTGATCGACGGGGGCGAGTTCGTACTCCAGACGACAGGGGTCCTCCGCCTCGTGCCGGTCTGAGCGCAGTCAGCAGCGGGGCGCGCCAGGCGAAATGTCGTCAGCGTGCCCACGACAGATCGATGGGACGTTGTGACACGCCGTCCGAGTGGTTGGCAAGAAACGCGTGTGAGACGGGTTGTTCTCACGATGCGGATTGTCGATCATGTTGAAGTCGCAGATGCCGTCGTGACCGTTCCATCGTGGGATCGACAGGACTTCGATGCCAGCGGGCGACGAACCCGGTCCTCCGTTGTTGAGGTGGGTCGACGTGACGATTCCGTCGATCGACTCGACATCGATTCGCAGCTGTCGACCGTTTTCGAAAACAACGGTCGACCATCCACCGATGCTCGAGTATCCGTCGCTCAGCGTCGAGTTGACGGTGTGCACATCGCTGATCGGCTGGCGCTCGGCGTCCAGCATCACGTAACCCATGGGGTGGAAACCGCCGTCTTCCGCATGCACCGTGATGAGCGAGTAGGAGAGTTCCGGCCCGAGGGTGCCGGCGTGCCACCTGGCGGCTCGGAAGATCTGGTGTGGTCGTGGCCCGTACCCGTGATCGCGGTAGCCCGGCCCGTTCTGGATCTCGATGACGCGATCGCCGATGCGGATGCGACCCTCGACCCGACCGGCACTCTCCGGGTGACCGTGGCTGTCGCCGCCGCCCCCGGAGTGATCGCCGTCCGGCGAGTGGCTCTCGCCGATCAGTTCCCACTCCTGCAATGGAAAGAAGTCGTACAGCCGAAGGTCGGCTTCGGCGTCCGCGTCGGTCCCCTCGAATCGCACGTAGTCGTCGTTGGGGATCGAGAACTTCATCGTGCCCGAACTCGCCGTCGTGGTATCCATGGTCCGGTGGATCACCAGGAGTGGGAGCGGGTTCTCGCGCAGCTTCGGGCCGAAGGCTTCTCACCGATTGAGCCGATCAAGGTCACTCGCGCGGTGCTCCACGTGAGCCTTGGAGAGGCGAAGCGAATCGTGCATCAGAGCATGGCATGGGCTGACGTCCGCGAGGACTTCGAGAAAGTGCAGGACGAGGTCGCTACTGCGGCGAGTCAGTTGTAGGACAGCGGCGAGTCAGCCGGGGCTGGCCGCCCAGCCGGAGACGGCGACGATTCGCAGCACCAGTACTCGGGCGAAGGGTCGATCCCGGTACTGCGGGTAGCGCCGGGCCAGCTCGTTGGCGAGGGACTCCTCCCGGTCTGCGACGTCATTGCCCTGCCAGCGCAGCTCGGCGCGCACCCACCACAGCCGAGACCAGTCGTCACGATCCCAGTGATCGACCAGCAGTGTGGCCCGTGCGTCGGCCTCCAGGTTTCGTTCCCGTTGCAGCCGCAATGACGACTTTGGTTTCACCCGGTCCACGGGCACACCCACGTAGCCGTCGCCGTCCTTCACGTACACCACGGGCACGGCGTCGACGCCCCGCTCGGCGTGGACCGTGCACAGCACCCCATGGTCGTGTGCCGCCAACCGTGCCAGCGCGTCGACCTCGCCGAGCCTCATTGCAGTGGTCCGTTGGCCGTGCGCAAACTGGACCCGGCCGTCTGGGTGGAACGCTGCGCAGCGCGTGGGCGACCGGCCTGAACAGCGGCGAGAGTGACGGTGATGTGTGTGCCAACCCCGACGATGCTGGCCAGCTCGAGCGTGCCGTTCATCGCCTCGGTGAGACGTCGAGCGAGGACCAAGCCGAGTCCCGCGCCGCCTTCACGTCCGGCGTCGGCGCCGAGGCGATCGAAGGGCACGAACAGCCGGGCGAGGAGTTCGCCGGGTATCCCTGGGCCCTGATCGGTGACATGGATGCTGGCGAAGTCGTCGCCTACCTCCGTGGCGATGCAAACGGTGCCGTTCGAGGGTGAGAACCGAACGGCGTTCGAGATGAGGTTCAGCACCACTTGTTGCAGGCGTCGGCGATCCGCGCGCACAGCGATGGGCGGCCCGCTTCGCTCGATGGTGACGCTGCGCCGGTCGGCAAGGGGCTGGATCAGGTCGAGTGACTCTGCGATCACGGCGTGCGCGTCGACGTCGCACAGGTTGATGGGCATTGCTCCTGCTTCAACACGGGCGAGATCGAGAACGTCATCGACGATCGACAGGATGTGAGCCGACGCGAGCCCGATCCGTTCCAGTGCGAGACGGCGCTGATCCGGCGTCAGGTCGAGGGTCTGCAAGTTCTCGGTGAAGCCGGTGATTGCCTGCAAGGGGGTTCGTAGCTCGTGGCTCAGCGCGGTGACGAACTGCGACTTGGCAAGGTTGGCGCGTTCGGCCGTCTGGCGGGCCAGGTCCGCCGTGTGTCGAGCCTCGCGTTCATTCGACGCTTGGTCATGCTCGACGGCAAGCGAGGCGAGATGGGTGAACCGGCGTACCAGTTCCTCGTCTCGTTGGTCGGGTTCGTATGGCGTCTGGTGATACACGGCAAAGGTTCCAACGACACGGGATCGGCATCGGATCGGGCTCGACCAGCAGGCGCGCAAGCCATGGCACGCAGCGAGCTCGCGGAACTGCTCCCATCGAGGGTCGGTCACAACGTCGACGGCAATCACCGGTTCCCCGAAGTGAACCGCTGTGCCACAGGAACCAGCGAACGGCCCCGGTTCCAGCCCGTCGATCGCCGCCGAGTACGCGGCGGGAAGTGTCGGCGCCGACACGTGTCGGAGCGTTCCAGCCTCATCAAGCAACAGGATCGAGCATCGGCTGGCGGGCATCAGCTCTTCGAGGGCGCGGACCACGGAGTCGAGCACCGCCGACAGCGGCGCTCCCGAGGCGATCTCCTCCATGACGGCGGTCTGGTGATCAAGTACTGCGGTGACTTCGTCTCCAGAGAGCACGTTCACGCCGCTCACCTTCACCCCTCCCATCGGTACCCGAAGGCACGGACCGTACGCAGCCACCTGGGGTGCTGCGGATCACCCTCGATCTTGAGGCGCAGGCGGTAGACGTGTTCGGTGACCGTTGCCTCGTTCTGCCAACCCGAGTCGCTTGACCAGACCGCAGCGAGCAGTTCGGATCGACGGCATGCGCGCCGAGGATGATCCACGAGATACGCGAGGAGGTCGAACTCCTTGGCAGCAAGTTCGATCAGTGTCCCATCAACCCAGACCGTGCGCGATTCGCAGTCGATCTCGACGCCTGCGCCCGTTGGTGCGAAGGGCTGCTTGCCGCCGGAGGTGGGCTCGGCGCTGCGACGAAGCAGCGATCGGGCCCGAGCGGCGAGCTC
The DNA here is from genome assembly GCA_031404435.1 of Acidimicrobiaceae bacterium. Lineage (GTDB taxonomy): Bacteria > Actinomycetota > Acidimicrobiia > Acidimicrobiales > Ilumatobacteraceae > VFMC01. The sequence goes on along the minus strand of JANNHO010000403.1, from coordinate 790 downwards.
GCCGGGCGAGAACGGCTTGACCAGGTAGTCGTCGGCACCGAGGTCCAGGCCGACGATGCGATCCGTCTCGCTGTCTCGCCCCGACAGCACGATGATCGGCAAACGCCACTGCCCGTTACGTGCCTCGATCGTTCGCAGGCGGTTCAGAATGTCGAGACCCCCGAGCCCCGGCAGCGACAAGTCCAGGACCACCAGCGACAGCGGCGACGACTCGATCGCCTCCATGGCAGCAAGCCCGTTGTCGACGGCGAGTACGTCGAATCCGTCTGCTTCGAGTGCCCACGTCACGGCAGTCCGAACGTCGTCGTCATCATCGACGACCAACACCTGGCGATGAGTTTGCACGACTGTGATCGTAGTGGTTGTTGAAAAGTTGAGAAGTCGTTGATCGCCGTGCGAGCTTGGTTGTTTACGGTACGAGATGTGACGCGGGCAAATGGGGCCCTGAACCGCGGCGCTCGACGACCATCGCCGACGCACTCCACCACAACAAACACGAAGGGGACGTTTCTCATGAAGCTTGCTCTGTATTTGCCGAACTTCCGCGACAAGGTCACCGTCAAGGAGCTCGAAGATCTCACCAGCCTGGCCGAGGATCTCGACTTCGACTCGGTGTGGGCGCTTGACCGGGTTGTGGTGCCGGAAGCCTCCGACCGCCAGGAACTCCAGTACCCGTTCGGCATGATGGAGCAGTTCCCGTTGGCCCTGCCGGTGTCGCCGCTTTGGCTCAGCATGGCATAAGCCCGATCGACTTGCTGGTCGTCAACCTGTATCCATTCGAGCGTACCGT
>JANNHO010000402.1:0-1632 GCA_031404435.1 Acidimicrobiaceae bacterium | reverse complement strand
GCGGACCGCAAGCCACACCACGAGCAGCACGACGAACACCAACGGATGCAGTACCGCCGTCGCCCCGCCCATCGTGGCGACGCCCTTGCCGCCATGGAAACGACGGGTGACCGGGAACATGTGGCCGACGACGGCTGCGGCCGCTGCGGTGTACGCGGCAGGGCGCGAATCGGCAAGCAACCCAACCGCCGTAGGCACTGCGCCCTTCACGCCATCGAGTACGAACACCAGCACGCCCCACCGCAGGCCGATCGTGCGGGCCACGTTGGAGGCACCGGGGTTGCCGGAGCCAACGCTGGTGATGTCGACACCGCGCGAGCGGGCCACGAGCACGGCGCTCGGGAACGTGCCCAGCAGGTACGCCGGAACGAGGAGGATCAGCGCAGCGGTGATCCACAACGTTACGTCGGGTCACGCACCGGCTACAGGCACAGGCGCCCGTGTGCGACCGAGCGAGATCGTGACCGGCTTGCTGTGGTCCATGCCCGGTTTGGGGTTCGTGGCCGCGTTCACGGCAGCCAACAGTTGCTCGCCGTGGCCGGTGACGCATTCGGGGTCGGGGCCGTCGAGGGGCAGCCCGGTGAAGAACTTGGCGGCCATGCACCCGCCCTGGCACGCGTCGTAGCTGCCGCAACTGGCGCACGCACCCGCCGATTGCGGCTCGCGCAGTTCGCGGAACAGTTCGCTGTGCTTCCACACCTGGGCGAATCCGCCCTCGTCGCGCACCGACCCGGCCTTGAACTGATCGTGGATGACGAACGGGCACGCGTACACGTCGCCGATCGGGTCGATCAGGCACACCACTCGGCCGGCCCCGCACATGTTCAGCCCGGGCAATGATTCACCGAGCGCGTTGAGGTGGAAGAACGAATCACCGGTGAGCACGTTGTCGCCGGCGGCGAGCAACCAGTGGTAGATCTGGCGCTGCTGGCTGTTGGTCGGGTGCAGATCGTGCCATGTATCCGCGCCCCGTCCGCTCGGGCGCAGCCGGGTGACGCGCAGCTGCGCGCCGTATGAATCGGCGAGCGCCTTGAATCCGTCGAGCTGGTCGACGTTGTGACGGGTGACGACCACGCTGATCTTGAACGGGCCGCGCTTGCCGGGGAAATCGGCAGCAGCGAGGTGTTCCATTGCCCGTCGAGCCATCGCGTACGAGCCGTCGCCGCGCACCGGATCGTTGGTCGCGGCATCGAGCCCGTCGAGGCTGATCTGGATGTCGAGATAGTCCATGTCGGCGAACCGGCGGGCCTTGTCGGCGTCGATGAACGCCCCGTTGGTCGAGAACTTCACACCGATGTCGCGGCTGATCGAGTAGTCGACGAGCTCGAAGAAATCGCGCCGCACCATCGGTTCGCCACCACCGATGTTGATGTAGAACACCTGGAGATCGTGCAGTTCGTCGAGGACGCGTTTGGCCTCGGCGGTGGTGAGCTCGCGCGGATCGCGCCGGCCACTCGAGCTGAGGCAGTGCACGCACTGCAGGTTGCATGCGTAAGTGAGCTCCCAGGTGAGACAGATCGGCGCGTCGAGCCCGGACTTCAACTGGGTGACAAGGGTTTCAACGCTCACGAATGATCTCCGAGGATTTGAGTGCTGCGAACGCCGAGGCAAAACTGGCCCAGCGAGTTGGGG
>JANNHO010000401.1:0-3266 GCA_031404435.1 Acidimicrobiaceae bacterium | reverse complement strand
GGGTGATCTGTCAATCCCATGCAACTCTCCGATGTAGGCTGGAGGCGTGCTGCTGGACGGCGTCAACCATGTGGCCGTGCTCACCCGGGACACGGTGCGCCTGTCGCGTTTCTACACAGGCGTCTTCGATGCTCCACCGGCGCGCACGATCGAGCAGCAGGCGGGCTTCAAGCTCTCGCTCATTGACATCGGCGAGGGGCGCGAGTTAAACGTGTTCGAGATCGACGGCAACGCGGAGGCGGCCCGTCAGACACCGATGTTCGGTCGGGGCCGCCTCGACCATGTGGGGCTCCAGGCAGCTTCGCTCGAAGCGTTCGAGGAGATCCGGCGGCGCCTCATGGCCTGCGGCGCCGCTGACGACTTCGTCACCGACTTCGGCCCGGCATTTTCGCTGTTCTTCGTCGACCCTGATGGGCTCGAGGGTGAGGTCGTCGTCGCGAATCCCGACGCCGCGCCGGGTGTCTTCAATCCGCCAGGCACGCGAGCATCCCGCTTCAGCTGACCGATGCAGCTTCGCGCGTTCTCTGGGTCGAATTCGCCGCGTTTGACGCGACAGGGTCACGGCAGTCGGAGCGAGGTCTGCCGACGGTTCCGGAAGTGCCGGTAGGCAGCACAGAACGTGTAGCGCAGAACAACAGCTGACTGGACCTACCTCGAGCGACCAGATCGGCGCGTATGTCGCGCCTCCAACCAGGCGCTTGGTGGCAATCGTCAAGCGCGCGGCGGCAGAGTGTGATGGGTGGCTGAATGCATGCAACTGCGACCATTGCGCCACCACCGAACGGGAAACGAGGTCTGCTGCCAAGCGCGGTCGGGGTGCGTTCAGTCTCGGGCGCTACTATTTTCGAACATACAGCGACGTCGTCATTTCGGAGGAGAAGCCGGCGTCTCTGTACAGCCGTGATGACGCGAGGTTGTCGTTCTCGTAGTTGATCTTCAGTCGCTCAGCTCCACAAAACGCGAGCCGGTCCAGGCCAGTGGCCAGCACGTGGCGAGCCAGACCCCGTCGGCGGTGGTCCTCTTGCGTACCCATCGGCTCCACAAACCCGACGGAAGTGATCGGGTCGTACCAGAAGAGGCCGTAAGCGGCAACCTCGCCGGTCCCATCGATCACCACGAGATCGAGGTCGGCCCGATAGAGCGACGTGTCGCGCAGCCGCTGCTGGACATGTGGTCCATTTCGGTCGATGAAGTGGTGTGGCCGATCGACCAATTCGCTCCGCGAGGCAAGGCGATATCCCTCTGCGAGCGGCGTCATGGCTGGTCGTTGCTGACTCGACATCCAGGCCGACGTCCCCGTATCGGGTGACCACCAGAAGCCGGCCTCGGTCAACAGCGCAGCCATGACGAAATCAGCGTCGTCGATGAGCAACTCGGCGTGGTCGTCCGGCGCCCCTGCGGGATGCTCGACCCCGCGTCCAACGACGTGAGCGACGAAGTCGGCAGTTGCGTCCGGGAGCGTGATGATGTCGAGGCCGAGGCGGCCGCCCCAGTCCGTTGCGATCGCAGCAGCGACGGGATGGCCGTCGACGAACTAGAAGAGCTGGTTCGTCTCGTCAGTCGGCCGAGGCTTGCGCCACCACCACTCGATGTCAGCAGCCTCCCACACGCCAGCGGTCGGGTGACTAGCACGTACACGATGTAACAGATCGACCGCCGCCGCGAGGTAGTCCCTCCCGACGAGCAATCGCTCCTGACTTCGCATCATTTGATCGTACGTCCGCCAACCAGAACAGCTCATACAGGTCCGGACCTGTAGCACGAAGGCGCAAGGAAGACAGGCCGCCGAGCCGTGGTAGGAGCGCAGAGCCGCCGCCCCATCCAAATGTCGGCTGTCCCATGACACTCACACGCCAGTGCGCCAGGACCGACATCAATGTGCCGGTCGCTGGCGCATAACGTGCGGCCAGAAACGACACGCCGCCTACGACGCGCCACTCGCAAGTAGGCGCGTCTGAGCGCGACACATACGGCCGGAAAGAGGTTTGGGCGCTCACGTCGGCACACGTCGCGCCGCCGCAGGGTCGAGCATCGACGCCGCCATCGCTGCAGTCGCCTTCGGCCGCTCGCCCAACGATCGCACGTAGCCGGCTGTTGTCGCCTCGCCCTTGTGGCCGACGTATCTTGCGATGTCGCTGATGTCGAGACCGGCTTCTGCGTAGAGCACGGTGACGGCTGTCCGCCGGCCGGTGTGGGTTGCAATGCCCTTCGGGTCGATGCCCGCTCGCGTTGCCGCACGCGTCACGGCCTTCGCGGCTGCCTGGCGGTTGACCAAGCCACCGCGCTCGTTGGTGAACACCAGCGACACGGTCTGTCCCTCGTAGGTGTGCGTCGGCCACGCCTCGCGACACGCGAGTCGCTCAGCTGCTTGTGCCTTGCGGCGCGCCCGCAACAACTCGACGACTCCGGCCGACAGGTGGTGCGTGCCGGATGCGCCGGCGTTCTTGGTCGGGCCGAGCACCATGCCGACCTTGTGGACGTAGATCCCGGCCCGCCGCACCACAGCAATGCCGGCATCGAGGTCGAGATCCTCCCAACCGAGCCCGAGCGCCTCGGAGACTCGCCAGCCCTGCACGAACAGCAGCGCAACGACTGCGCCGAGGCGGTCGTCTGCGGCCGCGCCGACCAAGTGGCGCGCGTCCTCTGACACGAGCGCGCGTCGAGCACCACGGACCACCTTCGGCGCCGCCACGCGATCGACTGGGTTGGAGGCGATTAGCTCGTGGATCACGGCCTGCTCGAGCACCTGATGCAGCGTCACCCGCACGTCCGCGACCGTCCCTGATGCGAGCCCGGACTTCAACAAGTCCGACTGCCAACGAGCGATGCGCTCCGGCTTCAACGATCGCGCCGGCAGCTGGCCGATCGTGTTGGTGATGCGCTCGACGCGCTGGCTGTAGGTGCCCAGCGTCGAGGCTCGCACGCGATGTCGAGCAACCACGTCGAGCCACCACTCCGCTAACTCGGCCACCGTGGCATCGCGATGAAACGTCGACGACTGGATCTGCGACAGCTCCTCCAGCTTCACCGTCCGGCGAGCGATCGCCTCCTCGCGCGTCTTGCCACGAACGCGCTTCGGCCGGGCGCTGCCGGGAGCAACGTACGTCGCCCGCCACGAACCATCGGCGTCGAGGTACACCGAGCCCTCGCCGTTCGACGCCTTGCCGTGCACCCGCACGCTGCCGTCGCGGCTGACACTTCGCTTGCCGTTCGCCTTCCGAGCCATGGTTCGAATGCCTCCAAAACCGGGAGCAACGCCGGGAGCA
>JANNHO010000400.1:0-12463 GCA_031404435.1 Acidimicrobiaceae bacterium | reverse complement strand
GGGAGAAACTCGGAAAAGGGCAACATAGAGCAACACCAGCTGGACCAAAAGAGCTAGCTGAACAGCTTCTTGGCGATCACCATGCGCTGGATCTGGTTGGTGCCTTCGTAGATCTGGGTGATCTTTGCATCACGCATCATTCGTTCCACCGGGAAATCGTTGGTGTAGCCGTAGCCGCCGAGGAACTGCACCGCGTCGGTGGTCACCTGCATCGCCACATCACTGGCGAAGCACTTCGCCATCGCCCCGATCATCGATAGCTCGCCGTGCGGGTCCCCCTCGTCGGCGATCGCACACGCCTTGTAGACCAGGCCTCTGGCCGCCTCGATGCGCATGGCACAATCGGCGGCCATCCACTGCAGACCCTGGTTCGACCCGATCGGGCGGCCGAAGGTGGTCCGCTCCTTCATGTAGCCGACAGCAAAATCAAGCGCACCCTGGGCGATCCCAACGGCTTGCGCCCCAACGGTCGGACGGCTGCGGTCGAGGGTGTGCATCGCCGCGGCGAAGCCCTGGCCGACCTCGCCGATGCGATGTGAATCGGGCACCCGAACTCCGTCGAGGCGGATCACGCCAGTCGGAGATCCCTTGATCCCGAGCTTGTGTTCGTACTTGTCCACCTGCACGCCCCACTCGGCCTTCACCAAGAACGCGGTGATCCCCGCATGCCGGTCGGGCGAGGTGCGGGCGAAGATGGTGTACAGGTCGCTGATACCGGCATTGGTGATCCAGCACTTGGTGCCATCGATCACCCAACTGTCGCCGTCGGGCACCGCCTTTGTGGTCATTGAGGCGACATCGCTTCCAGCGTCGGGTTCGCTCAGGCCGTAGCTGCACTGGCTTTCGCCGCTGCAGATGCGCGGAAGGTACATGCGCTTCAGCTCCTCCGAACCGAAGTTGATCACCGGAAGCATGCCGAGCTTCGACACCAGGAACACCAGGCTCGTTGACGCACAACCGCGAGCCAGTTCCTCGCACGCGATCGCCTGATCGACGATCGAGGCTCCCGATCCGCCGTACTCCTCCGGATAGCTGAGGGCGGTGAGCTCCATCGATTTCAACGCCTCGAACGCTTCCCACGAGAACTCACCACTGCGGTCGATGTCGGCGGCCAGCGGCGTGATCTTGTCGGCCACGAACTGGCGCAGCACATCACGAAACTCACGCTGGCTGTCGGTCAGAGTCATCGGCTGGTCGCTCATCACGCCATCGTGGCACGCAACGGCGTGCCAGTGTTTCCCGCGGGAAAACGAGGGACCAATCCGGATCGGTGAGCACCCCGAAGCTTGACCATGGAACGAACCGACGAGCGCACCCCAACCGGTGCCGCCACCCCCGACGGTTCGGCCCCGGGTCGGCTGGTGTCGGCGGCGAGCGGGCTGTTGGCCGGAGCCGCAGCGCTCGGCATCGGCGAACTGGTCGGAGGGTTCCGGGCCGCATGGCAAAGCCCAGTGGTGTCGGTTGCCGAGGCCGTGATCGATGCGGTCCCCCGTCCGGTCAAGGACTTCGGGATCGAAACGTTCGGAGCGAACGACAAGATCGCCCTGATCATCGGAATCCTCGTCTTCAGCGTGATCTTCGCCGCCGTGCTCGGGCTGTTCGCCCGCCGTCGCCTGGCGATCGGCGCAGCCGGATTCGCCATCTTCGCCGCGGTCGGTATCTGGGCCTCGCAGCAGCTGGTCGGTACGGATGTCTCCGCGACCATCCCGAGCATCGCCGCCGGCCTGGCCGGGATCGCCGCGCTCACGCTGCTGATCCGGGCCGCTACACCCACGCCAACACCAGTTTCGGTGTCGTCGCCGTCCCCCCTTGCGGCGACGACACCGGTTATCGCCACACAGGCAGCGACACCCGAGCGTCCTGCTCCGACGACCACGACACCGGCCAGCCCGCCGAAGCCGTCCGCGATGCCGACCGTCGTGTCGGTCGACGGCCGTTCGTCCCGTCGACGCTTCCTGCTCGTCAGCGCCGCTGTCGCAGCCGTTGCCGCCGGCGCAGCAGCCACCGGTCGGGGCCTGCGAAACCGCTTCAGCGCAGCCGAGTCACGAGCCTCGGTGGTGCTGCCACCGGTTGCCAGTCCGCTGGCCGCCGCACCAGCCACGGTGAGTGTCGACACCACCGGGGCAAGCCCGTTCTTCACCCCGAACACCAACTTCTACCGGGTCGACACCGCCCTCGCCGTGCCCCAGGTACAGGCCGAGTCGTGGAGCCTGCGGGTGACCGGGTTGGTCGACCGAGAAATCGAGCTCAGCTTCGCCGACATACTCGACCGGGCCTTGGTGGAAGAAGACATCACCCTCACCTGTGTGTCCAACACCGTGGGCGGCGGCCTCGTCGGCACCGCTCGCTGGCTCGGACTGCCTCTTCGCGAACTGCTCGACGGAGCCGGCGTGGACCCGAGCGCCGACCAGATCATCGGCCGCTCTGTCGACGGCTACACCTGCGGCTTCCCGCTCGAAGCTGCCTACGACCGCCCGGCGCTGATTGCCATCGGGATGAACGGCGAACCGCTGCCGATCGAGCACGGCTTCCCTGCCCGCCTGATGGTGCCCGGCCTGTATGGCTACGTCTCGGCGACCAAGTGGTTGACCGAGATCGAGCTCAGCCGTTTCGACGCCTTCGACCAGTACTGGGTCGAGCGCGGTTGGGACGAGCAGGCTCCGATCAAGCTGATGTCTCGCATCGACACACCACGCACGCTTGGCAAGGTCACCCCCGGGGCCGCAGTGATCGCCGGGGTCGCCTGGGCCCAGACGATCGGCATCTCCAAGGTGGAACTCGCCATCGACGACGGTGAGTTCGCAGAAGCCGAACTGGCCGACGAACTGAACCTCAACACCTGGCGCCAATGGAAGCTCGGTTGGGATGCAACCCCCGGCCGCCACCGCCTCACCGTTCGGGCCACCGACGCGAACGGCCAACTTCAAACCGACACCCGTGCCGACCCGTTCCCCAACGGAGCGAGCGGCTGGATGTCGATCTTCGTGGATGTGACCGACGCGTGACAGCGCAGGCACACCACTCCCCTCTCGGCTGCACCACCGGTGCCGCCGAGGCATCACGGCTCAGCGTGAACCGTGTTTCCCCCATCACGAAACCCCCCAAAAGGAAGTAGGAACCAAAATGCGTACCAACAAGATCCGCACCAGCAAGGTCATGCGCAGCGTCTTCGCTGTCACCGCCCTCTCGCTCGTCGCCGCCGCCTGCGGTAGCGACGACGTCGAGTCCACCCCGGCAACACAGGCGCCCGTCGTCACCGACGCCCCGGTCGCCGCCACCGACGCTCCGGTGACTAGCGACTCGATGAGCGACACGCCAATGTCGTCAGCCGAAGCGTGCTCGGCCGACGAGATCGTTGCTGCCGTCCAGGGCGGCCAGGCAGAAGGCACCCTCGAAGGGATGACCGACGACCCGGTGGCCACCGCTGCATCCAACAACCCCGTGCTGACCACGCTCGTGGCTGCTGTCGGCGCCGCCGGTCTCGGCGACACCCTCAACGGCGCCGAGGCACTGACGGTGTTCGCTCCGACCGACTGCGCATTCGCCGCATTCGACCCGGCAACACTCGAGGCTGCGATGGCCGATCCGTCCGGTCTGCTGACCACGGTCCTCGGCTTTCACGTGATCCCCGAGCGGCTGTCGATGGCCGACCTGTCCGGCAAGACCGAGCTGACCACCTTTACCGGTGAAGTCCTGCCGATCATGGTGGAGGGCGACACGATCAGCCTCAATGGTGGCGCTTCCGCCGTCGTCGTCGGCGAGATCATGACCGCCAACGCAACGGTCTACCTGATCGACAACGTGATGGTGCCGCCGTCGGTCGGCTGATCCAGCATACGCGAGCTCCCTCGGGAGCTCAGCGAACAACGTTCGTGGGCCATCGCTTCAGCGGTGGCCCACGGTCGCGTTTGGGGCCGTCGATTGCAAGGTCCAGGGTCCCGTCTCAGGGCGGCCGCCTCCGCTGACGGAACCGTTGCGCCGCGGGTGTCAGCGCCGCATTGACCAACTCGATGACCGCAGCCAACTCGATGACGTACTGCTCGCGTGCGACAACCAGTAGAACAAAGCCTCCCTCGACAGCGTTTGAGGGTGCCACTCGCCGTGATCGCGCGCAACCGTGACCGCCATTGCGACTCGCCCACGGTCGCGCGTGTGGGGTCAGGCCCCGACGAGGTCGCGCCACCGTTCCGGGTAGGCGGCGGTGACCTGCTGCGGCGACATCTTCAGCGTCGACTCGGGGACCATGTCGACCAGTCTCCGCGACTCGGTGTAGTGGTGGGCGATGTTGCCAAGGCCGCTGAACAGATCGGATCGGACCGTCACCAGCTCGGTCGGCGGGCTCTCGTCGAGATAACCCCACGCGGTGAACGCCACCGTAAAGTCGTGGATGACCGGGGCCCGGCTGAACATCGACGCCCGCCTCAGTCCGATGCCCAGGCACCCCTGCACCGCATCGTCGATCGACTCGCCGGCCGAGACGTGGATCTTGGTGCGGAACGTGTTCGCGATCTTGATCCCGAAACCCTGATCGGGACCCTGGTAGCCGAGCTTGGCCCCCTCGGGTTGGAAGCCGCGTATCTCGCCGGGCCGGTCGGGCATCCAGGTGCCGGGAACATGATCGGGCGACGAGTACCCACGCGCGTCAGGAACGGTTGGGGCGGGGGCGAACTTCGGTGCGGCCATACGGCTCTCTTTCTACCCTGTCCCGGTGCAGCCGCCACCCATCCCGCGGTGAGCGGAATTCAGGCCGGGTCGTGAAGCAGGCCGTAGATGAGACCCTCCTCGAGCGCCCGCCACGACGCTTCGATGATGTTCGAGCTGACCCCGATGGTTGTCCAACTGCGCTCGCCGTTGGTGAAATCGATCAGCACTCGGGTGATCGCCCCGGTCGCCGTTGCACCATCGAGGATGCGCACCTTGTAGTCGGTGAGGTGCACCCGGTCGAGCTGCGGAAACGCCTGGCGCAACCCCGTCCGCAACGCCATGTCAATCGCGTTGACGGGCCCGTTGCCCTCGGCAGTGTGAACGTGGCGGACGTCGGCCGGTACGCCGCCGGGATCCGCCGTCGGCACCCACACCTTGACCGTTGCCTCGGTCGTGAAATCGCCGCTGGGCAACTCGTCGGTGATCACGCGCATGCTCTCGACCCGGAAGAAGTGCTGCTCCCATCCGGACGCCCGGCGCATCAGCAACTCCAGCGAGGCATCGGCGGCTTCGAAGTGGAAGCCCTCGTGCTCAAGCCGTTTCAGGTCGTCGATCACCTGGTTCACCGCCGGGCCGTCCATCGCCAATCCGAGCTCATCGGCTTTCATCTGGATCGTCGCCCGCCCGGCCATCTCGCTGACGACGAACCGGGTGCCGTTGCCGACGAGTTCAGGATCGATGTGTTCGTACGCGTCCTTGGCGCGCACGATCGCACTCACGTGGAGTCCCGCCTTGTGTGCGAAGGCCGACGCACCCACGTACGGGGCCTGCGGGTTGAGCGGACGGTTGAGCACCTCGGCCACGTGGTTACTCACCGCCGTCAGCCGTTCGAGACGGCCCTCCGGCAGGCATGACATGCCGAGTTTCACCTGCAGGTTCGGGATGACCGTCGTGAGGTTGCAGTTTCCGGTGCGCTCGCCGAGCCCGTTGAGCGTTCCCTGGACATGACGGGCCCCCGCCCGGACCGCAGCCATCGAGTTGGCGACCGCGCAACCGGTGTCGTCGTGACAGTGGATGCCAATGATGACGTCGCGGCCAACATGGGCGTGGACGGCGGCCACGATGTCGGCCACCTCGTGCGGCAGCGAACCGCCGTTGGTGTCGCACAGCACCACATGCGACGCGCCCTTCACCACCGCAGCTTCAAGGGCGCGCAGGCTGAACTCGGGATTGTTCTTGTAGCCGTCGAAGAAGTGCTCCATGTCGACGAGCACCCGCCGCCCGGCACCGGTCAGAAACGCGACGCTGTCGGCGATCATCGCCTCGCCCTCGTCAAGGGTGGTCTGCAATGCCTCGAGCACGTGGTAATCCCAGCTCTTGGCGACGATGCACACCGCCGACGTGTTGGCATCGAGGAGGTTGCGCAACGTGACGTCGTCATCCACCTTGCCCTTCGGCCGCCGCGTCGAGCCGAACGCGACCATCGTCGAGGTGGTCAGTTGCAACTCGGTCGCGGCGCGGGCGAAGAACTCGATGTCTTTCGGGTTCGCCCCCGGCCACCCACCCTCGATGTAGTGCACACCGAGGAAGTCGAGTTGCTCGGCGATGCGCAACTTGTCATCGACCGTTGCCGACACGCCCTCCACCTGCAACCCGTCGCGCAAGGTGGTATCGAACACCTCGATCAACTGCGGTCCCGGGATCACCTGGGGGGATGTCGTGTCGGTGCTCATCGTGGGGTTCCTGTCTGTACGAACTGGCCGGAGAAATGCAACAGCCGCCCCGGAGGGCGGCTGTTGGCGCACGTGGTTGGGGCCACGTGCGCTATCGAATGATGATGATGGTGGCGAGCGTGTTGCGACAGCCGGAGATCATGCGTGCCATTGTGCCCCGCTGCGGCGGAAACGTCAACGCATTCAGTCCGGTCAACCTTGCTCACGCGGTCCCAGGTGTGCACAACCATGTGGACGAACAGTGGACAAGCGGTGGACAAAACACAAAATTCTGGGGATGACCGGGTTTGTTGGTGGATAACCCTGTGGATTCAAAAATACCTCTTGACCTGGCAAAATAGATCCGGCACACTGTGCACCACACCGGCAAGCGCACATCAACCGGAACCCGAGGAACGGCCTCAAGCAAGTGGTGAAACCAGCAATGGGATCGCCACGAAGCGAGGGTGTCCAACCGGGATCACGAGGTGGAAGCGATGGTGGTGAGAAGCAATCCGTCTAGCTGGCGGAGTTGAGGTCCGGGCAACCGGGCGTCGGCGAGGTCAGCACGGTCACGGCGCACCGGGCAACCGGGGCGGCGGGATCGGCAGGCTGGGTGAGCAAGCCGGGCAACCGGGGAGCGAACCCGACCACTTCCTGCGCACCGGAATCGGGCAACCGAGGAAGGTGACTGGTAAAAATGGATCGCCCGTCAAAGCGCAAGCTCTGACGGGCGATGACTTTGGTCGAAACGAAGGGTAACACCGGGCGATCGATCAGTGGTGGATGGCTTCTACCGAAGTCGCCCCGTACGGAGCGCTGGCCTTGGCTAGCTGCGCCGTGCGGGGCGCTTCTCGTTTTCGGCCGGGTTCACCACGTTCACCGCCCCGCATCAGACCGCGAGTTCGCACCAGTCCTTGTAGGCAGGCACCTCACCGCGGACCGCCTGGCCGTAGACATCGGCGATAGCACGGGTGATCGGGCCGGGGCAGGGCACCTCACGATCATCGACCGAACGCACCGAGCCGACCTCGGCTGCGGTGCCGCACACGAAGATCTCCTCGGCGATGTACAGATCGCTGCGGGCCAGGTTGTCGACACGGACGTCGTAGCCGAGATCTCGGGCGATCGTCATCACCGAGTTCTGAGTGATCCCCTCCAACGCCCCCGCCGACAACGGCGGCGTGATGATGATCCCGTTACGGACCACAAAGATGTTCTCACCCGTGCACTCGGCGATCAGGCCATTCGGGGCAAGCATGATCGCCTCGTCATAGCCGGCACGCAACGCCTCGACCTTGGCCAGCGAACTGTTTACGTAGTTGCCCACGGTCTTGGCTGCAGGCGGCATCGTGTTGTGATCGTGGCGGGTCCACGACGAAATCTTCATCCGCACGCCCTTGTCGAGCGCATCCTCACCGAGATAGGCACCCCACGGCCAACACGCCACCGCCACGTCCACCGTGCACGGCAACGTGTTCAGCCCCATCTCGCCGTAGCCGTAGTACGCGATCGGGCGCACGTAGCACCCCGGCAGACCGGTCGACACGACCGTGGCCTTGGTCGCGGCGATTAGCTCGGCGACCGTGTACGGGATCTCCATGCCGAGGATCTTGGCGCTGCGGAACAGCCGCTCGATGTGCTCGGTGAGACGGAACACCGCCGGGCCCTGCTCGGTCGCATAGGCACGAATCCCTTCGAACACACCGGTTCCGTAGTGGAGGGTGTGGGTGAGCACGTGCACCTGGGCCTTGTCCCAGTCGACGAGCTCGCCGTTCATCCAGATCTTCGGAGTCGTTTGAATCGGCATCGTGGTCCCTTGCTGTGATCGAGTTGTGTCAGCCTGCCACGGCGGCGGCGATTCGGGAACCGACTTCGCTCGTGGTCCCGGATCCGGCGTGTTCACACGCGGCACGGACTCGATCGGCAGCAGTTGCATCGCCGAGAAAGTCGAGCATCAACGCTGCGCTGAGCACCGCGGCGGTGGGGTTGGCTTTGCCGGTGCCGACGATGTCGGGAGCGGAACCGTGAACCGGTTCGAACATGCTCGGGCCGGTGCGCGCCGGGTTGAGGTTGGCGCTGCTGGCCAGGCCGATACCGCCGCTCACTGCTCCGCCGAGGTCGGTGAGGATGTCGCCGAACAAGTTGTCGGTGACGATCACGTCGTAGCGCTGCGGATCTTGCACGAAGTAGATGCAAGCCGCGTCGACATGGTTGTAGGCCGTGCCGATCCGGGGGTACTCGGCGGCCACATCGTTGAAGGCGCGTTGCCACAGGTCGCCGGCAAAGGTGAGCACGTTGGTCTTGTGGACGAGCGTGACGTGCTTGGCCCCGTTGCGTTTCACGGCGAGGTCGAACGCATAGCGGATCGCCCGCTCGGCACCCATGCGGGTGTTGACCGAACCCTGCGTGGCGACCTCGTGCGGGGTGCCCTTACGCAGCACGCCGCCCTCGCCCACGTACGGGCCCTCGGTGTTCTCGCGGATCACCACGAAGTCGTGCGACTGAGCGTGGCCGGGAGCGGTGCCGATGAATGGCCGCTGGTTGATGTACAGATCGAGCTCGAAGCGCATCTTCAACAGCAGCCCACGCTCGATCACCCCCGGCGGCACCTCGGGGGTGCCGACGGCACCGAGCAGGATCGCGTCGAACGCGCGCAGCTCGTCGAGGACCGCATCGCTGAGGATCTCGCCGTCGCGCAGGTAGCGGGCTCCACCGAGGTCGTAGTCGGTCGTCTCCACATCGACCCCGGCGGCGCGGATCACCTTCAACGCCTCGGCCACCACCTCCGGCCCGATCCCGTCGCCGCCGATCACTGCAATTCGATGTGTCATACGCCGGGCAAGGTATCGCACGCACCCACGGCGACCCAACAGCACCCCACGACGATCACCCCACCCCACCCCACCCCGCGACGAGCCGAACCACGACGAACTTTGTCGCTCTCAACAGCCTGGACATGTTGAGAGCGACAAAGTTCGCCCGAACCGTGCCAGCGCTATCGCACGCTTGGCGCCTCGGATGTCGTGCGGGACGAAGGCGAAAACCCGGCGACTTCGACTCTCGAGGCTCAGGACAGGAGGCGGCCGTGGCGGTGGCGGGTGATGCTCAACGCCTGTTCGCGGACCCAGTGCTGCAACTCTGCGCGTGGTTCGGTGGCGACGGGCGCGTCGTCGACGTCGACCGACGCGTCACGGAGGCGGCGGCGGAGTCCGTCGTCGAGCGTCCCGATGCAGCGAACCCGGTCGGCGCCGGCGCACCGCTCGATGATCGCCGCCGCACTGTGCTCGACAGCGCTGGGCTCGACAACACTGGCATCGACAGTGCCGGCATCGACGACATCGATGTCGACACGGGCGACGCGAGCTGCGAGACGAGCGGTGCGTAGCGAGTCGGCCGAGACATCGCTGCTGACCAGCACCACCACACGGCGCAGCGGGCGGTGCCGCAAGATGTTGCGTTCGGAACGCAGCGCCGAGGGGTCGTGATCGAGAGCGAAGTGCGCTGCCCACTCGCGCTCGAACGCCTCCTGGTCGGCAACACCACCGCTCCAGCGACCGAACGCCTCGACGTATGCGGGACCGCCCGCCTTTGGGCCGCATCCGACCGACGAGTGCTTCCAACCACCGAACGGCTGGCGCTGCACGATCGCACCGGTGATGTGGCGGTTGACGTATGCGTTACCGACCTCAACCCGGTCGAGCCACCGCTCGACCTCGTGCTCGTCGAGCGACTGGATGCCGCCGGTGAGCCCGTAGTCACCCACGTTCTGAATCTCGATCGCATGATCGAGATCGTCGGCCCTGAGGACGCCGAGCACGGGTCCGAAGCACTCGGTGCGGTGGAACCACGAACCGGGACGCACATCCCAGCGCACGCCCGGCGACCATTGGCACTGGGCGGCGTCGAGACAGTGGGGCTCGACGAGCCATGTCTCGCCCTCGTCGAGCTCGGTGAGCCCACGTCGTAATGAACCGCCGGGTGGCGCGATGAGCGGTCCCATCATCGTCGCCAGGTCGGTCGCCGGCCCCACCCGGATGCTGCGCACGGCGTCGGCAAGACGGACCCGGAACCGGGGATCGTCATAGAGCGAAGCCTCGACGATGACCAGGCTCGCGGCCGAGCACTTCTGGCCAGCGTGACCAAACGCCGACCGCACGACATCGGCGATCGCCGCATCCTCATCGGCAGCCGCAGTGATCACGATTGCGTTCTTGCCGCTCGTCTCGGCCAGCAGCCGCAGTGACGGCTTCCAGTCGAGAAACATCATCGCCGTGTCGTAGGCGCCGGTGAGCACGACGGTCGAAACGTCGGGGTGGGTGATCAGCCGCCGGCCGACCTCGTCGTCCGGGCAGGCGACGAACTGCAGCGCATCACGCGGCACCCCGGCGTCCCACATCTGGTTGACGAGCAGCCACGCCGTAGCACGCACCTCCGGAGCCGGCTTCAGCACCACAGCGTCGCCGGCGGCGAGTGCTGCGAGTACCCCACCAGCGGGAATCGCGTACGGGAAGTTCCACGGCGATGCCACGACAACCACGCCGAGCGGGATGAACGAACGCATGTCGACGCTTCCGCCTTCGGCTCCTCCGGCGAGCATCGTTTCCCCATGGGTGCTGTTCAGGCGGCCTTCGATGTCATGGGTGCACCACGCGTAGTAGCCGGCGAAGTCGACCGCTTCGGACACCTCCGGATCGCCCTCGGCAACCGTCTTGCACGCTTCAGCTGCCATCACCGCCAACGTGTTACCGCGCCGTTGCTCCATCAGCGTGGCAACTGCGTACAGCACCCGGCGGCGCTCCTCGAACGTGGTCGACGGCCAGGTGCTCGCTGCGGCGCGGTCGATCACCGTGTCGATCTCTGCGACCGTGGACAGCAGCGGCGGAGCACCGACATTCGCGGCGGGGTTCGCTGTGGCGGGGTTCGCTGCTGCGGCAAAGTGCTCGGTCACCCATCGACGGTTGACGGCCCGCGTCCAATCGGTGTCGGCTGCGTTGACGAACTCGCCGAGCCCAGACGTGTAGGGAGGCACGTCTGGCGGTCGGGTTCGGTCCTGCGTCCGGCGAGGCGACGTGGACACGTCCGGCGCAAGGGCAACCGAACGCTCGAACCGGTCGCGCTGGTTGTTCCATTCCGGGGCGCCCACCTCGAGCGTGAACAGTGCACGCAGGAAGTTGTCGGGGGCGGTGTTCTCATCGAGGCGGCGGGTGAGGTAGGCGATGCTCGCGGCAAGGTCGTCGGCGCCAACGATGGGCGCGTACAGCAACACGTCACCGGCAGCGCCAAGCACCGCACGGGACTGCGCTGGAACCATGCCCTCGAGCATCTCCAGGTCGATCCGGTCCCGCTCGGCGAGGCCCATCGCCCAGGCAATGTCGAACAGGTTGTGACTGGCAATGCCGACCTGCACCGCTCCCGCATGACGCGACTGCAGCACCGTACCGATCAACGCTTTGAAGCTGGCATCGACATCGAGCTTGGTCTCGTACGGCGCCTGCGGCCACCCGTGCAGTTCGGCATCCACGCGTTCCATCGCGAGGTTGGCGCCCTTGACCACCCTGATCTTCAACCGGCCGCCTGAACGCTCGTGCCGTGCGACGGCCCACTCGCACAACCCGCGGCACACCTGGTGCGAGTCCGGCAGGTACGCCTGCAGCACGATGCCAGCATCGATGCCCGCAAACTCGTCGACGTCGAGCACGCGCTGCATCGCGGCGACGGTGAGCGGCAGGTCGCGGTACTCCTCCATGTCAAGGTTCACAAACGTCGGCGGGCTCGACCGCTGCGCACAGCGGTACAGGTCGCGCAGACCGTCGGCGATGCGGGCCACCGAATGCTCGAAGGCGAGCACGTCGAGGTTGGCGCAGATCGCCGAGATCTTCAGTGACACGTAGTGCACATCGGGCATGGCGATCCGCTCACGCAGCATCGACATGCGTCGTGCAGCTTCGACATCGGACAGGATCGCCTCGCCGAGCACGTTGACGTTGAGGCGGAAGCCCTCGGTCCGCCGACGGGCGACATGGTCGGCAAATCCTGGGTCGCCGGCGGGGAGCACAACCCCGTTCGACTCGCGGATCAACCGGGCGCGCACCAGCGGCATGACC
>JANNHO010000399.1:0-18023 GCA_031404435.1 Acidimicrobiaceae bacterium | reverse complement strand
CAGTTCCGGCTCGGGCAGCGGTACCGGAGATGACGACGACGAGGCATTGATGCGCCAGGCGGTCGAACTGGTGGTCCGTAGCCAGTTGGGTTCCACATCAATGCTTCAGCGCAAGCTGAAGGTGGGGTTCGCCCGCGCCGGACGGATCATGGATCTGCTCGAACAACGCGGCATTGTCGGCCCGAGCGAGGGCTCGAAGGCTCGCGCAGTGTTGATGACAGTGGAGGAGTACGAGTTGCTCCGAGATGCCGACTGACCCGATGGGTGTGGTCGGTCGAATCGAGCCAGTGACCGGGGTTACACACCGACCTTCGCCGGCTGGCGAGCTTCGAGGCGCGGTATGGCGCGTTCGAAGTCGAGGTGCAAACGCCCGAGCTGATCGGCCCACTGCGGAAGCTCGCTGGCGGTCATCGGGCGGGCCAGGAAGTAGCCCTGGGCCTCGTCGCAGCCCAGGGCGCGAAGCAGATCCCAGGTTTCACGGTCCTCCACGCCTTCGGCCACGGCTGACAAGCCCATGTTGTGAGCCAGGTCAAGTACCGATCGAACGATGGTTGCCGAGTTGTGATCCGTCGCCATCGATGAGACGAACGATTTGTCGATCTTCACCTCGTGCACCGGGAGCCGCTGCAGGTACGACAGCGACGAATAGCCGGTGCCGAAGTCGTCCACCGACAATCGCACTCCTAGCCCGGCGAATCGTTCCAGCATCGTGATCGTGCGGGCGGTGTCGGACATCACGATCGTCTCGGTGATCTCCAACGTGATCGTGATCGGATCGACCCCGGTCGTGCGCAGCAACCGGTCGAGGAGGTCGACGAGGTCGGCGTCGATGAGGTTGCGCATCGAGAGGTTCACAGCGGCACCCCACCGCGAACCGTTTACCTGCCACATCGCCGCCTGTGACAGCGCTTGGGCGAGCATGAACTCCGAGAGCGGACCGATGACGCCGTTGCGTTCTGCCAGGGGGATGAACTCGTCCGGGGCGACTTGCCCATAGCGGGGATGTCGCCATCGGGCAAGCGCTTCCACTCCGACGATGGTCGAGTCAGCGAGGCGCACCTTCGGTTGGTACAGCAAGCTCATCTCGTTCTGCCCGAGGGCGTTCGGCAGATCGCTTGACAATGCCAGTCGCCGCGGAGAGTTGGTGTCGGTTCCTGGATCGTAGAAGCTGACCCCGTCACCGAACCCGGTCTTCGCGGTAAACATCGCCACGTCGGCGCGCTGAAGGAGCTTGGGTCCCTCCTTTGCGTCGTTGGGTGCGATTGCGATGCCGACGCTGATGCTGACCCGGACACCGTCGTGGGTCAGGGGGATCGCAACTTCTCGGCGAATCGACTGCGCACAGGCCTCGAGTTGTGCCCGCTTCCAATCCTTGGGGAACAACACCGCGAACTCATCGCCGCCGAGTCGGGCGACGAACACATCCGGCCCCGTGGCCCGCTTGATCCGCCCGGCGACTTCGGCGAGGACGTGATCACCGGCTTGGTGACCAAGTGTGTCGTTGATCTCTTTGAAGCCGTTGAGATCCATCACCGCGACCGCCACCGTGCCGCCGGGCCCGAGTCCATCGACGGCGGAGCGAAGGCGCTTCGCGAACATCACCCGGTTGGGAAGCCCGGTGAGCACATCGTGAAGCGATTCGTGTTCACGTTGGCGAGCTTGATCGTGCAGGCGCGCGATCAGCCTGCCGTTTTCGAGGGCGACGCTCGCGTGGTTGGCGAGCGTGCCAAACATCGGTCCCTCCTGCGGGCGGAAGTCGTTCAACTCGCCGATCCGATCGGTGACCGCCATCAATCCGATGACGGTCCCTGATTCGGTGATCGGTGCAACGATGCAGTCGGACGAGTCGAGTGCTGCGGCGACGTCACGCATTCGTGGATCGGTGGTCGACGTGGTGACGACCATCGCGTCGGGCGACTCGGCAAACCACTGTGTCAAAAACGTAAGGGTGACGTCTGCGAGAACTGTCGACCTGCGGCCGGCATCGTCGACGCTGACCCCAACAAAGGTCCCTGCTTCGTCGGCAAGCCAGATGACCGCGCGGTCAGCTCGGAACAGGTCCTTGGCCTGAACCAGGATTGATTCGAGCACCACCTCCGGACGCTGCGACCCACTGACCAGGCGGGTGAAGTCGTACAGCATCGTCAAGCTCTGGAACCGTTGATTGAGCGCCGTGTACGACCGGTACGACAGCAACACGAATGCAGCAACGCCGCCGAGCAGCAGGCAGGCCCACGGTTGCGCGTTGACCAGGATCACGGTCACGAGCGCAAGGCTGGTGTTCACGGGTGCGGTCAGCGACCCGATGGCCAGAATCGAGCGGAACTTCAACTGTCCGCCATGCCAATGCACTGCTGCCGCGACCACGACGAATCCGATGAACACGGCAGCGAAAACAGCTGCGAACGCAGCACCCCACGTCGCCGGCAGGTTGACGTCGCGGAACTGACCGAGCGCTTGAAACACCGTCAGGAGGACGACGCACTCCCCGAGGAACGACGCGAGATTGAGCGTCAGCTTGCGCGCCGGTTGTCGCTCCTTGAGGATCAAGAACGCGGCCTCACCAACGAGTCGGCCGATCACGAGCGACAGCGGCGATGCCAGGAACAGGCCCAGGATCAGCGTGACTTCGCTGAACGTGAAGGTGTAGATCTCGCGTCGGAACTCGAGGTTGAATGCCATCAACTCGGCGACGATCGCGATCAACGCAACAGACCACCAGTCGAGCAGGTGGCCTTCCGACGGTGCGACGTTGAGATCGAGCCGCGTCAATGCCGGCAGCGACACTGCGACCAGAGCAACCGTCAATGCTGCAGTCCGAAGCCCAGGGCGCGTCGCGGGGAGTGTCGCATCATCAGTGGTCACCACCCCTCCATCGTCTGTCATCGGTTGCGGCCTCCGTTGGTGTATCGGCGCGCACGGGGTGGTCCTTGAACTTCGAGACGCTGCGGCATCGCGTCGACGGTCCCTGCCCATCGAGGCGATGCCGCGGGTTCAGAGGCCTACCAGCGGATCCCTAGGAGGGAAACGGGCTCCAGAAGTTCGGACCCTCCATCGACCACGGGCTTCACCGACCTCGTCGAAGCCGCCGACGCCGTGCCGCTGCTTGCGGCGGCGAGACTGATGAGGCAGGTGGCCCCCACGAGCAGCTTCTTCCACGCCGCTCCCCGTCGAACCTGATTCGATGACTCCATCGTGCGTTCCATTCTGTGCTCCTGTGTTCCTTGTCGTGTGATGCGATCCGCCTCACATCCGCCGTGCCGTGCAGGCGACGGACTTCGACTATGCGGCACGAAGTCGAAAAGATCCACTCAAGTTCGAATCAAACCTTGGGCGCGGCACTCGCCACGAAAAGTGGCATCGGCCACACACGACGCAGACGATGCATCACGCGTCGCGGCGTGGTTCGTCTGGGATTCGTCTGGTGCCTCGCTGCGTGTCCGCGCCGCGCGTGATGTCATGATCGCTCCGGCCAGGCTTGAAAATGGCCATTGTGGCCGGACTGGAGTGGCCATCGGGCCCGAATGACGTGGAGGTGTGTCGTGGACGAGTTCAACGAGATCGCATCGGGGTTACGTTTCCCCGAAGGCCCGGTCGCGATGCCCGACGGCAGCGTGATCCTGGTCGAGATGTTCGGTGGGTGCATCACCCGGGTGCGGCCGGATGGCAGCAAGGAGCGTGTTGCTGACATCGTTGGTGGCCCGAACGGCGCGGCGATCGGGACCGACGGTGCGCTGTATCTGTGCAACAACGGCGGGTGTTTCAGCCCGATCGACATGGGTGGGTTGCTCTTCCCCGGGCCGTTCGATCCGGGCAACTACATCGGTGGCCGCATCCAGCGCGTCGATCTCGCGACCGGCACGGTGACCGATCTGTACACCGACTGCGACGGCCGCCCGCTGCGCGCCCCCAACGATCTCGTCTTCGACGATGCCGGGGGGATGTGGATCACCGATCATGGCATCCGCGATGGCGCAGCTCGTACCAGCGACCTCACCAGCATCTACTACGCGCTGGCCGACGGCAGCGCGATCACCGAGGTGGTGCATCCGGTCGAGGCCCCGAACGGGATCGGATTGTCACCCGACGGGACCACGTTGTACTGGGCCGAGACCCACAGCGGCCGGGTGATGCGGCGCCGAATCGCGTCACCCGGGGTGTTGGAGCCCGAGATCCCATTCGACCCATCGGTCTGCCTCGTTGGCCTGCCGGGCTACCAGTTGCTCGATTCGCTGGCTGTCGACGGCATGGGAAACGTCTGCGTCGCGACGCTCGTCAACGGTGGTATCACCGTTGTCGGTACCGACGGGAGCACCACCCATGTGCCGACGGGCGACCTCCTCACCACCAACATCTGCTTCGGTGATCGTGACGGCAGCGGCGAGTACCGCGACGCGTACATCACCCTGTCGGGCACCGGCCGGCTGATCCACATGCGCTGGCCACACCCGGGTTTGCGTCTCAACTACCTCTGAGACAGGTGGTATCGACAGCGGAGGCCTCGGCGGCGGTAGCGTTGGGCACCGATGGGGCAGCGTTTTTACATCGAGACTTTGGGATGCCCGAAGAACCAGGTCGACAGCGACAAGTTGATCGGCATGCTGCTCGCCGATGGTATGCAGCCCGCTGACGATGTGGAGGGTGCCGACCTTGTGGTGGTGAACACCTGCGCGTTCATCGACGAGGCGCGCAGGGAGTCGATTGACACGATCCTAGCTTTGGAGGACCGCCGCAAAGACGGTGCCCGCCTGGTAGTCACCGGTTGCATGGCCGAGCGGTACGGCGACGAGCTCGCCGACGCGCTTCCCGAAGTGGACCAGGTTGCCGGCTTCGGTGTGCCGATCACGCTCGGGTCCACCCGTGGCGGCAAGCGGTCGATCGCGCTGAGCACGGCGTCGATCCCGTCGTTCGATCTGCTCAACCTGCCCCGCCCCACGAGCACCAGCCCGTGGGCATACGTCAAGATCGCCGAAGGATGCGACCGGTCGTGTGGCTTCTGCGCGATCCCATCGTTTCGGGGGCCGCAGCGAAGCCGTGATGTGGATTCGATCCTGCGTGAGGTCGACGAACTGCAGGCCCGCGAGATCGTGCTGGTCGCGCAGGACCTGGCCAGCTACGGCAAGGATCGCCCCGACGAACTGGGCGCCGGTTCGATCGTCGGCTTGGTACGTGCGGTCGCCGAACGGGTCGACTGGACTCGCTTGCTGTATCTCTATCCGAGTGACTTGTCCGACGATCTGATCGACGCGATCTGCGACACAGGTGTGCCCTACTTCGATCTGTCGTTACAACATGTCAGCAAACCGTTGCTTCGGCGGATGCGCCGATGGGGTGACGGGCAGCGGTTCTTGAAGCGAATCGCCGACATCCGTGCACGCGAGCCCGACGCAGCGTTTCGTAGCAACTTCATCGTCGGTTACCCCGGCGAGACCGAGTCCGATCACGACCAGATGCTCAGCTTCGTGGAAGAGGCCGAGCTCGATTGGTGCGGTTTCTTCGCCTACTCGGTGGAAGATGGCACCTATGCGGCCGATCTCGATGGTGCCGTCGCCCCGTCGCTGATGGCAGAACGATTGGCCGAGCTGCGCGAACTACAAGACGACATCACCTCGCGTCGACGTGACGATCTGATCGACATCGTCACCACCGTTCTCGTTGACGAGCCAGGAGTGGCCCGCAGTCACCGCGAGGCGCCCGAGATCGACGGGATCATCGAAGTCCCGGCCAACATGCCGGTCGGGCAGTTCGTCGATGTGCGCATCGTGCAGGCGATGGGCCCCGATCTTGTCGCCGAGCCCGTACATGTCGCCGAGCACGTACATGTCGCCGCCGCGGCCGGGCTGTAGCGATGCCGGCCGACCCATCCGCGATCGCCACCTGGGCGAACCTGGTCACCGTCGGCCGGGTGATGATCGCCCCGCTGATGTTTTGGATGATCCCGCAAGACGCAGGCGGTGCATGGGCGGCGTTCGCGATGTGGTTCGTGCTGTGTTCCAGTGATGGCGTCGATGGCTTCCTTGCCAGGCGCACGGGCGTCACCAACCTCGGTACGTTCCTCGACCCGCTGGCCGACAAGGTGCTGGTCCTCGGGGCGATGTTCACCCTGGTCAGCCGGAACGTGTTCTGGCTGGTTCCGGTGGTCATCATCGCGGCCCGTGAAATTGCGATCAGCCTGTACCGCACGTTCGTCGGGGCCAAGGGCGTCAGCGTGCCGGCCAGCAAGATCGCCAAGTGGAAGACCGTCACCCAACAACTTTCGGTTGGATTCGCCATCGCTCCGCTCACCGCGCTCGACGCGACGTGGTTGTGGAAGGGCCTGTTGTGGATCTCGGTGGCGCTGGCGCTCATCAGCGGCGGCCAGTACATGTGGCGGGCTCACGCTGGCAAGCGCGCCGATGTGCTCGCCCGGGTTGGCTGAACGATGCGCTGTGATGTCGTGGCAATCGGCACCGAGTTGTTGCTCGGTCAGATCGTCGACACCAACTCGGCCTACATCGGCGAGCAACTTGCACTCGGCGGGATCGACTCGCTGCTCCAGGTCAAAGTCGGTGACAACCTCGACCGAATCGTCGCCGTGTTGCGCGCGGTGTTGGCTGACGCCGACGCAGTGATCGTCTGCGGTGGGCTTGGTCCGACCCACGACGACCTCACCCGTGAAGCGATTGCCGAGGTGATGGGCGTGCGCCTGGAGCATCACGAAGATGTGGCCGAGGTGATCCGCATGATGTTCGCGGCCCGCAACCGCCCGATGGCTGCCAACAACCTGCGCCAGGCCCTCGTTCCGGCGTTCGCAGAGATCATCCCGCAGACCCGCGGCACCGCTCCGGGGCTCGTCTGTCCCGTCGTGCTCGACGGCTTGATCGAGGCTGCCGACAAGGTGATCTATGCGGTGCCGGGTGTCCCGCACGAGATGAAGGACATGCTCGAGCGGGCAGTCCTGCCCGACCTGCGTCGGCGCGCCGGGCAGGCATCGGCCATCGTCAGTCGTACGTTGCGCACATGGGGCGAAAGCGAAAGTGGCCTCAACGAACGTCTCGAGCCGGTCATCGCCGAGCTCGACCCGGCGGGCAATCCCACGCTCGCGTTTCTCGCCAGCGGATGGGAAGGGATCAAGGTCCGCCTCACCGCAAAAGCCGACACCGCCGATGCCGCGGCGTTGTTGCTGGCGCCGCTCGAACAACGGGTGCGTGACATCGTCGGCGACCAGGTGTTCGGTACCGACGACGACACGATGGAGGCGGTCGTGCTGCAACAGCTGCGCGCCAGGGGTTGGACGTTCGGCCTGGCCGAGTCGGTCACCGGCGGATTGGTCGCCGGCCGGATCACCAACGTGGCCGGTGCCAGCGACGTTTTCCGCGGTGCGATCGTCAGCTATGCCAGCGATGTGAAGTTCGAAGTGCTCGGGGTCGACCCGGGCCCAGTGGTCAGCGAAGCTGCCGCACTGCAGATGGCTGAAGGGGCGCGGCGCGTGCTTGGCTGCGATGTTGGGCTGGCGCTCACCGGCGTCGCCGGACCGGCCGAGCAAGATGGCATGCCGGTCGGCACCTTGTGCGTCGGCATCGTCACGCCCGACGCGTCGCTGTCGCGCACACTGCGCCTCGGGGGAGTGCGCGAGCAGATGCGCCAGATGAGCGTGATCTCCTCGCTCGACCTGCTACGCCGCCAGTTGCTGTAGCGCGAACTCGTTCTGGTCATGTGCTTCCGGCGCAGAGGCGGGATTCCGTGACCAGAACGTTGCTCGGACGAGGTCGTGGCTAGGCTCCCTGGCGTTCACGCCTCCGTAGCTCAACGGATAGAGCAGCGGGTTTCTACCCCGTCGGTTGGGAGTTCAAGTCTCTCCGGGGGCGCTTCGCCTGAGTGCGGCTCTGTCACGGAGGCCCGAGACCCCGCTCGTGGAGGTATTCGGGCATTCGCGCCCTACCCTTGAGGAGTCGTTGGTTTCGGCTCCTGAGTGTGTCGTAGCCGAGTTGGACGGGCCGCCATCGACGGGGCCACCACCCAAGCAGCTAGTGAGGTCGCGCGTGAAGTTCAAGAAGGGCGAAACCGTCATCTACCCGCAACACGGTGCTTGCATCGTGATGGGGACCAAGAAGATGGAGGCCTTCGGCGCCAGCCAGGAGTACCTCATCTTGCGCACCGTCATCAACGAGATGACGCTGTCGGTGCCGACAGCGAAGGCCAGCGAGGTTGGCGTGCGTCCCCCGGTGTCGAGCGACGAACTCGAAGACCTCGTATCGGTGCTGTCGAAGGCCGATCCACGCGTGCCCAGTAACTGGAGCCGGCGGTTCAAGAACCATCAGGAGAAGCTGAAGAGCGGCGACGTGTACCAGGTGGCCGAAGTCGTGCGGAACCTGGCGGCGCGCAACCGCGATGCTTCGCTGTCGGCTGCCGAGCGCACCATGTACGACCGGGCCCGGATCAACCTGATCAGCGAGATCGCCCCGGCGTTGAAGGTCAGTGCCGAAGACGCCGAGCACTACCTCGACGAGGCACTGTCCAAAGGCGTGCTGAAGCCCGCGAAGGAAGCAGTCAAGAAGAAGGCCTGAATCGGGTTTACGCTCCGACGATGACGTCCACGCCATCGTCAGAGACTTCGCCGATCTTTCAACTCGCTGACCGTTTCGTCGACGAGTCGTCAGCGCTTGATCCACTGTCGGCCACCAACCGCGGCATCGACGGCTTCGACCATCTGATGACCGACTATTCGCCCGAGGCGATCGAGGCTCGTGCCGATCACCTCCGCCGTACCGTGGTCGAACTCGGCAGGCTCGGGGCAGCGTCGCCGGATGACCGGTTGGCGAAAGATTTCATGACCGAACGGTTCGAATCGGCGTTGGCGTTGCACGACACGGGTGAGTGGATGCGTCCGGTCCGGGCGTTGGCTGCGCCGTTCAGTGCGATCCGGTCGGTGTTCGATCTGATGGACCGCAACGGTGACGGGGCCTGGCAGAACATCGCCGCACGGCTGACCGCGATCCCGGCCGCACTCGGCGGCCTGCAACGCACCCTCGATGTCGGCCGCAACGCCGGTGTCGTCGCGTCGCGCCGCCAGGTGGAGGCGGTCGCGGCACAGTGTGCGCAGTGGGCCGATGACCGTTGGTTCGATTCGCTGACCACCGAGGCCCGGGCCGGCGCAGGCCCCGACGGCGGCCTCGAGGCCGGAACGGTCGAGTTGGTCGAGCACGGCGCTGGTGCGGCAGTCCAGGCCTACGCGTCGATGGCGCGTTACCTGCGCGGTGAGTACCTCGCGGATGCCACACCGGTCGATGCCTGCGGGCCCGAGCGGTACGCAGCAAGCTCGCGGACGATGAACGGTGCCGACCTCGACCCGCGTGAGATGTACGAGTGGGCGTGGCACGAGCACGCAACACTGCGTGCCGAGATGGGCAAGGTGGGCGAACAGATCGTCCCCGGTGCGGGCTTCGCCGAGGTGCGCCACCTCCTCGATACCGACCCGGCCAGGCTCGTACGCGGTGTCGACGCGTACCGCGCATGGTTGCAGGCCACCACCGACGACGCTCTGCGCCGTAGCGCAGCCCACTTCGACATCCCCGAGGTGATGAATCGCTGCGAGGCGCACATTCCGCCTGCCGGCTCGGCGGCGGCCCCGTACTACACGGGTCCCTCGGAGGACTTCGCCCGCCCCGGACGCACGTGGTATCCCACCCTCGGGCGCACCGAGTTCGCGACATGGGGCGATGTGACCACCTGCTACCACGAGTCGGTTCCCGGCCACCACCTGCAGATCGGCTACACCAGGTTGCAGGCCGACCATCTGTCGCGGTTCCAGCGCGGCGCGTTCGTGTCGGGGCATGGCGAGGGGTGGGCGTTGTATGCCGAGAGGTTGTGTGACGAGCTCGGCTGGTTCGACAACCACGACCACCGGTTGGGCTTCCTGTGCGGGCAGCAGCTGCGCGCAGTACGGGTGATCATCGACATCGGGATGCACCTCGGCTACCGCATCCCCGCCGGCACCACGCTGATCGACGGCACAGCATTCCATGCCGGCGAGGTGTGGAACGCCGAGCTCGCGCTCGAGTTCATCATCAGCGAAACCGGTCAGGGTGACGAGTTCCTGCGCAGCGAGATCGACCGCTACCTCGGATGGCCGGCCCAGGCGATCAGCTACAAGATCGGCGAGCGAGAGTGGCTGGCGGCGCGGGCCGATGTCCGCTCCCGGCTCGGGGCACGCTTCGATCTGCGTCGGTTCCACACGTTCGCCCTGTCGCTCGGCCCGGTCGGGCTGGCGCAATTGCGCGCCGAGATCGCCACGTTCGAGGCGGTGTGAGACCTGGGCCGTCGGCCGAGGACGCGGATGGATCTACAGTCACAGCTCATGCCATCTCGCACGCACGTCTCCCGTTCTGACCTCGAGGATTTGATCCGGCGGGACGAGATCGACACCGTGTTGATGGTGTTCCCCGACCTGCAGGGTCGCCTGGTCGGCAAACGCACTACCGGGCGGTTCTTCCTCGAGCACGTGGCCGATGACGGCACCGAGAACTGCGACTACCTGATCGCCTGCGACCTCGACAACAACCCGGTTCCCGGGTACCGGTTCACCAGCTACGAGCAGGGCTACGGCGACATGTTGGCCAAGGCCGATTGGGACACGGTACGGATCACACCGTGGGTCGACAAGACCGCCATGGTGATGTGTGACCTGTTCGACGTGGACAGCGGCGATTTGATCGAGGTGGCCCCCCGCACCGTGCTACGTCGCCAGGTGGACAAGGCTGCGGCGCTGGGGTTCTTGCCGATGGTCGCCAGCGAGATCGAGTTCTATCTGTTCAAAGACACCTACGACGAGGCTCACGAGAAGGGCTACCGCGACTTGCGCCCGCATTCACCGTGGCTCGAGGACTACCACGTGTTGCAGACCACCAAGGACGAGTACATCCTCGGTCAGCTCCGCCGCGGGCTCGAGGCGGCGGGCGTGCCGGTGGAGTTCAGCAAGGGCGAGGCGGGCAAGGGGCAACACGAGATCAACCTCGACTACACCACCGCAGTGGAGATGGCTGACCGCAACAGCGTCTACAAGAACGCGGCCAAGGAGATCGCCCACTTCAACGGGCGTTCGGTGAGCTTCATGGCCAAGTACGACTTCAACGACACCGGGTCGTCGTGCCACATCCACTCCAGCCTGTGGAGCCTCGATGGTCAGACAGCCCTGTTTGCGGGTGGCCACGATGACGCCCACCACATGAGCCCACTGTTCCAGCACTACCTGGCCGGGCTGATCGCCACGGCCCGCGAGTTCAGTTTGCTGTGGGCACCCACGATCAACAGCTACAAGCGGTTCCAGCTCGGGTCGTGGGCACCGACGGGGATCGGCTGGGGTGTCGACAACCGCACCCTCGGCTACCGCCTCGTCGGCCACGGCACCGGTACCCGGGTGGAATGCCGCATCCCCGGCAGCGACGCCAACAGCTACTTCGCCTTTGCGGGCACGCTTGCGGGCGGCCTGTACGGCATCGAACACGAACTGCCCCTCGGCGAACCCTTTGCCGGCAACGGCTACGAGGCTCCGGACATCGACCGCATCCCCTGGAATCTGCCCGACGCGATCGCGCTGTGGGAGGGCTCGTCGATTGCCCGCGAGTGCTTCGGCGACGACGTGCACCACCACATCCTCACCATGGCCAAGGCCGAATGGGAGGCGTTCAACCACACCGTCACCGACTGGGAACTGCGCCGCTACTGGGAACGCATCTGAGCTCGCCGGGTTTGATCAGGCGAGAGCGTGGCAGGCGATGGCGGTGGCGGCGGCAACGTTGAGCGAGTCGATACCGGCGTGCATCGTGATCCGCGCCCGGAAGGTGGCGCAGGCACGTGCTTCGGCGCTCAGCCCGGCCCGCTCGGCACCAACGCACACCGCGAGACGATCGGGATGCCCGCCGAGGCCGGCGACATCACCGATGTCGACGTCGCCGTCGATTGCGAGCGCGATCACGACAAAACCGGCGTCGATGAGGGTCCGCAGCGCGTCGACGATGTTGGGCGTGCGGGCATGGGGGAACGCGACGGAATGCCCCATCGAGACGCGCGTCGAACGGCGCGCCAGCGGGTCGGCGCAGGTGGTGTCGAGCACCAATCCATCCCAGCCGAGACCGGCTGCGTTGCGTACGATCGCACCGATGTTGGCCGGGTTGTCGACGGCCTCGACCACGACGAGCCGCCGCGAGCGAGCCGCCAGTTCGGTCACGCTCGGTCGGGGCGGCCGCTGGAAGATTGCGATCACGGCGTTCGGTACGCCGAGTTGGGTGACCATCGAACGGACTCGCTCGCCACCGGCGTACACCGTCACCGTGGTCGCCAACACATGCGCGACCGGCGGCGGGCGAAGGTCGTCGACCAACGCCACCACGGGTGTGCAGCCAGCAGCGAGGGCGCGCTCGACCACCAGGTCGCCTTCGGCGATGAACCATCCGGCACCGGCGTCGTCGCGGCGCTGGATGCGGTTGGAGAGTCCACGTTCGTTGAACCGGAACGGGGCGAGTCGCTCGTCGGCGGGATCGTCGACGGGAATGAACGGGTTCAGAACAGCCAGGGGAACTCGCTCCAGTCGGGGTCGCGCTTTTCGAGGAACGACATCCGTCCCTCCTGCGCTTCGTCGGTCATGTACGCCAGGCGGGTGGCCTCACCGGCGAAGATCTGCTGGCCGACGAGACCGTCGTCGATCAGGTTGAACGAGTACTTCAGCATCCGCTGCGCGGTGGGGCTCTTGTTATTGATCTCGCGGGCCCACTGCAGCGCCGTTGCCTCAAGTTCGGCGTGGGGTGCGACGGCGTTGACCATGCCCATCCGGTAGCCGTCGGCGGCGGTGTATTCGCGGCCGAGGAAAAAGATCTCGCGGGCGAACTTCTGGCCGGTTTGGCGGGCCAGGTAGGCGCTGCCGAACCCGCCGTCGAAGCTGGCCACGTCGGCATCGGTTTGCTTGAACCTGGCATGTTCCTCGCTGGCGATGGTGAGGTCGGCAACCACATGAAGGCTGTGCCCGCCGCCGGCAGCCCATCCCGGCACCACGCAGATCACGATCTTGGGCATGAACCGGATCAGCCGCTGCACCTCCAGGATGTGCAGCCGCCCGGCTCGGCCGGCCTGGATGGTGTCGGCGGTGTCACCGGCTTGGCCCTGCGGGCCGACCGCTTCGGTGTACTTGTAGCCGTCGCGACCGCGGATGCGTTGATCGCCGCCACTACAGAACGCCCAGCCGCCGTCCTTTGGCGAGGGGCCGTTGCCGGTGAGCAGGACGCAGCCGACGTCGGTGGTCATCCGCGCATGCTCGAGCGCGGTGTACAACTGATCGACGGTCTGTGGCCGGAACGCGTTGCGCACCTCGGGCCGGTCGAAGGCGATTCGTACGGTGGCCCGGTCAATCGCCGTCGGCCCCGTCGCTCGGTGGTAGGTGATGTCGTCGAACGTGAAGCCGGGTACCGCTGCCCATGCACTCGGGTCGAAGGTCTCCGACACCTGGTTGTTGCCGTCAAGCTCGCTCATCACCCCATCTTGGTGCATGCCCTTGGCGCTTGCCGCACTGCTACCTTCAGCCCATGCCGCTGCAGATCTTCGGAGTCACCGGATTGCCCGAGATCACCCCCGGTGCCGACCTCGCCACCCTGATCGCGGGTGCCGCAACCGACATGGGGTCGCCGCTCGCCGAGGGCGATGTGGTGGTGGTGACATCGAAGATCGTCTCCAAGGCCGAGGGCCGGATCGTGGAGTTGGCCGATGTGCAGCCGTCGCCGTTTGCGATCGAGTGGTCGCTGCGGTGGGAGAAGGACCCAGCGGTGACCGAGCTGGTGCTGCGTGAAGCCAAACGGGTGGTCCGTCAGCTCGGTCCGGTGCTGATCACCGAGACCCATCACGGCCTCGTGTGCGCGAACAGCGGGATCGACCAGTCGAGCAGTGGTGCCCATGGCCGGGTGGTGCTGCTGCCGCGCGATCCCGATGCGTCTGCCCGC
Organism: Acidimicrobiaceae bacterium; assembly: GCA_031404435.1. Lineage (GTDB taxonomy): Bacteria > Actinomycetota > Acidimicrobiia > Acidimicrobiales > Ilumatobacteraceae > VFMC01. The sequence continues at coordinate 4,059 of JANNHO010000399.1, read as the reverse complement.
CGGATCCGAGGCGGCTTGCGGGCAGTCGGGTTGGAGGTCGCCGTGATCGTCAGTGACACGTTCGGCCGTGCCTGGCGTGAGGGCCAGACCGACATCGCCATCGGGGTTGCCGGAATCGATCCGATCTACAGCTACATCGGCCAGGTCGACCCGCACGGCCACGAGTTCAAGGTACAGGCCGTGTGTACCGCCGACGAACTCGCTGGAGCTGCCGAACTGGTCAAGGGCAACGTGTCGCGGGTACCGGTGGCGGTCATCCGCGGCTTTGCCTTCGAACCGAACGACGACGCAACAATCGCCCCGGTGCTTCGCGACCAGAGCCGCGACCTGTTCCGCTGACCGAGCGCCATGCTGTGGTTGGCTCGTCTCCACTTCACCCCTCAACTTCATTCACGATCGGCCGGCTGGCTCCAGCACGCCGGCCGATCGTGAAGATCAATGCCCCGATGACATCTGTCGGCCGTGGACCCGGCCGGGGGTCAGACCGACATCGAGGCGGTCACGATGTGGGTGACCTCGTCGCCGGTGAGCTCGTCGTTTGCACATAGTGCGTCGGCCAGCGCGATCAGCGTGGGCCGGTGCTCGAGCATGGTGCACGCCACCCGGTCGGCGGCGCTTTCGAGGATGTTCTCCATCTTCGCCCGGGCCGGCGGATCGGACAGCACCTTGGCCACGAGGTTGCCGGCCATCGGCACCGACGCTGCTTCCAAGCTGATCAAGGTGTCGGCGGCACCGAGCTGGCCGATGAGCTGTGCGGCCACGGTGGTGGCGTAGGCCAAGTCGGCGGCGATCCCGCTGGAGGCATCGCCGTACTCCTGGATCTCGGCAGCGCGGCCCGCGAGGGCAATGGCGATCAGATCGGCGCCCTCGGATGGCGTGCGCAGGTGGCGCTCCTCGGCATCACCGTGGGAGACGAGGCCGAGCGCAGAACCACGGCGCAAGATGGAAGCGATGCGGATGTCCCGCCCGTAGAGGGTGGCGATGAGGGCGTGGCCGGCTTCGTGGATGGCGACTCGGCGGCGCTCGTCGGGGTGGTAGCCGACGGGGTGGGCGAGGCCGACTTCGACCGTGAGCTGTGCCTCGATCACGTCGTCCATCGTCATCGACTGGCGACCGTGGCGTAGCGAGACGATGAGCGCCTCGTCGAGCAGACGCTCGATGCGCACCGGGCTATAGCCGCCGGTGATGTCGGCGATCTGGTGCGAGCTCACCTCGGCTTCATGCGACTTGCGTGCCAGGTAGTACTCGGCGATCTCGACGCGGTCGGCGCGGGGCGGCAGGTCGAAGTGGATCACCCGGTCGAAGCGGCCGGGGCGCAGCAGCGCCGGGTCGAGGTCGGAGGCGCGGTTGGTCGCGGCGACTACCAAGATGTTGGCGGTGGTCGGCGTGGGTCGGGGGAGCGCCCTGTCGAGGGGGAGGAACACGTTGATCGCGTCGATGAACTTGCTCTTCATCCGGTCGCGTCCGGTGGGCATGTCGAAGCTCTGCATCTGCACGAGCAGTTCGTTGACGACCCCGACGATGCCTTCGCTGCGTCCGCCGCCCATCCCGCTGCGCGAGCCGCCGATGGCGTCAAACTCTTCGATGAACCCGATCGCGCCGCCTTCGGCCCGGGCTGCCTTGCGCAGCGACTTGAAGAAGCTGCGGATCTTGCGGTTGGTCTGGCCGTAGTACATCGACTGGAACGCGCTGGCCGACACGAACAGGAACGGCACGCCGGCCTCGGCGGCGATCGCCTTGGCGAGGTAGGTCTTGCCGGTGCCGGGAGGGCCTTCGAACAGCACGCCCCGCCGGGGGCTGCCGCCCATCTCGGCGGCGAAGGTCTTGTGGGCGAGGAACAAGTTGAGCGTGTCGATCGCCTCACGCCGGGTTGCGTCGGCACCGACCACGTCGGCGAGGCGGACCTTGGAGTCGCTCGGGCGAAGCAGCGTGTGCGGCGACTGCCCCGCGCCGAGGAACGGGATCAGGATGAGGCACATCAGCGCCAGCAGCAGACCGATCGAGATGGCCATCGTGGGGTCATCGCCGATCAGGTCGGGAAATCCGAAACCGATCGGGTTGCCCTGCAACTGGCGAACCCAGAACCATGCAAACGGCACGGCGAGGATGACGAACAGCCGCCGCAAACGCTTCTGGCGGACTTGCTCTCGGCGGACGGTCGAGTCGACTCGACGCCCCTGAACAATCGTGCCCTGCTGGAGGTGGGTGATGTCCACGGATGATTCCCTTCGCTTGTAGTTGGGAAGCACCCTACCACACTTCCCACCCAGAGTGAAAGTGGTTCACGTACAGTGGTTGTCAAGGTGCGGGTGGCGAAACCCCTTGATCTGCCCTTGACGGGAACATCATGCCTGTTCAGAGCATACTCGCGGCGGCGCACCCGCTGGTCGCACGTGGCTGCGCTGGCCGGGTGGAGCGGTTCAGCCGACGGTGATCTCGGCGAGTGAGCGGATCGCTCGTTCGTCGATTTCCTCGATGTCGAGGATCACCTCGTCGGCGCCGGCCTGGGCGAACTCGTCGACGCGGACGGCGATCTGGCGGGGGGTTCCGGTGACAACGGCGGGTACGAAGTCGCCCTGTCGATGGATGGATTGGCCGCGTGACGAGATCCGCACGCACACGCTGCGGCGGACCTCCTCCGGTGGCCGGCCGAGTTGTTCGGCGATCGCGGTGACGCGCTCGTTCAACCTGGCGAAGCCCTCCGGCGAGTTGTCGCACTCCTCGTATCCGGTGTTCCAGATCTCGGCGGTCGGCAACGTGATCTCCAACGCGCGGCGGGCGTTCGTTGCGATCATGACCGGGAGCCTGGCAACCGAGGCAGGGAGTACAGCCGTATCGTGGACAAGCGCGCGAATGATCGAATAAGACGACTCGAAGCGGGAGACGCGCTGGTCGTACGGCATGTTCAAGGTCTGGAACTCTGGCCTGTCCCAATCGGCGCCGAGACCGAGCACGAGACGCCCGCTGCTCGCAGCGTGGACGGCGACCGCCATCTTGGCGATGAAGGCCGGCGGGTGGAATGCGGCACTCACCACCAACGGGCCGATGGTCACCCGTTGCGTGGCGTTGGCGATGGTTGTCAGCAGCGTCCACTCGTCCCACGAGTGCGCGTCGTCGGCCCCCAGCCAGACCGAATCGAACCCCGAATCCTCGGCGGCTTGGGCCATGGCGGCGTAGTTCGGCCAGTCGAGCCCGGGTTCGGATTGCGGCAACCTGATGCCGATTCGTAGGGCTGGACGGGCCATGGCGGCAGTGTAGGTTCCCGGCGATGGATGCATCCGGAGCGAGTTGGGATTCGGTGGGCGTGACGTTCGAAGCCGACACCGGGGCTTCAGCGATCGTGACGGCGGCAGGGCAACGTGAGCTGGTGATCACCGCCGATGATCGCAGCGGAGCACTCGAAGCTGCAGCGGAATGCGCCGACCGGGGCCTGTTGGCAACGGTGCTGCCGGGCTTGGGAGCGAACGCGGCGGACGTTGCGATCGGGTGCTGCGCCGTGGTCGATATCGACTCCCGCCACGTTGATCCCGTCTCGGCCGCAGAACGGATGAGGCGTGTGATCGTCTCGCACCACGTGGTTGCGCACAAGATCGACTCGACGTTGCGCGGCAACTGGGACGCCGAGATCGGCGCGATTGCCGGCACCGGACGACGCGTGTTGGTGATTCCGGCGCACCCGCCGGCGGGTCGTGTGTGTCGGGATGGCACCGTGTTCGTCGACGGTGTACCGGTGAGCGAGAGCACCTACGCCGGCGATGGCCGTTCGGATGTGACGACGAGCCGGCCGGCATCTCGACTGGCGGGTTCGGTGGAACTTGCCGGCGCGCACGATGTGAGCCGGTGGCTCGCTGCACGCCCTGCGAATCAACCCATCGCCGTGGTCGACGCCGCGACGGTTGCCGACATCGAGGCCATAGTCGACGCGTGGTTCACGCCGTCACCGGGTTCGGCCGGTCGTGCTGCCGGCGTCGTGGTGTGCGGTCCTGCGGTGGTCATCGGCATCGCCGCCGGCCGCTTGCAGCGCGGGGTGGAGCCTGGTGGCGCGCAGTCGTCGTGCGC
>JANNHO010000398.1:0-4415 GCA_031404435.1 Acidimicrobiaceae bacterium | reverse complement strand
TGGTGCTGCCACGGTTCGGCTGGAAGACCGCCGACGAATGGCCCGGGGTCGAGGCCTCCGGCGAAACAACCCCACCACCAGCATCACCGGGTGGGTCGTCGCGGTCGTCGTTGAAGCTGTGATACGAGTCCGCCGACATACCTGAAGCGTACACCAGTTCGTCCTAATGCAACAGACAGATCCCATATTCCATATACCTTCTAGCGATACCCGAGGCGCGAACATCACTGTCACCGATACCTGCGCCGCTCTACTCGCCGCGGCGCGGCTGCCCGGCTTGCCGGTCACTGCTGCACGAGTGCAAGTGTTACTCCATGCGCTACGCCGTCAGCACGTCACCGCAACGAACCACCTGGCCTTGGCTCCTCGAGGTGTGGCAGCGCGCTGACGAACACACGTTGTTCGAATCGGCGTGGACGTTCGATCACCTCTACCCACTGCAGGGCGACTCGACCGAGGACTGCTTCGAGGGTTGGATGGTGCTGGCTGCGCTGCTGCACGAGACGACGCGAATTCGTGGCGGCGTGCTCGTCACCGGGATGGTGTACCGCCACCCCGGCGTGCTCGCCAACATGGCCAGCACGCTCGACATCACCTCCGGCGGCCGGCTCGAACTCGGCGTCGGCGCCGGGTGGAACGACGAGGAGTGCGAAGCGTTCGGCATCGAGCTTGGTTCGATGACGGAACGATTCGACCGGTTCGAGGAGTCACTTGCCGTACTGGACAGCCTGCTCACCAACGAGCGAACGACCTTCACCGGCGCGCACTACCAACTCGTCGAGGCGATGAACAATCCCAAGCCGTTGCAAACGCGTCTGCCGATCTGCATCGGCGGGTCAGGGCCGAAGCGCACGCTGCCGCTGGCCGCCCGCTACGCGGATCACTGGAACTTCGCTGGCGGCGGGACCGACACCGATGGCTTCACGACGGCCCGGCGTGTGCTGCACGAGTCGTGCGCGGCAAACGATCGTGATCCGGCCGAGATCACCTGCAGCACCCTGGTCCGCTACAGCGGCGACCTCGACACGCTGGTCGCCGACATCGCCGCGTTCGAAGTAGCCGGGGCCGATCTCGCCATTGTCTCGATCGCCAAGCACCTGCCACCGTCGTGCATCGACGACGTGGCCGCCGCCCTCTCCACACGCTGACCGCACCTGAGTAGGCGGGGCTCAGGTGGGCGGACGAACCACCTCGACGTTGCCCTCGCTCCATACCTGCACCAGGCGCCGGAACGAGATTCGCCAGCCGTCACCGGTGCGCACCAACTCGTCTTCGTACCGTCCGGCGATGACGTAGTTCACTCCGCCGACAGCGTCGTTGCGAACGTGCTGAGAATGGAGGTAGCAGCGACTAGTCGCACGGTCACCGTCGATGGTGACGAGGTGGTTGGTGACCGTGTGCTGCGTCGCATCGAGCGGATCGACCGCACCGGAGATGCGGTCGCGGATGGCATCACGACCCTCCAGCAGGGGAGAGCGCAACTTGGCGGTTGCATCTGCGATGAACACGTCGTCGAGCAACGGCCAGTTCTTGCTGTCGAGGGCCCAGCAGTAACGGTTGGTGATCTCAATGATGGCCAGTCGGTCGGCCACCTCCTGCGGAGAAAGAGAAACGCTCATGACGACAGCATCCCACCGTCGACGGCGAGCGCGTGACCCGTGGTGAACGACGAGTCGTCCGAGCACAGCCACAGCGCCGCCGCGGCGATCTCGCCCGGCGTGCCGAAGCGACCGAACCGGCTCAGTCGACCGGCGACCTCGTCGGCATCGCGACCGCGCCGCTCGATCGCGCCACGCAGCATCGGTGTATCGATCGCCCCGGGGCAGATCGCGTTCACCCGGATGCCGTGGCGGGCGTAGTCCATCGCCGCGCTACGGGTGAGGCCGAGCACCGCATGCTTGCTTGCGGTGTAGGCAGGCTGGTTCGGTTGTGGCTTGAACGAGTTGGTCGACGCGATGTTGACGATGCTCGCCGTGCCCGCCCCGCCCGCAGTGCCCGCAGTGCCCGCAGTGCCCGCCAGCATGGCGGTGATCTCGGCCTTCATGCACAGGAACATCGAACGCACGTTGATGTTCATCAATCGGTCGAAGTCGTCATCGGTGCACTCGTGCAACGGCACCGTCTCGGTCTCGATCGCGGCGGCATTCACCGCGGCATCGAGTCGACCGAACCGTTCGAGCGCGATGGCAACGGCCCGTTCGATCGTCGCCCCGTCGGCGATGTCCCCCGCCACCGTCAGCAGGCGGTCGTCGCTCCCATCACCGTTCGCCATGTCGGCGAGCCCTCCAGCGTCGCGGTCGGTAGCCACCACGCACGCTCCGGCACCGAGCAGCACCTCGGTGATCGCGCTGCCCATCCCTCCGGCGGCACCAGTCACCACGCACACCCGGGCTGTCATGTCAGGCATCTCGCCCCTCCTCGTTGTTTGTGCCTGCCGCGTGCAGGCTCCGTGCCCCGGCACCGATGCGTTCGACGTGCGCGTCTGGGTTGGCCCATCCCCACGTGCTGCAGACCTCGAACGACAGCGGGGCCGTGGTTCCCGTGCCGCGCACGGCAGCCAGGAATCCGGCGAGGTCGAACTCACCATCGCCGGGCGACCTTCGATTGGCAAGGCAATCGGTGTAGTAATCCGGATTCTCGGCGATCACGGTTCCATCGTTGATCTGGATGCCGGTGATCAGTTCCCCTGGCAGCGAGGCGATCGCATCGAGGTCGCGGGCACCCCGTTCGTGATGCCACACGTCGACGCAGATCCCGCCGTTGGGCCGACCGGCGGCCTCGACGATGCGGCGCGCATCATGCACGTCGACCACATCGGTGAACGGGAGGAACTCCAGCCCGACCACCAGCGAGTGGTCTGCGGCGCGGTCACACAGCGAGCCGAACGCCCGTCCCGCCGCGGCGATGTCGTGGCCTGCTGGGCCGATCACCTGCATGTACCGGCACCCGAACGCATCGGCCATCCGGAACGCCACCGCTTCGCGTTCGGCTGCCTCGCCACCGCCCGACCCATCAGCACCGGGCCCGTGAATACCAAGGCCGGTGATCACTTCGATCTCGCGTAGCCGGACACCGTGCTGGTCGAGCAACTCGCCCAGCCGACCCGGCGCATCACCCGACCATTCGAGCTGTGTGTAGTGACCGATGTACATTCCGATCCCATCGAAGCCATGCGCCGCGGCCAGGCGAATCCGGTCGTCGATCGGATGATGCCTGGCCAGGCTGAAGTGGCTGAGGACGATCTCTTCGACGGTCCCGGCCGAACCGGTCATGGATGGTGGAACTCGCCGGCCCCAGCGAACAGCGCGGCAAGCTTGTCGTCGCTGTCGGCGGCGATGATGTCGTCGACCCATTCGTGGAACCGTTGGCAGGGACCCTCGTTGCGGCCGAACACGAACTCGGTTTTGGCCCCGGTCTTGACCGTTCGTTGGATGCGGTTGCCGGTGTAGTAGTCCTCGTCACGCACCACGTGCAACAAAAAGTCCATCTGCTTGTCGATCAGGGTCATCGACTCGTCGTCGGGGGTGAAGGTGGCGAGGAAGTTCTGCACGGTCACCGACGTCTCGGGCGTGTCGCCGGGGAACAGTTGCGAGATCATGAACAGCCGACCGCCCGCTTCGAACCCGGCGATCGAGACGTGCGGGAAGATGGTCCACACCCCGCCGGTCAGCTTGGTCATCGGCCATTCATCCTCCGGCATCGCGCCGAGCGCAAGCACGCGCTGATCGGGCTGCACGTTGCGTTGGTGCGGCCCCCACGCGTCGTTGATCGTCTTGTTGTTGTACTCGCCGCCGAACGTGTTCTTGTGCAGGATCGGTAGGTGGTAGAAGTCGAGGTAGCCGTCGTAGGCCAGCTTCCAGTTCGGCCCCTCGACCTGCTGACGCCCGACGAGCGTGCACGATGCCAGATCGAGGTGTTCGAGCATCTCGCCGTAACCGCACAGATGTGCATCGAGGTCGAACGGCATGCCCGGGGTGATCCCCCCGAATACGATCCCGGCCCGCTCGGCCACCGGAAGCGACGTCAGTCCGAGGCAGCTCATGTCGACGTCACCGAAATTGGCCCGGTCGAGGATGCCGACTAGGGCGCCGGTCGTGTCGTAGGTCCACGCGTGGTACGGGCAACTGAATCGACGCGCAGTCCCCGAGCCCTCCTCCACCACCATCGCCCCGCGGTGGCTGCACATGTTGACGAACGAACGCAACACTCCATCGCCGCCACGCACCAACAGCACCGGCACGCCCATCACATCGAGCGCCTTGTACGAATGAGGTTCACGAAGTTCACAGCTGAACCCGAGCATCAACGGCACGCGCCGGAACACCCGGTCCATCTCCAGCTTCCATCGGGCAGGGTCGTAGTAGTTGCTCGCCGGAACACGCTTGAGCGCGGCATCGAGAGGAACGGTGCCCTCC
>JANNHO010000397.1:0-12914 GCA_031404435.1 Acidimicrobiaceae bacterium | reverse complement strand
GGGGCACCGTACAGCTCGGCCTCAATGGCCTCCTCGACGGGCACGATGTGCTCCTCCTCGCAACCCAGGAACACGGACGCGATCGCCAACTCCTCGCCCTGCAGTTCCGTGAGCGCGTCGAGGGCGGGACCGGTGAGGGTCCTTGGATCCTGGCCGAGCGTGATCGCATCGAGCCGCTCGCGCAGATCGTCGTCGACGTTGTCGGGGTGGTCGTACTCGTAGCCGTCGGCGTTCATGCACTCGGACCAGGCGCCCAGGGCAGCGACCATGCGCGGGTCCTGCTCGAGCCTCTTGTCAACCGGGTTGACGTACGCTCCGCCAACCTCGGTTTCGGTGTAGGTCTGCTCGGCGGCGGCCAGTGTGCACCCGCCCGTTTCGGAGAAGTCCTCCTCCTCGAGCGCTCGGGCGTGGTTCCAGTCGGGGGTTTCGCCCCACAACTCACGGCGGTAGGCAACCTGGTCGGCGGCCGGTAACCCGGCGAGGTGAGCGGTGTTCTCGGGGCCGGCACCGAACACCACGATCGGCTTTTCGAATTGGGTGGTGATGCCGAGGCCGAACTGCTTGACGAACTCCTCGTTGGAGATCCCCACCGCCGTCTGGTCGCTGTCCATCGCCTGCTTGACGGACACAAAGTCGACCGCCACGTACTGGAAGCCGGCATCGGTCATGCATGTCGCGATGAGTCGCTCGGTCGACTCGATCCGCTCGGCGAGCTCGGCCAAGGTGAGCCCGAATTCCTCCGGGGCGTTACCGGAAACTGCTGTGCCTGATGTGGTCGGCGATGACGAATCGTCCCCGCACGATGCCGCCAACGCGACGAGCGACCCGACGAGCGACACGACTCTGAGAGTCAGTGGCCAACGGCGCGGGCGGTGATCGATGCGAGTGCTCAAGGGAGGCCTCCTGGTGGTCGATGGTGCGGTGCGTCGGCCCTACATGAGAGGTCGCGTCCGTGAACCTAGGAAGAGGGTGACACCTTGTCGCTGAACGCTGGCTGACTCCCCGACGGCGTCGTGTCAGCGCCGAGTCAGGAACCGACGACTAGGAACAGTCATGTCGACGTTGATCGAAACTCGGGCAGGGAGGAAATCGTGATGAATCGCCGAAAACTGGCAGTGGTGGCGATCGGTGTCGTGGTCGCAACGTCGGCTGGCGCGTACGCGGCTGGCTCGCAGATCAAGTCGCCGGCCGAGGTCGCCTCGCGGACACTGGAACCCGATGCTGCTTTGATCCTGGTGCCTGTGGAGGACCGGATCGTGTCCACCGACGTGGTCACGCGTGGAACCGGACGGTTCGGATCGCCGCAGAAGCTGACCATTGCGGCATCGGCGCTCAAGCCGAATCCGGGGCTCGTCGCCGACGTGCCGCTCTCGGGAAAGCAACTCGACGACGGCGCGGTAGCGGTGAGTGGATCGGGGCGACCGCTGTTCGTGCTCGTCGGAGCGCGACCGATGTCACGCGATCTCGGCCCGGGGCTGACCGGCGACGATGTACTGCAGCTCGAGGAGGCGCTGGTTCGCCTCGGGTTCGATCCGGGGGTTGTGGACGGTTCCTACGACGAGGCCACCGAGGCCGGCGTGACCGCGTGGTACGCCAACGCCGGCTTTGCACCATTCACGGCGACACAGGATCAGCTCGCCATCGTTCGCTCTCGCGAAGCCGAGCTCGCGACGGCGTCGCTCGATGTCATCACGGCGGCGGAGTCGATCGCCGTTGCCGAGTCGGCGCTGTCGGCCGCGCAGGCCGCTTCGGCCACTGCGTCTCGGCGGGCCGACAACACCGGCAAGGCTGTGGTCCGGGCCCGCGCCGAAGCAGCATCCGTCAACACGGCAGCGGGCGCCGACGTTTTTGCCAGGCAAGCCGCCCTCGATGCGCTGCGATCCGGCAAGCCGCTGATCACGCCGACCGCGGGCGAGATCGCCGTTGCCGAGTCCGACCTCGCTGCGGCGCGGGCGAACGAGTCGGCGATCCGCAGCACTGGGCTTCGGGCTGTCGCCGATGCGCAGGCAATTCTCGATCAGGCGCCCGGCCGGCTCACAACGGCGACGGCTTCCGCCGCAACCGCCAACGCGGCGGCGGCCGCGGCCGTGGCCGCACGGCAGGCCACCCTCGATGGGCTCCTGGTCGACCCGCTGGCCACAACCGCATTGATCGCGACGGCGCAGGCCGACCTCGCTGCGGCACGAGCCGCCGCCGATCAGGCGAACCTCACCGGCGTACAGGCGATCGCCGACGCTCAGGCGGTCGTCACGGGTGCGCCCGGGGCGTTGGCCGCGGCACGCACGCAGGCCGCCGCCGCCGATGCGGTGGCCGCCGCTGACGTTGCCGTCAAGCTGTCGACGTTGAACCGGCTGCAATCTCCGGCGCCGGCGACACCGACCGAGATCGCTGCCGCGGAGCGCGAGCTCAACGCATCGAAGGCGAACTCCGATGCGGTGCGCCTCGCAGGCGAACGCGCCATCGATGAGGCTTTGGCGATTGCCGCTGAGGCATCGGCCGACGTCAGCGTGAGCGTCGCGGCGGTGCGTTCCGCCGAGAGTGCCGTGGCCAACGCCCGGCTGGCGGCAGGATCTCGGGATGAGGTTGCCGGCCGTGCTGCGCAGGAAGCCGATCTGGCCCGCCGTCGGGCCGGCGTCCAGGTACCGGCCGACGAGTTGGTCTTCGTCGCAACGGGCCCGGTGCGGGTGTCGGAGGTGTTCGTGACGATTGGAGACCCGGTCGTCGGGGCGATCATGTCTGTCACGGATGCGCTCGTCCACATCGACGGCGGTCTGGCGCTGGAAGATGCCGGCCTCGTCACCGCGGGGATGTCGGTGCAGATCGATGAGCCCGACCTCGGCATCGCTGCCGTTGGGGTTGTGGCCGCTGTAGCGCCGGGCCCCGGTACCAACGGTGTGGACGGGTTTCACGTGTCGTTCACGATCGATGTCGCCGATGCGCCACCCAACCTGATCGGGACCTCGGTCCGGCTCACGATCCCCGTCGAATCGAGTAGCGGCTCGGTGATGGCCGTACCGGTGAGCGCACTGACGTTGGCGCCCGATGGCTCATCGCGAGTGCAGGTGAGCGTCGGCGGCAGTACGGAGTTCATCACCGTCACCCCCGGGTTGTCGGCCGACGGTTACGTCGAGGTCACTTCCCCCGACGGTTCGCTGCACGTGGGTGATCTCGTGGTGATCGGCTTCGAACAGAACGGTACATCGTCAGCCGGGACCAGCCCGGCCGGCGCAACGACCGACATCACCACCGAGGTCACCACCGAGGTCACGGTGTCTGGTGGTTCCGGTGGTTAGCCCTGCCGATGTCGTGCCCGCCGATGACACCGTGGGCGATGACACTCCCACGGACGCTGCTGCAATCCGGTTCGACGAGTTGTCGACGGTGCCTTTCGTTCCGGCTGTCGTGGAGCTGGCGGCGATCGGCAAGCGGTACGACTCGGTGCCACCGGTGCATGCGCTGGTTGATGTCGACCTCGTCGTCGGCAGTGGCGACTGGGTCGCCGTTGTCGGCCCGTCAGGATCGGGGAAGTCGACGCTGCTCAACATCCTCGGATGTTTGGACGGATACACGTCAGGTTCCTACCGTTTCGATGGCATCGAGGTCGCCGATCTCACCGACAAAGAACGCGCCGGACTCCGCAGCCGGGGGATCGGCTTTGTGTTCCAGTCGTTTCGCCTGCTCGCTCATCGCACGGTCACCGAGAACGTCATGTTGGCCGACGTGTATCGCAAGGCACCGTGGGGCAGCCGGCGCCAGCGGGCCGCCGACGCGCTCGAGAAGGTGGGGCTGGGGCATCGCGCCGACTTCGTGCCCACGCAGCTCTCAGGGGGCGAACAGCAGCGGGTGGCCATCGCCAGGGCACTGATGGGCTCGCCCCGGCTGCTGCTGTGTGACGAACCGACTGGCAACCTGGACTCGACCACGACGGCGACGTTGCTGGCCCTGTTTGCCGAGCTCAACCAGCAGGGGATGACGATGGTGATGATCACCCATGAACGAGACGTCGCCGAGCGCGCGCTGCGCCAGGTCCGCATCGTCGATGGTCGGCTGACGGAGGTGTGGTGATGCGGCTCTGGCGGCGCACCCGTGGTACCGGTGACCGGCCGCTCCAGGCACCGTCGGGGATGACGGTGCGCGACCTCGTCAACGAGGCGCTCGGTGGCCTGTTCGCCCGACCCGGGCGTACGGTCCTCACCGTCATCGGTACCGTCGTCGGACTCGCCGCGCTGGTGGCCACCCTCGGACTGTCGCGCACGGCCGGCCACCGAATCGTGGGTCGCTTCGACGAACTGGCGGCGACCGAGATCGTCGTCACTCCGAAACCGTCGGCGGCCAGCGTTGCCGTCGATGCGCTGCCGTGGGACGCGCCCGAACGCGTCGGTCGCCTCAACGGCGTCGCCGCTGTGGGGAATCTCAGCACGCTGAACGTAGGTTCGCGCCTCGTCGCCGGGTCGGCACTCAACGATCCGCAGAGCCCGACGGCGTTCAAGTTGACCGTCAGCGCCGCGTCACCAGGACTGTTCGGAGCCGTCCGCGCCGATCTGCGGACGGGAGCGTTGCTCAACGAAGCTCACTCGCAGCGCGCCGACCGCGTCGCCGTGCTGGGCCCCAATGCGGCCTCTCGACTCGGGATCACGCGAATCGATCATCTCCCGGCGATCAGTATCGGCGACGACATCTACTTGGTCATCGGCATCCTCGATGGCGTGGCCCGCCAACCAGACCTGTTGGGTGCGGTGATCATCCCGGAAGGGACGGCGCAGCGGTACTACCGGCTGCAGAATCCGGCGATCGTGGTCGTCGAGACCGAGATCGGGGCAACGTCGCTCGTGGCCCGCCAATTGCCGCTGGCCCTGCGTCCCGACAACCCGCGCAGTCTCAAGGTGGTGTCACCGCCCGATCCGCGACGAGTGCGTGATGCCGTGCAGAACGACCTCGATCTGCTGTTCTTGATCCTCGGCGGGGTGTCGCTGCTGGTCGGCGCGATTGGCATCGCCAACGTGACCCTTGTCTCGGTCATCGAACGAACTGGTGAGATCGGGCTCCGCCGCGCCCTCGGTGCGTCGCGTCGCCATGTCGGCCAGCAGTTCCTGCTCGAGAGCACCACGATGGGCTTCGTTGGAGGAATCGTCGGCGCGAGCGTGGGTACGGTCGTGGTGGTCGTCGTGTCGGCGTACCAGAACTGGACGCCGGTTCTTGATCCGTTTGCACCGCTGTTGGCTCCGGTCGTCGGTGGGCTGACCGGCCTCGTGTCCGGCACGTATCCGGCGATCAGGGCGACCCGCCTCGCCCCCGTCGAAGCCCTCCGCTCCGGCACCTGATCCCACCGGTTGGCGCACTCACGCTCAGACCACTGCCGGCAGGCGCACCACGAACAGCGCGCCAGCCGTGGACTGCGTATCCACGACGATTGTCCCGCCATGACGTTCGACGATTTCACGGGTGATCGCCAGGCCCAGTCCCGTCCCGCCGGAGTCGGTTGCGCGTGCTTCGTCGAGTCGGGTGAAGCGCTCGAAGATCCGTTCGCGGTCGGCAGGGGGGATGCCGGGGCCGTCATCAGCCACGGTGAGGCGAGCGATCCCGTCGCGCTCACTCAGCCCGATCGTGATCGTCGACCGGGCGTATCGGTGCGCGTTGTCGGCGAGGTTGCGGACCACCCGCGTCAGTTGTTCCGGATGCCCCATCGCTTGCACCGCCGTCACCCCCGAGACGTCGACGGTGACGCGGCCGACGGACCGCAGACGGTTGGTCTCGTGGAAGACAACGTCATCGAGATCGACGAGTCGCCGATCGGCCGTTGCCGCACTCGCCACCGAAGCGTCGAGGCGTGCGAGCGTGAGTAAGTCGTCGATGAGCCGTTGCAGGCTCTGAGCCTCCTCCAGCACGCTGCGATGGGTCGCAGTGAGGTCGGAGTCGGCGGGGTGCAGCAGATCAACCTCCAACTCGGTGCGGATCCTCGTGAGCGGACCACGCAGCTCGTGGGAGGCGTCGGCCACGAATCTACGCTGCTGTTCGGCTGATCGTTGCAGCCGGTCCAACATGTCGTTCATCGTGTCGGCCAGCCGCCCGATCTCATCGGCCGTTGCCGGTTCGGGCACGCGCAGGTGGAGGTTGGTTGCGGTGATCTGACCCACCCGCGAGCTGATCTCGTCGACCGGTTTCAGTGCTCGGCCGACGGTTCGCCAGATCACGAGGCCGAGCAGAATCACCGCAACTGGCACAGTGACCAGCAGCCCGCGCCGCAGCGCCGCCGTGCTGTCTTCGACCTCGTCGAACGACGCGATGGTGTGCACCGCCACATCCCCGGCCAGTCGTGAGTGCAGCCGCATCCGCCGGTCCTGGGTGACGAGCCGCACGGTCTGAAACGTCCTGGCGTCGGTGTCCGGTGTCGTCAGCGGAGGCTGGCCGATGTAGTTGACCGTGCTGGCGATCACCCGCCCAGAGACGTCGACGACCTGAGCGACGGCATCGTCGTCGCCCTGCCCGGTGATCGTCGGTGACAACTGGTCCGTCCGCAACAGTGTTGCGATCTCTTCGCTTCGGCTTTCGAGCGATTCGTCCAGGCTGTCAGTGAGCACCCGTTGGTGCAGCGCCAGCAGGGCAACGGCGGTGAGCATCAGCACGAGGGTCATCGTGGTGAGCGCGATCAACGTGATACGGACACGGATTCCCATCCGGCGTCTCGGCTGGCTTGGCGATCCGGGTGGTGATTCCCGTTGCGGCGACTCCTCGCCCGACCGTTCGCTCAAACCGATTCCCACCGGTATCCCGCGCCGCGGATGGTGGAGATCGTGTCAGTGCCGAAGGGTTCGTCGAGCTTGCGGCGCAGACGGCGGATGTACACCTCGACGATGTTCAAGTCGCCATCGAAGTCATCGCTCCACACCCCGGCAATGATCTCAGTTTTCGACAGCACGGTGTCGGATCGTCGAGCGAGGAACTCGGCGACGTCGAACTCGCGCGAGGTGAGCGGAACCTCGTGGTCGTTGCGGAAGACCCGCCGTGCGCCGGAATCGATGCGCAGTCCGCCGGCGGTGATGCTGTCGTCCATGCGGTTGCCGGTGCGGCGCAGCAACGCGCGGATGCGAGCGACGAGCACGGGGAACGAAAACGGTTTGGTCAGGTAGTCGTCGGCGCCGGTGTCGAGGGCCTCGGCTTCATCGAGGTCGCCGTCTTTGGCAGTGAGCATCAGTACCGGCGTCCAGTTCCCGGCGTCGCGCAGGTCGGCGCACAACCGGTATCCGTTTCTTTTTGGCAGCATGATGTCGAGCACGATGAGGTCGTAGGCGTTCTCGGTGGCTTTCCAGAATCCGTCGTCGCCGTCGAAGGACACCTCGACGGTGAAGCCCTCCGCCTCGAGACCGCGCTTCACCGCAGTGGCGACCTTGCGGTCGTCGTCGACCACGAGCACCTTCATCGCACACACCTCCAAGCTCAGCTTCCACCTGTCAGTCTTACCCACGGCACCTGACCGGCCGCTGACATGCGCCAAGAAGTTTCTGAACGGCATCCGGCCCGCCGGAAGTCTGGGGTGGGCCGATCTCCTCACGACGTTGCGACGTGTGCTAACCACGTGCGCGTGAACGAGTCCACTTCCCTGTTCGACCATGTCGATCTGTACCCGGGTGACCCGATCCTGTCGCTGATCGGGATCTTCCACGACGATCAGCGACACCCGAAGGTCAACCTCGGCGTTGGTTTGTACTACGACGCCGACGGTGATATCCCGCTCCTCGGCTGCGTCCGAGCGGCGGAGACGGCGCTCGTGGCGACACCCCGGACGCGTTCGTACCTACCTGTGGAGGGAGCCGAGCCGTATCGCCGCGCCGTGCAGGATCTGGTGTTCGGAGCAGAACACGAAGCCGTCACCGGCGGGCGGATCGCCACCGTGCAATCGATCGGGGGGTCGGGGGCACTGAAGGTGGGTGCCGATTTTCTTCGGCGGTACTTCCCCGGCAGCGAGCTGTGGGTCACCGACCCGACGTGGGAAAACCACATCGCCTTGTTCGAGGGCGCTGGCTTCACCGTACGCAGCCACCCGTACTACGACCCGGCGACGCGTGGGCTGGACTTCCCGGCGATGATCGCCGCGTTGGCTGAACTGCCGCGCCACGCGATCGTGGTGATGCACGGCTGCTGCCACAACCCAACGGGTGTCGACCTCACTCCAGGGCAATGGCAACAGGTGTGCGCGGTGGCCCTCGAGCGCGAGCTGATCCCGTTCATCGACCTTGCCTACCAGGGATTCGGTGAGGGCATCATCGAGGATGCGTTCGCCGTTCGAGCGATGGCGGATGCGGGGCTGACGTTCCTGGTCGCCAACTCCTTCGCCAAGAGCATGTCGTTCTATGGCGAGCGGTGCGGTGCGCTGTCGGTGGTGTGCGGCTCGCAGGAAGAAGCCGACCGGGTACTCGGCCAGCTCAAGCTTGGTGTGCGCACCATCTACTCGAGCCCGCCAACCCACGGTGCCATGGTGGTGGTAGCGGTGCTCTGTGATGCCGGGTTGCGGGCGCAGTGGCATGTCGAGCTCGAGGGCATGCGCAATCGCATTGCCAGCATGCGCACGGTGCTCCACGACGCTCTGGTTGCCGCGCTGCCCGGGCGGGACTTCTCGTACCTGCTCGCCCAACGGGGGATGTTCAGCTACACCGGCCTCACACCCGAGCAGGTCGACCGGCTCCGCGCCGAGCATGCGGTGTACCTGCTTCGTTCCGGTCGGATGTGCGTCGCCGGGATCAATGAACACAACGTCGCTCACGTTGTTGCCGCGATGGTGGCGGTGCTCGACGGCTGAACCGAGCCGCCAGCCCGAGGGGTACTGTCAGCGGCAGTACCGAAGGAGACCCGATGGCGTACAACAAGCTCGGGCGCATCGTCCACGACGCCGACGCTCACATCATGGAGACACCAACGTGGCTGCGCGACTTTGCCGATCCGGACGTTCGCGACCGAATCGCGCCACTCGACCTGGGTGGCGGCAACGAGCTGCGCCAGACGGGGGATCCGGACGAACAGCTGACCGATCTGCGCACCACGTTCGAACGCCTCGCTGATCGGCACGCTTCGGCGTCCTACCGTTCCACTGAAGCGACCGAGATCATGGCCCGCAAGAACTTCGCGGCCACCGGCTCGTTCGTGCCCGACGACCGCCCGCGGGCGCTCGACCTGCTCGGGTTCTCCAGCCAGTTGCTGTTCAACACCTTCCACAACCGGCGCCTGCGCGACTGGGAGCACGGCGACGATCTCGACCTCGCGTACGGCGCAGCTCGCGCCCACAACCGGGGCATGGTCGAGTTCTGCTCGGTCGACCCGCGGCTGCTGCCGACGTGCTACGTGCCGCTCGCCGACTTCGATCGTTCTGCCGCGATGGCGGGAGAAGCGATCGTCGGCGGCGCGGCGGCGTTGCTTGTCGCCAGCGGTTGCCCCCGCGGGCACTCGCCGAGCCACCGCCGCCTCGACGCGGTGTGGGCGCAGGCCGAGGAGGCAGATCTGCCCGTGGTGTTCCACGTCGGTGGCACCGGCGACCTGATCGACCGGAGCTACTTCGTCAACGGCTTGCCGATCCCGCCCGACTTCCACGGTGGCGAGGAGAACTTTCGCTCCGTCGACTACATGGCCATCCCCTATCCGCCGATGCAGACGCTGGCAACGATGGTGTTCGACGGTGTCTTCGACCGCTTCCCCCGCCTCCGGATCGGCGTGATCGAGCAGGGCGCGATCTGGGTGCCGAGCTGGATGCGCCAGATGGAAAGCGCGTTCGAGGCGTTCCGCAAACATGAGGACCGGGTGCGGGCCCTGAGGATGAGGCCAAGCGAATACGTGCGCACCCACATGAAGTTCACGCCGTACCCGACCGAAGACGTCGGCTGGCTGGTGAGCGAGGCCGGCGTCGAGGTGCTGATGTTCAGCTCTGACTATCCGCATGTGGAGGGCGGGCGGCGCCCGATCGAACGGTTCGAGCGCAGCCTCGGCGACGTACCCGAAGCCGCACGCGAGGCGTTCTACAGCGGCAACTTCGTGCAGATGATGGGTGCCTCCGCCCGGCAACTCGCGGTCGCCTGATCGTGCATCGTTCGACCATCGCTATCTCGTCCGGCCGTCCGATCGGCGTGGGCTCACCGCTCAACCATCCCATCGTGATGGCGTCGAACTTCCGTGGTGAGGAAGGCGTGTACGCGCGCACGCACGGAACCGCAACGACCGACGGCCTGGAGGAATGCATCGGCGCGTTGGAGGGCGGTCAGGCCACTGCGTTCTCCACGGGGATGGCTGCCGCGTCGGCGGCGCTGTTCGCACTGGCACCGAAGGTGCTCGTGTTGCCGACCGACACCTACCTCGGGGTGCGCGCCCTGGTGACCGATCTGGTCGAGCAAGCGCGAGTCGAGGTCCGTCCGGTCGACATCGCCGACACGGCCGCAGTGATCGAGGCCATCGACGGTGCCGATGTGGTGTGGATCGAGACACCCACCAATCCGACCCTGCAGGTGGCCGACCTCGTCACGCTGTGCGCTGCTGCGAAGTCGGCCGGAGCGAGCGTGGTGGTAGACAGCACGTTCGCCACCCCGATCTGCTCCCGGCCGCTCGAACACGGTGCCACGATCGTGGTGCACAGCGGAACCAAGTTCATCGGCGGCCACAGCGATCTGCTGATCGGGCTGACGATCACCAGCGACGTCGTGGTGCACGACCGGCTTCGTCACGCGCGCCTCGTCAACGGCGCGATGCCGGGAGCGTTGGAGTCGTTCCTGGCCCTCCGCGGCGCACGGACGCTGCCGTTGCGGATGGAGCGGGCGTCAGCCAACGCCGTGGAGCTCGTCGAGCGGCTACGCGCCCACCCTGGTGTGGACGACGTCCGCTATCCGGGGTTCGCAGCGATGGTCGCGTTCGTGGTCAGTGGTGGCGCCCAGGCGGCCGATGCGGTATGTCGCAACGTCGGCCTGATCGTGCCGGCAACGAGCCTCGGTGGGGTGGAGACCACGTTGGAACGACGCCAGAAGTACGCAGGCGATGCCCACGTGCATCCTGGCCTGATCCGGATGAGCGTCGGTATCGAACACGTCGACGACCTGTGGGCCGATCTGTCGGCAGCACTGGCGGCCTCGTTGCCCCGGCGAGTCGCGCCCGGCTAGTCGCGCCCGGCTAGTCGCCCGGCTGACGGATCAGCGGCTGTCTTCGACGTAGCGGCGGATCGTGACCTTCTTGCCCCTGATCGTGGTGCGTTTCATTGCGGCAATCACATCGTCGATCGCGTGTTCGGGCACACCGACGATCGAGAACCGTTCGGCCACCTTGATGGGGCCGATCTGCTTGCCGGTGAGGTTGGTCTCGTTGGCGATCGCACCGACGAGATCGCCGGGGGTCACCCGCTCGGCACGACCGAGGCCGATGTAGACACGAGCCGTGGTCCCGTTGTCGTCGCGGTCGCCGCCCTTGCCCCGCACTGGGCGGTCGCGGGTGCCGCCCTGGTCTCGTTGTGGGCGGGCATCGCGTGTGTGCCGGTCGAGGGTGGGCCGGTCGGGCCGGACGAACGGCTCGGGGATCTCGTGCACATCGTCGACTGCGCCGCCGGCCTCGTGGGCCAACTTCACCGCAGCGAGCGCGATGTCGCGAACCTCGAACTCGTCGGACAGCGCGTCGACCACCTCACCGAAGCGGTCGACGTCGCCGGTGAGTAGCGCCTCGCGCAACGTGACGAGTGTGATCTGCATCTGCTTGGCGCGTAGATCTGCGACCGTGGGGATCTTCTCGATCGCGATGGTCTGCTTCGTGAGCCGCTCGATGTTGGTCAGCTGACGCTGTTCGCGCGGCTCGGCCAGCGTGATCGCCACGCCCTCACGGCCGGCCCGGCCGACGCGGCCGATGCGGTGCACGTACGCCTCCGGTGCCGAAGGGACGTCGTAGTTGAACACGTGGGTGAGCTGATCGAGATCGAGTCCTCGCGCCGCCACGTCGGTGGCGATCAGCAGTTCGGCGGTTCCCGAACGCATCCGCCCCATCACCCGGTCGCGTTGTTCCTGGCTCATCCCGCCGTGGAGCGGCTCGGCGCGGTAGCCGCGACCGTTGAGCGTTTCGGTCAGCTGATCGACCTCGGTGCGAGTGCGGCAGAACACGATCGCCGCCGTCGGCACCTCGACGTCGAGGATGCGCCCGAGCGCGGCAGGTTTGTGTGCCCTGGCAACGATGAACGCCCGCTGGCGGATGAGCGCCTTGCCGGCCTTGGTTTCGCCACGGCCGATCTGGATCTTGACCGGGTTCTGCTGGTGGCGCTTGGCGATGCTGTGGATGCGCGGCGGCATGGTGGCAGAGAACAGCACGGTCTGGCGCCCCGCCGGCGTGGATGCGAGGATCTCCTCGATGTCCTCGGCGAAGCCCATGTCGAGCATCTCGTCGGCTTCGTCGAGCACCACCATGCGCACATCCTGCAGCGGCAGCGTGCCGCGACGGATGTGGTCGAGGGCGCGGCCGGGCGTGGCCACCACCACGTGTACCCCGCGGTCGAGCGCTTGCAGCTGGCGGCCGATCGGCTGCCCGCCGTAGATCGGCAGCACCCGTGCGCTCACGTCGCGGCCGTACTTGTACATCGCTTCAGACACCTGTACCGCGAGCTCGCGGGTCGGTACCAGGACCAGCGCCAGCGGCTGGACCTTGGCCTTGGCATCAACGAGTTGCAAGATGGGGAGCGCGAACGCAGCGGTCTTACCGGTACCCGTCGCGGCTTGGCCGAGCAGGTCGCGACCATCGAGTAGCAACGGGATCGTCTCGCGCTGAATCGGGGTCGGCTCTTCGTACCCGAGATCGGACAACACCTGCAACAACTCGGTCCGCAACCCGAGCTGATCGAATCCGCCGTCGGGCTCAACATCGGCAACCTCACCAACCTCACCAACCTCACCAACCTCGGAGACCTCGGTGAC
>JANNHO010000396.1:0-12027 GCA_031404435.1 Acidimicrobiaceae bacterium | reverse complement strand
TGGCCCGCGGGTGGAGCATCACCCGCGGGTCCGACGGCAGGGCCATCACCGATGCCACGCAGGTCACCGCTGGCGACACGCTCGTCACCTCGCTGACCAACGGCACCGTGACCAGCCGCGTCGAATCGGCCGAGGTCCGCCCCGCCGATCAGTCCCCCTCGGGCGCTGTACCCACCCCAGGCAGCGGTGGACTCGGCGCCCCCGTCGTTCATGCCCCCGTCGTTGATACCTCCGTCGATGACCCTCGCAGGGAGTTGACCCCATGACCACATCCGCCACCGCCGATCCGGGTCCCGTTACACCCGGTCCGGGTCCTGCTCCTGTTCCGCCCGGACCCGTCTCGCCCGGACCCGTCTCGCCCGGTCCTGGGCCGGTGGCTGACGGATATTCGGCTGCGCTCGCTGAACTCGAAGCGATCCTGCTGCAACTCGAACGTGCCGACGTCGATGTCGACACGCTGGCCACACAGGTACAGCGGGCTTCGGAGCTGATTGGGTTTTGTCGCGAACGGATCACCAACGCCCGGCTACGAATTGACCAGGTCGTCGCCCGCCTCGAAGCCTGACTAGCCCCACGAGCTCAACTCCTCCGGCGCGGCGGCCGCCGGCGGGGCAGGGCAGGGCACGGCAGAGTACCCGACAGGCACCGGCGCACGGCAGTGCACGATTGCGGAATCCGACCTAGCCTGCGGCGTCGTGTCCTGTTCTGCTCCGCCTCCTTCGCTGGCCACCATTGGCCGAAACGTCGAGGAGTGCCTCCGGGTTCTGCTCAACGCTGAAGCACGGCGTTGGACCACCTTCGACGCCGATCTCAGCGAGCCGATCGGCGAGATCGCCCGCCTTGTCCTCGCCGGCGGCAAGCGACTGCGCCCGGCGTTCACGTACTGGGGATTCGTCGGTGCCGGGGGTGACCCGGATGACCCGGTAGTGGTCCGTGCCGGTGCTGCATTCGAGCTGATGCACGCCTTTGCGCTGTTCCACGACGATGTCATGGATGATGCCGCTACCCGACGTGGAGCATCAACCACCCACACCGTGTTCGCCGAACGGCACAGTCAACAGCTCTGGGCGGGGGAGTCGCGGCGTTTCGGGGAAGGAGTCGCGATCCTGGTCGGCGACCTCGCTTTCGTGTACGCCGACCAACTCCTGCAGGGTGTGTCTACCGAGGCGTGGGCCGTGTGGAACGAACTTCGCGTCGAGCTCAACGTCGGCCAGATCCTCGACCTGCTCGGGGGCGCCACCCGCGATCGCGGGCAGGACAAGGCGGCCCGGATCTGCCGATACAAGAGCGGCAAGTACACCATCGAACGTCCCCTGCACCTCGGCGCAGTGCTGGCCAATCCGTCGGCGGCCGTTGTCGCGGGATCGTCGGGCCCCACGCTGCAACAGCATCGCATGGAGGAGGTGATGACCTCGCTGAGCGCCTACGGCCTCCCCCTCGGCGACGCGTTCCAGATGCGCGACGACGTGATGGGCGCCTTCGGCGATCCGGCGGTCACCGGTAAACCGGTCGGCGGGGATCTACGCGAGGGGAAGCCGACCCCGCTCCTCGCCCGAGCTGTGGAGATGGCCACACCAGCTCAACGGTCCGTGCTCGGAAAAGTGGGCCGTTCTGGCCTTTCCGACAGCGATGTAGCCCGAATCCAGCAAGCAATCGTCGACACCGGGGCACTTGCGTCGATGGAGGCAACCATCGAAGCGCTCACCGAAGAGGCGCTGACCGCCATCGCCACCGCCCCCATCGTCGCCGCGGCCCGTGACGAACTCGTAGCGCTCGCGCACTACGTGAGCGCCCGGCAGGATTGATGGCCCGGCCAATCCTCCGTTCGTCGACGACCCGGCGCCAGCGGTCTTCGCGGTTTGGCTCCCTTCGGTCGGGCGCTCCAGTCACCCGTCGGGCGCTCGACGTGGTGGTGATCGGCGCGGGCCTCGGTGGACTGTCAGCTGCGGCGCACCTCACCGCGTCCGGACACCGGGTCACCATCGTCGAACGCGAGGCGATCCCCGGGGGACGAGCGGGGATGATCACCGAGGCCGGCTTTCGATTGGACAACGGCCCCACGGTGCTGACCATGCCCGGCATCTTGGGCGACGTGTTCCGAGCTGCGGGCGCCGAGATGGCCGACTACGTGACCATCAACAAGGTCGACCCGATGTACCGGGCCGTGTTCGCCGACGGCTCGGTGCTCCACGTTCGACATGGGCGCGAGGCGATGACCGAGGAGATTCGCCGCTTCGCCAACGACACCGAAGCCGAAGCGTTCGGTCGCTTCTGCGACTGGCTGGAGCGGCTGTACCGGGTCGAGATGGCCAGCTTCATCGATGTGAACTTCGACTCGGTCCTCGATCTCGTCAGGCCGTGGCGGGCCGGGCTGGAACTGGTGCGACTCGGCGGGTTCGGCAAGCTCGGCCGCAAGGTCGCGTCGTTCTTTCGCGACGAACGACTGCAGCGGATCTTCAGCTTCCAGGCGATGTACGCCGGACTGGCCCCGTATGAGGCGCTCAGCCTGTATGCGATCATCACCTACATGGACTCGGTCGAGGGGGTGTTCGTGCCCGAGGGCGGCATGCACGCGATGGCCACCGGCCTGGCCGCTGCGGTCCAGCAGGCCGGGGCGACGATCCGCTATGGCGCGCCGGTCGCCAGCATCTTGCGCGACGCGACAGGACGGGTGGGTGGCGTCGAACTCGACGGCGGCGAACGTGTCGCCGCCGACGCGGTGGTGTGCAATCCCGATCTTCCGGTGGCCTACCGCACGTTGCTCGACGGCGTCGAGGCCCCGCGTGTGGCCCGTCGCGGCACGTACTCGCCGAGTTGCGTGCTGTGGGTCGCCGGGGTGAAGGGACTCGCGCCGCCTGGCGCTGCGCATCACAACATCCACTTCGGCCACGACTGGGATGCCTCGTTCCGCGCACTCATTCACGACGGTGTGCGAATGCCCGACCCGTCGATCCTCGTCACCTTGCACTCGCTCGACGATGCGTCGCTCGCCCCCGAAGGCTGCAGCAGCATCTATGTGCTTGAGCCCACCCCCAACCTCGACGGGCGCGTCGACTGGGCCCGCGAACGTGACCGCATCGGTGAATCGCTGCGCGCCAAGGTCGGCTCCCTCGGGTATCCCACTGACGTCGTCGTCGAACGGTTCTACGACCCGCTCGATTGGCAGGCGCAGGGTATGGAACGGGGCACACCGTTCGCGCTGGCCCACACGTTCCGCCAAACCGGCCCGTTCCGCCCCAACAACATCGATCGACGGGTGCCGGGGTTGGTCTTCACTGGCTCGTCAACGCTGCCGGGAGTCGGTGTGCCGATGGTGCTGATCTCGGGCAAGCTCGCCGCCGAGCGGGTCGACCAGTACGCGAGCGAGCGTCAATGAACGCCGGACGATCTGGAGCGGCGTCTCCGAACGGGACTGCCGTTCCCCTCGAAGTCAGCTACGAAAACTGCCGGCAGCTCAACAAGCGCTACGGCACCACGTACTACTGGAGCACCCTGGTCCTGCCGCGGGTCAAGCAGCACCACGTGTGGGCGCTGTATGCGTTCTGCCGGTACGCCGACGACATCGTCGACGATCTTGGTCCCGCCACCGTCGAACAGCGGGCGATTGCGCTGGCAGATTTTGGGGACCGCTTCTTCGCCGATGCCGTACGGGGCCGCAGCGACGACCCCGTACTGAAAGCGGTGGTGCACACCGTTCACGCGTTCGACATCGATCTCGATTGTTTCCGGAGGTTCCTGCGCTCGATGACCATGGATCTCACCGTGACGAGCTACGAAACCTGGGCTGACCTTCTCGTCTACATGGACGGCTCTGCGGCGGTGATCGGCGAGATGATGCTGCCGATCCTCGAACCCCTCCAACCAGAGGCGCTCGAACATGCACGCGACCTTGGGAACGCATTCCAGTTGACCAACTTCTTGCGGGACATCTCCGAAGACCTCGATCGCAATCGGCAGTACCTGCCGCAGGAGGATCTGCGCCGCTTCGGTGTGGACCTGGCCGATCGTCGGTGCGACCCGAACTTCGTCGAGCTGATGCGGTTCGAGATCACCAGATGCCGCAACCTGTACGCATCAGCCGACCTGGGAACGGCGATGCTGCCGGAACAATCGGCCCGCTGCATCGGTGCGGCACGTGTGCTGTACGGCAGAATCCTCGACAAGATCGAGCAGCAGGACTACGACGTCTTCGCCAAGCGTGCGCGAGTCTCGACAACCGAAAAAGCCGCAATGGTCGCCCGCCTCCTCGCTCCCCAAGTACCGCGCCGCCTGATCCGCCGCGCCAGCCCGGCCGTCCCGTGACCGTCGCCGACCCGCCGAAGCAGGGATTGCGTGAGCGGTCGGGCAGCGCGGGTCGGGGGAGCGCAGCGGCGGCGTGGGTGCCGATGGCGGTCAGCGTGGCCGGCATGATCGCCACGCCACTCGCGGCGCGCGGCGGGCCGGCGCGGCGACTGCTCAGCCGCGTGGTGATCACCAGTCTGTGCACGACGACGGCGGTCGTGAGCGCCCGCCGATGGGGGACCGCGCGCACGGTGCTGGCCGGCGGGTCAGTGGCGGCCGGGTGCGCTGCTGTGGAACATGTCGGCGTCGAAACGGGATGGCCGTTCGGGCGCTACTGGTACACCGGGGCACTTCGACCGCAGGTACGCGGGGTCCCGGCGATCGTTCCTCTGGCCTGGGTGGCGATGGCGGTCCCCGCCCGGGAGACGGCGCATGCGGCACTCGGGCAGAGATCGAATCGTGTCACTCGGATCGTCGCCGGCGCTGCCACGATGACCGCGTGGGATCTGTTCCTCGATCCGCAGATGGTCGGCGAGGGCTACTGGCGCTGGGCGCGCCCGGGGCGGTACCGCGGCATTCCGCTGTCGAACTTCGTCGGCTGGTTCGCAACATCGCTCGGGGTGATGGCTCTCCTTGAGCTTGTGCTCCCACCGAGTGAACCGTCGGCGGCCCTGGTTGGTGAGTACGCCTACATGGCCGTGATGGAGACTGTCGGCTTCGCGGCGTACTTCCGTGACCCGGTCGTGGCCGTCGTCGGCGGGTCGGCGATGCTGCCGGTCGCCGCACTGGCTTCGACCCGGTTGTTGCATCGCCGATTCCATGGCTGACTCGGTTGACATGGCTGACGTGATTGGGGTGGCTGAGGTGGCTAGGTGACGGATGTCGTCGTCATCGGCGCCGGAGTCGGCGGGCTGGCGGTGGCGATCCGCCTTGCGGTCGCCGGGCGCCGGGTGGTGGTGCTCGAACGTCACGGCTCGGTCGGCGGCAAGCTGGCGGTGCACCAGCGGGATGGGTTCCGGTTCGAC
The DNA here is from genome assembly GCA_031404435.1 of Acidimicrobiaceae bacterium. Taxonomy (GTDB): domain Bacteria; phylum Actinomycetota; class Acidimicrobiia; order Acidimicrobiales; family Ilumatobacteraceae; genus VFMC01. The sequence continues at coordinate 6,721 of JANNHO010000396.1, read as the reverse complement.
GCGGGACCATCGCTGGTCACACTCCCGGCAGTGTTCGACGAACTGTTCCGTGTGGCCGGCACGAGCCTGCGTGACGAGGTCGATCTCGTCCGGCTCGACCCGCAGTTCCAGTACTCGTGGCGCGACGGGCACCGACTGATCGTCACCGACGCAGGTTGCGATGCGCCCGGTTACCGCCGTTTCGTCGAGCACGGCCGAACCGTGTGGGCGGTCAGCGAGCGCACGTTCTTCGCCGGTCCGATGTCGGGACCGCTGTCGTTGGCCCGGCGGTTGAAGCGACCGCGCGACCTCACCGACATCGATCCGTTCCGGACGCTGCAACGATCGGCGACGCGGTACTTCGATGACCCGCACATGGTGCAGTGGGCCGGACGCTACGCCACGTACTCGGGTTCCGATCCATCGCTGGCACCTGCCACGCTCGGCTGCATCGCCGCAGTCGAACACGACTTTGGATGCTGGTACCCGATGGGCGGCCTCGGCGCTGTGTGCGACGCTCTGGTGTCGATTGCCGAACGGGTTGGGGTCGAGATCCGGTGCCGCGCCGAAGTGACTGCGGTGCGCGCCGACGGTGCTGCGGTCGCCGGCGTGGAGTTGGCCGCCGGCGAGGTGATCATGGCCGACGCGATCGTCGCCAACGCCGACGCGACGCATCTGTATCGCGATCTGCTGCGCGACCGGAGGGCGCTGCGCCGGGTCCGTCGGGCCGAGCCGTCGTCGAGCGGGTTCGTGGTGATGGCCGGTGTCGCCGGCCTGACTGAGGGGATCAGCCATCACAACGTGTGGTTCAGCGACGACAGCCAGGCCGAGTTCGCCCAGATCCGCGCTGCAAGGATGCCGACCGATCCGACCATTTACGCCTGTGTGAGCTCGGTGACCGATCCCTCACAGGCACCCGCTGGGCACGAGAACTGGTTCCTGCTCGTCAATGCTCCTGCGGGGGCGACAGTGAACGTCGCCGGGTATCAGCGTGTCGTGTTGGAACGGCTCGCCTCCCACGGAATCGACCTACGGTCCCGGCTGCTGTTCGCCGACACGATCGCACCGGCCGACTTCGAGAAGCGCTTCACCTCCCCCGGCGGAGCGATCTATGGCACCTCGTCGAATGGTCGTCGCGCCGCGTTTGTTCGCCCGGCCAATCGCGGGGCGCGACGTGGTCTGTACCTCGTCGGCGGGAGCAGCCACCCCGGAGGTGGCCTGCCGCTGGTCGTGATGAGCGCGAAGATCGTTGCCGACATGATCGCTCACGACTTCCGCTGATGCGTCGCTTCACCGCCCCCACGACGAAGCTCGGCAAGGTCGCCCTGGTGGTGCGCGTGTACGCCGCAGTCGTCGCCATCGCCCGCCTTGCCCGCGCCCTCAACCTCCGCCCTCCCCTCACGATCCCCTCACCCCCGAGATCTGGGCAGGATTCCTCTCGGTTTCCGAGAGGAATCCTGCCCAGATCGTTGGTTTCGGTGGTGGTGCCGGCGCGGGATGAGGCGGAGCGGATCGGGCCCTTGCTCGAGGCGCTGCGGTGGGCGCCGGGGATCGGTGAGGTGATCGTCGTCGATGACCAGAGCACCGATGCCACCACCGCTGTCGCCCGCCGCGCTGGGGCGCGGGTGGTGCCCGGCAGCCCGCTGCCGCACGGGTGGGTGGGTAAGGCGTGGGCGCTGCAACAGGGCATCGAATCTGCCACCGGCGAGTGGGTCGTCGCGCTCGACGCCGACACTCGGCCGGCACCTCTTCTGCCGCTCGCGTTGGTCGAGCGAGCCGAGCACGATGGGCTGCAATTCGTTACCGTCGGGGGGCGATTCGAGTGTCCCACCGCCCCCGCGCAGTGGCTTCACGCAGCACTGCTGACCACGCTTGTCTACCGCTTCGGTCCGCCCGGTGCAACTGGCGCGGTACGCGCCGATCGGCACCTGGCCAACGGCCAGTGCATGGCCTTCCGGCGGCGTTCGCTGCTGGCCGCCGGCGGTATGCACCCGGTTGCCAGTGCCGTGGTGGAAGACGTCGCGCTCGCCCGACACCTTGCCGGCGCCGGCTGGGTGGTTGCCATGCTCGACGGTGCCGACCTGTTGTCCACCCGGATGTACGACGATCTGGCCGGCACCTGGCGTGGCTGGGGCCGGTCGCTCGCGCTGCCAGGAGTCGAGCCGGTCCACCGCCAGCTACTCGACCTCGCGGTGGTGCTCGTCGCCCAGGTGCTGCCCCTCCCGAGGCTGCTGTCGCGGCGCGGCGACGCACTCGACGTGGTGCTGGCGCTCGCCAGGCTCGGCACACTCGGCGGCACGGCCCGCGCCTACGAGAGCCCGGGCGTGGGGTTCTGGTTGTCGCCGACAGCCGATGTCCCGGCCGCAGTTGCGCTGACGATGGGGATCGCCCGGCGGCGCCGGACGTGGAGGGGACGCTCCTACGGGTGAGCCCGGCCTTGCCTGGAGGCCATTGCGAAGCGGGCGCCGATGATGCTCATCAACGCTCCGGTCGCTGCCGTTCGGTACGGCCCGTCGACGACCAGCTGCACCACCGGGAACGCGAACACCGCGCACCGCGCGCCCCACGCGAACGATCGCGTGGCTACCGCGACGAGCGCGAGAAGTGCGATCGCTACGGCAGCGGTGATCGGTGACAACACGCAGGCAGCGCCGGCGAAGGTGAGCACGCTGCGACCACCGCGAAACCCGGCAAACGCCGGCCACGCATGACCGACCATCGCCGCCGCTGCACCGAGGTACCCACCCCACGCGCCGTCACCCGCCCAGCCCGATCCGGCCCAGCTATCACCGGCCCAGCCTGTTCCGTGGCGCCAGGCAAGGTCGCCGACGAGCACCATCCCGACACCCCCAGCGACGGCGCCCTTGACTGCATCCAACACGAACACCGACAGTGCGACACGCCGGCCGAGCACTTCCTTCGCATTCCAGTACCCGGGGTTGCGGTCGCCGACAGTGCGTAGGTCGGTTCCCGCATGCCTCCGGGCGATCAGGTTGGCGAACGGGATCGAGCCGAGCAGGTATCCGGCGGCAGCCGTGAGCGCTGCTGCGGTCGTCGAGTTCACGCCTGACATGCTGGCAGGCATGGCAGGCATGGCAGGCATGGCATCGTTCCATCTCGTTCGCGACCCCAGCGCGTTGCGGGCGATGGCTCGGCTGGGTCTCGATCGTCGCCGGCTCGCCGCAGTTCCCGGCCTCAAGTTTTGGCGGCTCCTCGGAACCGGTGGTGGTGCCAGCACCGGCCCCGGCGCCGACCTGCACCGCACGGCCCTGTTCGCCGTCTGGGACGACCAGAGTGCTCACGATGCGTTCATGGCGACCATGCAGCAGCGATGGTCCGGTGCCGCAGAGGCATGGCACGTGGGATTGCGGGCCGTGGGCGGGCATGGGACGTGGCGCGGGTTCGACGTGCTCGGCGCGATCGGGCCGACCGGTACCGTCGGGGGACCGGTGGCGATCATCACCCGCGCCAGCGTGACGCCGCGCGCGTGGCGGCGGTTCCGCGCTGCCGGGGTGCCGGTGGATGCCGAACTTCAAGCGGCGCAGGGGCTGCTCGCGGTGGTGGGCATCGGCGAGGCACCACTCGGGCGACTGGGAACCTTCAGCGTCTGGAGCAACCTGGAGTCGGCGATCGCGTTCGCCCGCAACGGTGCTCGTCACCGCGAGACCGTGGCCCGTACCCGTGCCGAGGGGTGGTACGGCGAAGAGTTGTTTGCCCGTTTCGAGCCCTACGACTCGACCGGTCGGTGGGACGGCCGTGATCCCCTCGCGATCGGGACGAGCATGCCATAGGGCGCAGCGTTGCCGCTGTGGTGCAGCCGGTGTGCCGCAGCAAGGCGTTCCAAACCCGGCACCGTCCGACCCGCCCCGAACAGCGGAACCCGCCGGTGCGTGTATACGTCGTGGACCAGCGCGTAGCACACCCCGTACATCGTGACGCCCACCCCGACAGGGACGAGCACGGCGAACCCGCTGACGTTGAACCCAATCGCGAGGGCCAGCATCACGACCCCTGCGAACATCACCGGGTACGCGTCGTTGGCCTCGCGGCGGCCGATCATGCCCTGGTGTGCATGGCGGTGGTGGCTGCGATGCAAGCTGATGCCGACACCGTGCATGACGCAGCGGTGGGTGAGCGCAGTGATCGGTTCCATCACCGCGAACGCCACCGCGCCGACGAGGAGAGCACGCACGTGTTCACGTTACCCGTGTCGTGACGGCCGCTGCCGACAGTCGCTCCCGGAGTAACGAGGTAACGATGCGCACCCTCCCCGGTAGCGGATCAGGCCCCGGTAGCGGATCAGGCCATCCGGCGGGCGATCGTGCTCGTGGCAGATGCGACCGATGTCTCGGCGAACAACGGACCCATCCGGTCGATCAGTTCTGGCCACTCCGCGCTGGTGTTCAGCGCGGTTTCGGCTTGCTCCAGGTCGCCGATCGTGTTGAAGGCGGCGATCCAGTGGCACTCGCCGAACGGCCCGCTCATCCCGGTACCGAACGCGACCGGCACGCCCGTGATCCGCTCGTGCATCTGGGCTGCATCCACCCCGATGGAGATTGCTTCGCGCATTTTTCCGTTGGCCGGCAGCGCCCGGTGCATCAGCACGTACTCGGGCTTGGTGCGTGCCCGATCACCGTGGATGATGTGGACGACCGAATCGTCCAGTGGACCGTTGAACAGCCCGGCTGAGCGTGCCACCAACTCCTGATACTCGTGCGAGACGCGCAGCTTGTCGAACATCTGCTCGAGCTCTTCCAGGTGCTCCACCCAGACAGCACCAATGCAGGTGCCAGCCGAAGGCGACAGCACGGTCGACCATCCCGACGCATCCTTGCCCGTTGCTTCGCGTACTTGATGGATTGCTTCCGTGAACCACCCGGTCGCAGCGGCAAGCTGTGACGGTTCCGGTCGACGGTGACGTGTGAACAAATACATGTCATTCCCCTCTCCGTTTTGATCCCCCTTGTGCCCGATTTGGACGATCCACGATCGCGCCGATCCTCACGCGCGTCAAGGTGACATGTGGCTCGCCGAGGACGATTGCCTACGACGCGTAGGCGGCGAGGGCGTCGGGGATCGACGACACGCCAACGCCGACCTCGCCGGCGACCGCAGCCAACCAGGGCGGCCGAACGATCGCGGCGACCGTGATCGGCTCGTCGAGACCGGACCCGTCCAGCGCGAGTCGCACGAACAGTGTCGCGTAGTCGGGTGGACGGAGATCTCGCGACATCTCGACCAACGCATACGCGTCAGGCGGCTGGGCGCGGGGCGTCAGGGCGACGAAGCTCTGCGAGGTTGGCCCGACTGCTCCACCGGCCAGCCCTGGCCCGTCGGTGATCACCGCGCCATGAACCTGCGTCGCCCGAGCCCCGGCCAGCAACAACGAGACGTACCCGCCGAGGCCGCGGCCGACGAGAGTGATTCGTCCGGAGTCGCCCGCCAACGCAGCAAGCGCGGTGTCGGCGTCGGCGAGCAGGATCTCGGCGCTGTAGCCCCCGCCGGCAGGGATTGTCGACTGGCCGTGACCGGTGAAGTCGAGCGCGTGCACGCTTCCGGGCCAGTCGGCGGCATAGGCGGGGACGGACGTGGGCGACGCCTCGCCGAGCCCGTGCAGCAACAGCAGCGGGTGCCCCGCACCGGCACTGACGTCGGCACTGGCCTGGCGTAAGCAATGCAGTGCGAGTCGCATCCGGGAGTGGGTGAGCCATGTGACGATCGGGTCGGTCATCGCGGTGTGTCCAAGAACTCGAGCACCATCGCGGCGACCAGATCGGGTTGTTCGATGTGGACGAAGTGGCCGACGTCGGGCACCACCTCGCAGCGACCGCCCGGTGGGAAGTATGGACGCACTAGATCGGGCGGGGTGCCCCATCCCATCTCCTCCTGCTCGCCGGCGAGCACGCCGAGGAACGGCATCGACAACCCGGGCAGGCGAGTGATCGTCCACTCCGGCCGCCATGGTCCGAAGCCCCCGAAGCGCATCGAGGCGTCGATCTTCCAGCGCCACCCATCGTCACGTTCGAACCCGCCGACGGTCACCAGGTGGCGCAACCACTCCACCGACAGGCGGGGGTTCATTCGGCCGCGCCGGCGGGCGAGTTCGTCGATCGTGCCGGGTCTGCGCTGCGAGGTTGCAGTGGAGCGACGATGATCGAGCCAGCCCGTGATCTCGCTCGCGGCCATGCGGGTGCGTTCGTGTTCGGACACGTCGGGTATGCGCCGTTTGTACGGGATGCCATCGAGGTTCACCAGATGCGAGAAGCGGAATGGCTGGGCGTCGGCCAACTGCACCATGAGCGAGCCGCCCTTGCTGTGGCCGACCACGGGTGCCGGTCGTTGGCTGACGGCGTCCATCACGGCCATGGCGTCGCGCACGTCGCCGTCCCATGAGTACAACGCGGCATGGTCGCTGTCTCCGTGTCCGCGCTGATCCCAGGCCACGACCCGCCAACCGGCGGCGGCCAGTTTGGGTGCGAACACATCGTAGGTGCGGGCGAAGTCGAACCCGCCGTGCACCAGGAAGAGTGGTTCGGCGGCTGCGTCACCCCATTCGTGCACGGCGATCTGCAGGCCGCCGGTGTCGATGCTGTACTCGCGTTCGGGGGGCACCGCACCCGCGTAGTGGCCGGGCTCGATGCCGGGTTGGGAGGAAGACACCGAATCGGCAGGCATGCCGTGACCATAGATCGGGCAGCTCGGCTTTCTGCGGCCGACCCGACCGAACACCGTCTCACGGAAC
>JANNHO010000395.1:0-6541 GCA_031404435.1 Acidimicrobiaceae bacterium | reverse complement strand
ACCGTGTACGGATGCTGCGGGGCGTCGAACACCTCCTGGGCGTTGCCTTCCTCGACGAGCTTGCCGGCATACATCACCCCGACCCGGTCGCACATGGTGCGGATGACGCCGAGGTTATGGGCGATCAGCAGGATCGCCGCGTTGGTCTCCGAGCGCAGGTCGCGCACGAGGTCGAGCACCTCGGCTTCGACGGTCGCGTCGAGACCGGTGGTCGGCTCGTCGAGCACGAGCAGCGTCGGGTTGCTGGCGAGCGCCATGGCGATGACGACGCGTTGCAGCATCCCGCCCGACAGTTGGTGCGGATAGCAGTCGAGCACCCGGTCGGGGCCGGCGATCTTGACCCGACCGAGCGCTTCACGAGCGCTCACCCGGGCCTCGGCCTTGGACTGGCCGAGGATGCGGAACGACTCGGCGACCTGACGGCCGACGCGCACGGTCGGGTTCATCGCCTGGACCGGATCTTGGTACACCATCGACGCCGTCGTGGCGCGGAACTCACGGAGTCGAGCGGCGGACATCGCCGTGACGTCCTGGCCGTCGGCGAGTACGCGGCCACTCTCGATCACGGCGTTGTCGGGCATGTAGCGCATCGCCGCGTACGCGGTGGTCGACTTGCCGCAACCCGACTCACCCACCAGCCCGTACGCCTCACCGGGGCGGATGCTGAACGACACGCCGCGCAGCACCGCGCGGGGCACGCCGCGGACCTTGTAGGCAAGGTACAGATCGTCGATCTCGAGCGCGGCGGGCGCGGACGGCGAATCCTGGATCTCGTGCTGATTGCTCATGATCCCTCCATCACTGACTGCACCGCGTCGGCGATGAGGTTCACGGCGATCACGAGGCTGGCGATGGCCATCGCCGGGAAGAAGGTCGACCACCAGTACCCCGACACGATCGAGTTGAAGTTGTCGCTCACCTGCGAGCCCCAGTCCGGTGAGGGAGGAGGCGGCCCAGCACCAAGGAACGACAGCGTCGCCACGGTGAACACGGCGTACCCGATGCGGACGGTCATCTCGACCACGATCGGACCGATCACGTTCGGCAGGATCTCGCGGAACATGATGAACATCGTGGATTCACCACGAAGCCTCGCCGAGGCGACGTAGTCAAGTTCCGTTTCGGCAAGCACCGCGGCGCGCACCGTTCGGGCCACGACCGGGATGAACAACGTCGCCACGACACCGATCACGACCCAGTTCGAGTTGCCGAAGGTGGTGATGGCCAGCAAGCCGAGCAGCACGACGGGCAGGGCCAGGAACGACTCGACGATCCGGCTGGCGATGGTGTCGAACCAGCCGCGCAGGTATCCCATCAACATGCCCAGCATCACGCCGCCGATGACACCGAGAACCGCAGCGAGGGGGGCGATCTTGAGGACGTCCCTCGCCCCGGCGATCACCCGGGACAACACGTCGCGTCCACCCTTGTCGGTGCCGAAGGGGTGCGATCCCGTGGGAGACATGTTCAAGCCGGTGCGAAAGTCGAGTGGGTGGTACGGAACAATGGTGCTGCTGAACAACGCGCAGACCACCCAGACCACAACGATCGTCATCCCGATGATGAACGACGGACGGCGACGGATGAGGCGCCAGTTCTCCTTACGAGCGACCTTGCGCTCGCCGGTTCCCGGTGTCGGCGTTGACGTGACGACGGCCATCGGCGCAGCGGCGGCCGGGGAATCGTTCGTGATCGGGTCGAGGTCGCTCATGTCGCCCTGTCGAGTCGGACGCGCGGGTTGAGCATCGCGATCAGCAAATCGGCCAGGAGCGTCGAGACCATGTAGATGATGCCGACCATGAGCACTGCAGTTTGCAGCACGGGGATGTCCTTCTTTCCAACGGCGTTGAGCATCATCGTGCCCAGGCCAGGGTAGTTGAACACCTTCTCGACACCGATGATCCCGCCGAACAGGTAGCCGATCTGCACGCTGATCACGGTGATCGTCGGTGCCATCGCATTGCGCAGCACGTGGCGGCGCATCACCTGGCCGCTGCCGAGCCCTTTCAACGTCGCGGTGCGGGTGTAGTCGGCATGCAGCGCGGTGATCACACCGGCACGGGTCATGCGGGCGATGTACCCGAAGTACGACACGACCATCGCCATCGCCGGCAGCAGTAGGAACTCGAGTTGACCGAACAGGCTGGTGCCTTCTGGCACGTTGGCGTACACCGAGCCAACCTTCCACTGCACCGCGAACACTGCCAACAACACCGACGCGGTGACGAACTCGGGCACCGACGACGACGCGAGGCCGGCATTGACCACCACCCGGTCAGCGAGCTTGTCCTGACGCCTTGCGGCGAAGATCCCCGCGGCGATGGAGATCGGGATCGTGATCACGAACGCCAGGATCGCCAGCTTGGCCGACCGCCCGAGAGCTGGGATGAGCAGGTCGAGGACCGAGTTGCCGGTTTGGAACGACTCGCCGAAGTCGAACGTGACAAGGTTCTTCAGCGAGCGGAAGTACTGCACGAACAGGGGCTTGTCGGTCCCGATCCGCGTGTTGAACGCGGCCACGTCACCTGCGTTCGCGGTCGGGCCGAGCACCTTGCGGCCGATATCACCTGGCAGCCCCTTGGCGGCCAACAGGAACACGATGGTGGCGAGCAGCCACAGCGTGACGACCATCGACGCCAGTCGTTTCAGAAGAAACTTCCCCAAGGCATTCCCCTTCGTGACTCACGACTGCGGGTTGGCGGTTCGTGGCGGGATCCTCTCCCGCCACGAACCATAGAGCTACGAACTTCAGACTACGACGTGAAGCCGGCTTGCCCAAGGAAGTAGTGCCCGAGGCCGGTGTGCTGAATCCCTGTGACCGTGTTCCTGTACGCGGTGAGCGTGTTGTAGAAGTAGGGGATCACGTACGGGATGTCGCGGTTGGCGATCTCCTGCACCGACTTGATCGCTTCCTTGCGGGTCTCGAGGTCGAGTGATGCCTGGTACTCCTTGACGGCGGCGTTGAACTCCTCCGACAGGTAGTGCGCCGAGTTCCACTCGCCGGTGGCATACGCCTTCACGAGGTACACATCGGGCGTACCGCGGTTGCCGTAGTCGACGATGCCGAACTCTGCGCCACCGTCACAGCCGGCGGGCTCGACGGTTGAGTCATAGACCAAGCACCAGCGGTCGTAGAACGTCGAGGTGCTCTCCACGTTCAAGGTGATGTCCATGCCGATGTCTTTCAGCTGCGACTGCACCACTTCGGCAAGCAGGGCGATCTCTTGCAGGTCGACTGCGTGCATGGTGATCGCCAGGCCGGCGGCATCAGCCTCTTCCAGCAACGCCATGGCCCGCTCGACGTCGCGCTCGCGCTGCGGCTGAGTCGAATCCCAGAACTCGTACACGGGAGCAATCGGGTGATCGTTGCCGATGTCGCCGCGGCCTTGCAGCACGGTGTCGATGAGTGCCTGACGGTCGAGACCGAGCGCGATCGCCTCACGGATCTTGGCGCCCTTCTCACCGCTGAAGGTGCCCTCACGGACGTTAAACCAGATCTGCCGGTGACCGGCACCCTGGATCGAATCGACGGTGATGTCGGGAGAGTTGAACAGCGCGTCGGCATCGCTGACCGCAAATTGGATCACGGCGTCGACCTGATCGCCGAGCAGACCGTTGATCTGGGTGGCGTTGTCGTCGGAGAAGATGATCTCGAGGCCGTCGAGGTACGCCTTGCCGCCCCACCACTCGTCGAAGCGGACGTAGTTGGCACCGGTGGCGACGTCGTAGCTCTCGAGCTTGAACGCGCTGGTGCCATTCGGCTGCTGATCGAACAGCGTGCCGGCTTCGTAGTCGGGTGGGGTGACGACCGACTGCGGGTTGTACGGCGAGACCTGGTACGGGAACTGACCGTCAGGGTTCTTCAGCGTCACTTCGATGGTGAAGTCGTCGACGGCAACCGTGGAACCCGGATCGATGTACGCGGCGAGGTTGGTGGGCGCAAGGCGGTCCATCGAACCGACCACGTCGGACGCAACGAAGTCCTTGCCGTCGTGCCACTTGACACCTTGACGCAAGACGAAGGTCCACACGCTGCCATCGTCGTTCGGGCTCCACGACTCGGCGAGCATCGGTGCGAGCGCAGCGCCCTCACCCTTGCCGCAGAGGTACTCGAGCGATGCAACGACCGGCGTGTACGAGCCGATGTTGTCCATCGCCACCGGGTCGAGCGGGCTACCGGGACGCTGCGAGGCAACACGCAGCGTGCCACCCTGCTTGATCGCGCCCGCTGCAGGGGCATCGGTCGCGGACGGTTCGGTGCCGGCGGTGGTACCGGACGGCTCGGTACCGCCCGTGGTGCCAGACGGCTCGGTACCGGCCGGCGCGACAACTTCGGCGTCACTCCCGCACGCTGCCAGTACCGAGGCAAGCGTCGTTGCGCTGAGGCCCAACACCGAGCCTCGCACCAGGAACGTACGGCGTGAGACAGCGCCCACGGCGTAAGCATCGACGAGCTGGCCCTCCAACGGACCCATGTCTCCCCGCAGACGTCGGAACATAGAGCGATTCATATCTCTCCCCCTGGACTTGCTGGTTCACGGGCAGCCGACTTGCTCCCCGTCACGCGACCCTAACGACCGAACGGCCGCTGGTCAAGCGCAGACCGGGACATCTGTCCCAGGAATTGTCCCGCGCTCCCCAGATCTTTGGGTTAGCGCCCAGCGGGGGGTTGAACGGGGGTGTCGGCGGAGTCGGTGAACCAGGCGAGGGCGTAGGGGGCGAGCTCGATCTGGCGGTCGCCCCACGCCGTGCCACCGCGCTGCAGGATCTCGGTCGGGCGGTCGAGGCCAGCCCAGTGCAACGCCTCGACGGGGACCGTGGCGGCCCTGGCGGAGAAGTTGGCCAGGCCGTAGAAGCGACCGTGGGTGGGGTGGCGGCGGGCCCATCCGAGCACCGCAGGATCGGGGAGGTCGTGGATCCATGTTTCGCCGCCGCCGGTCATCGCCACGCAGTCACGGCGCGCGGCGACGAGATGGTTGATTGCCGCGAACACGCTCTGTTCGACCGTACCGACTCGGTTGCGGCGATCGGCCACCTCCCACGGCATGTACGGGCGATGAATCCAGCGCGAATCCTCAACGAGGGTCGGGTCGCTGCGGTAGCGCTCGTCGTTATCGAGCGCCAACTCATCGCCCATGTAGACCAGCGGGATACCACCGAAGGCGAACATCACGCCGTACAACAGCGTCAACCGGGCGATCGCCTGATCGACTGCAGCGGGATCACCCGAGCGGACGGCGCGGCCGATGCCGCACAGCGCCGCGGCGGCACCGCAGGTGCGTTCGTCGCCGATGTCGGGGTTGCTCGAGAACGCCACGCCATCGGCGAACGAGCCGGGCGCGTCACCCCGGTAGAAGCCGGCGAGGAATTCGCGATGGCGCGCCCCGGACACGCCAGCGCGTTCGGCGTCGGTATCGCTGACTGCCCAGCCGATGTCGTCGTGGCAGCGAACGTAGTTCACCCAACCAGCACCGGACGGGGTTGGCGGTAACGCACCCAGGGCAACGGCTGCCAGCGTGGCGTCGCCAGTGGCGAGGCTGCCCCACAACATCACCATCAACTGGTTGTGATAGGCGAGGTGGCACTCGGGGCGCTCCAGCCGGTGCACACCCAGATACGGCAGCAGGTCGGCCGGGGCAACGATTGCCTCGGCCTTGAGCAACGTGGCCGGCGCGGCGATCGACAGCAGCGCCCGGTACAGCTGGGCGATGAGGTGCGCTTCTGGCTGGTTCTGGCAGTTCGTACCGAGCCGCTTCCATGTGAACGCAACGGCATCGAGGCGTAACACGTCCACTCCGAGGTTGGCGAGGTCGAGTATCACCTCGAGCATCTCGATCAACACGGCCGGGTTGGCGTAATTGAGATCCCACTGGTAGCTGTTGAACGTGGTCCACACCCAGCCCTGCAGTTCGCCGACCCACGTGAAGTTGCCGGGGGCGATCTCGGGGAATACGTCGGGCAGGGTCGACTCGAACCGGTCGGGCACGGTGCGGTCGGGATAGACGAGGTAGTAGTTGCGATGGCGCGCCGAGCCGGCGCGGGCCTGCTGCGCCCAGCCGTGCTCAGCGGCGGTGTGGTTCATCACCACGTCGAGGCACAGGCTGATCCCGCGATCGTGCAGCCGGCCGATCAGCGATTCGAGATCGGCGCGGGTGCCGAGCGTGGGGTCGACATCGCCGTAGTCGACCACGGCATAGCCGCCGTCGTTGGCGCCGGGTCTGGCGCGCAGCACCTTCATCAGATGGAGGTACGTGACGCTCATCTCGCCGAGGTACTCGATGTGTTCGGCGACGCCGGCGAGCGTGCCGCCAAAGCGGTCGGCGTAGGCCACATACCCGATCATCTCGGGCCGCTGAAACCACGCCGGGTCGATCTCGCGGCGAGCATCGCGAGCGCGCAAGTCGCCGCTGCGCCGGGCCGCGGCGGCCTCGACTGTGGTGAACAGTTGCGCGCACAACTCGTCTGCACCGGTGACGCCGTACAACGCCTCCACCAGCAGCCGGATGCGCCCCGACCAGTGGTCGACCCTGGCCAGCACCCG
>JANNHO010000394.1:0-5055 GCA_031404435.1 Acidimicrobiaceae bacterium | reverse complement strand
GAGTTGCAGGAGATGGTGAAACGGGCGAAGGGTTCGCAACAGTCGCCGAAGTCGATCGACTACGTCGACACGCTGCCCCTCACCCCGGTCGGCAAGCTCGACAAGAAGACGATGCGTGCCCGGTACTGGAACGACATCGATCGAGCCGTTTCGTAAGTCACGCACCGGCCTGGCTCGACTCACCGCACGCTTGCGTTGGTGCGGTGAGTCGAGCCAGAAGCCAGGACTGGATCAGGGGGCCTTGCCGGTGGCGAGGTCGCCAACGTCTTCGAATTCGGTGGTCAGCGGAACGACCTTGCCGTTTTCGAGCTTGCTGTACACGACGCTCCGGTTGAACAGCCGCTGGTAGCCCTCGAGGCCGTCGGTCCACTCCTTGGTGAAGTCGAGCACCGGAACCATGCCGTTCAGGTCGAGGTTGGACGTGGTCGACGCAGCCGTGTAGAACGACTCGGCGGTGATATCGCCCTCGATCGTCTCGGCGATCTGGGTGAACCCGACGAAGGCAGCCCAGGTGCCCATCCCGCCGAGCGAGTTGTAGTCCTGCGCGGCGGTGTCGAGTCCGGACTCTTCAATGGCGACCCGGTACTCCGCCCACGGCTCGGTCGAGATGTCGGGGTACATGCCGGCGATGATGTTGCCGTCGGTGGCCTCTTCGTTACCGGCGGCCGAGATCTCGTTGAGGTTTCCTTGCGGACCGTACTGTTGGGCCTCGGTGCCAGATTGTGCCCACGCGGTGTTCCAGGTGATGAACGGCGTCTCCGAGACGATGGTGATCACACAGTCGGCGTCGGTCGTGGCTTGGGCCACCTCGGCCGAATAGTCCTGGGCGGTCGGCGGCAGGATGATCACTTCACCGAAGGTCTTGCCGAGCGCCGTCATCGCGTTCTCCATCGGAGGAACGAAAATCTGAGCTCCGTCGATGATGACGGCATTGATGTTTTCGCAGCCATCGTCGACCGCCTTCTTGACCGCACCGACCGCGTACATCGGTTGGTTCCCGATGTTGAACGAATACGGACTCGTCAGCTCCGATGGTGTGATCGGGCAACACGCCCCGAACCAGGTGATGCTGGATTCGGCGATCACGGGCACGATCGACTCGGCGAAGAACGTGAACGAGCCGACGATCGACACCATGCCCTCTTCGACCGCCTGTCGCGCGCACGTCGTTGCAACCGCCGGGTCGAACTGCTCGTCGCAGACGGTGACCTCGAGCGGACGACCGGCGATACCGCCGCGCGTGTTGATGTAATCGGCATACGCGTTGGCCGTGTCGGAAATGTTCTGGTAGGTCGGTCCCGCGGCGTTGAGCGTGGTCACGGTCATGACCTTGATCGGGTCGCCGCTCGGTGCGTCACCGGAGTCATCGAGTGAGTCATCGGGCGACACGGCCACGGTTTCATCGGTTACCGCAGAACTGACCGGTGGCGCGGGCGTGGCGGTTGCTACTTCTTCGTCGCTGCCAAAAGAAGCGGCCAACCAGCCGGCGACGGCACTCAGCCCCAGCTTGCGTCGCAACGAACGCCTGTTTGAAATCGAACACAAGTCACCCGTAGTAGACATTTTTTCCCCCAACTGCACATATCGCGGACGCAGGACGCGCACCGACAAAACGACAGTACATCGAACGGTGGCAAGCCCGAGGGCTGGAATCCTCGGTTGCGCGCAGGCGTGGCGTGTTCGGTGGCAGGACCGTCCAGTTCTGCGTTCGAGACGCAACGCGGTACCATCCCGAACGCGTCGGTCGCTCTGATATTTCGCTACTCAGTGGAAACAACGCAAGGGGGACGATGAGCGAGGTCATCAGATTCGCGCTGTTGGGACTGGGCGTCGGGGCCCTGTACGCCTTCGCGTCCCAGGGGCTGATCGTGATCTATCGCGGCACCGGGGTGTTGAACTTCTCGCTCGGCGCGACGGCGATCGCCGGTGTTTTCATGCAGTGGGAGTTGCACAACGAGCACGGCTGGCCGTTCCTGGCTTCGGCAATTGCGGGCGTTGCCTGGTCTGGGTTCGTCGGGGCGCTCACCCACTGGATGGTCATGAGACCGCTGCGACGGTCCAGCTCGCTGGTCCGAGTGATCGCCTCGCTCGGTGTGCTGATCACGATCCAGGCGGCCGTGGTGATCCGCTACGGATCCAACGCCCGCCAGGTCGAGAGTTGGCTGCCGACGAACCGGGTCACCCTGTGGGGCGACGTCGGGATCACTGTCGACCGGCTCATCCTGCTCGTCATCGGGAGCGCCTCCGCTTTCGGTCTGTGGCTGCTCTACCGGTCGAGCCAGTTTGGCCTCGCTACCGAGGCCGTTTCCGAAAGCGAACGTTCGGCATCAGCGATCGGGCTGTCGCCCAATCGGATCGCCTTGCTCAACTGGGCGTTCGGGTCGGCGATCGCCGCCGTCGCCGGAATCCTCGTGGTGCCGATCATCACCTTGCAAGTCACGGCGATGACGGCACTCATCCTCGCAGCGCTCGCTGCTGCGTTGGTCGGCGACTTTCGATCCTTCCCCATCGCCACGGCCGCAGGGTTCGCGATCGGAATCGCGCAAGCGCTGGCCGGACGGTATGCCGATCAGGAGGGGCTCAGCGCCTCGCTTCCATTCCTGGTGATAATCGTGGTCCTGGTGTTTCGTGGCCGCTCGCTGCCGCTACGCGATCACTACCTGCAACAACTGCCGATGGTCGGCACCGGTCGAATCTCGTGGGCCTGGGCATTGTTCGGCTGCGGGGCCATCGTGTTCGTGATGGTCACCAAGGAGGCGAAGTGGATTGATGCGATCACCGTGTCGATGGGGGTGGCGATCGTGCTGCTCTCCATCGTGGTGTTGACCGGATACGCCGGCCAGCTCTCGCTCGCTCAGTACTCGATCGCCGGATTCGGTGCATTCGTCGCCGGGCGTTTGGTCGCTGTGTTCGACATCCCGTTCATCCTCGGGCTCCTGGCCGGCGTCGCCGCGGCGGTGCCACTCGGTCTGATCTTCGGACTTCCTGCCGTGAGAACGAGGGGGATCAACCTGGCGATCGTCACGCTCGGGCTGGGCAGCACGATCGAGTTGATGTTGCTCAAGAACCGCAGCTACACCGGCGGTGTACAGGGCACGCAGGTCGGCAATCCCGATCTGTTCGGGTATGAGATAGGCTCCATCAACCACCCGGAGCGCTACGGGATCTTCGTGTTGGTCATGACCATGCTGGTCGTCGTCGTCGTCGCCAACGTGCGACGTGGCCGCAGCGGTCGCCGGCTCATCGCCGTGCGGACCAACGAGCGGGCGGCCGCCGCGCTCGGCATCAACGTGATGGTGGCCAAGCTCTTCGCGTTTTCGCTCGCGTCCGCGATCGCCGCCTTGGGCGGCATCGTGTTGTCGTTCCGACTCAGTTCCATCAGCTATCAATCCTTCAGCAACTTCAGCTCGATCACCTACGTCGGTCTGGCACTCTTCGGTGGGGTTGGCCAGATACTCGGCGCATTCGTGGGTTCCACGCTGGCCACGGCGGGAATCAACCAGGAGATCCTCGAGACGACCTGGGACGGGGTCGGCAAGTGGACCCAGCTGATCAGCGGTATCGGGATCCTGCTCACACTCATCGTCTACAAAGACGGTGTAGCCGCCCAGTGGGTCAAGATGTCCCGCGCCGTCAAGAGGACGAGGAAATGGAGCCGGCCGTACACGATCGAGCTGGCCGATGTGGCCGATCTCGACGCCGGCGGCGACCATCATGCCCGGGTCCCGGCGCGAACACTGACGGTCGAGGCCTTGACGGTGCGCTACGGGGCCGTGATCGCGGTGCACGACGTGAGCTTCCGACTCGAGCCCGGTGTCGTCACCGGGCTCATCGGACCGAACGGTGCCGGCAAGACCTCGCTCATCGATGCCATCAGTGGGTTCACGTCGGCCGAGGGCGGCGTGCGACTCAACGACGTCGACCTATCGAAGCAGCCGGCGGTGAAGCGCGCCCGGGCCGGGGTTGCCCGGTCGTTCCAATCGCTGGAACTGTTCGAGGACTCGACCGTGCTCGAGAACCTCAGCGTGGCCGCCGACCCGCAGGATCTCCGCTCATACCTGGTCGACCTGATCTGGCCGATCAATCCGAAACTTCCGCCCGAGGTGGTACGGGCCGTTACCGAGTTCGATCTCGACGAGGACCTCCATCGCGACGTGCACGACCTCTCCTACGGAAAGCGACGACTCCTGGCCATCGCCCGGGCGGTGGCGATGCATCCCAGCGTTCTTCTGCTCGACGAGCCGGCGGCCGGACTCAGTTCGAGCGAAAGTATGGAACTGGCCCGCGTGGTGCGACGCTTGGCCGACGACTGGGGTATGGCCATTCTCGTGGTCGAGCACGACATGAACTTTGTGATGGGGGTCTGCGATCAGGTGGTCGTCCTCGACTTCGGCAAGCTGATCGCGTCCGGCTCGCCCGAAGCGGTCCGCTCCGATCCAGCGGTAATCGCGGCGTATCTCGGTGACGGGAGCGACGGCGAAGCTGATACCCGCCGGGATCACCATCTGGCTTCGTCGCTGTCGTCCGGATCAATCTCGGTTGGCCCGTCGTGAACGCACCGTTGTTGGAGACCCGCAATCTGAAAGCCGGGTACCTGGGTCGAGAGGTCGTCCGCGCGGTCAACCTCACCGTCCGGCGCGGTGAGGTGGTGTGCCTGCTCGGCCCGAATGGCGCGGGCAAGTCGACGACGCTGCTGACCATCGCCGGCGAGCTGGCACCGGTCGACGGCCTCGTCATGTTCAGCAACGTGCCGACCTTCACTCCGATGGATCAACGGGTCCGCGATGGCGGCATCGGCCTCGTCACCGAGGAACGACTGGTGTTTTCGAGAATGTCGGCCCGCGACAATCTGCGCGTCGGTGGCGGTTCTGTCGAAGGCGCGCTGGCGCTGTTCCCAGAGCTCGAACCGCGGCTGTCGGTGAGGGGCGGAATGCTGTCGGGCGGCGAGCAACAGATGTTGGCCCTCGCCCGAGCCTTGAGCCGCAACCCATCGATCCTGCTCGCCGACGAGCTGTCGCTCGGGCTCGCGCCGAAGATCGTCGACCGGTTACTCGG
>JANNHO010000393.1:0-4162 GCA_031404435.1 Acidimicrobiaceae bacterium | reverse complement strand
CCGCTGATCACCGAGGACCCGGTCGCCGACCTGACCGACGTCTACGCGTTCGTATCCCCGGAGGACACCTCGATGGTGACGTTGGTCATGAACGTCAACCCGTTCGAGGAGCCGGCCGGCGGCCCGAACTTCCACAAGTTCGGCGATGACGTCCGCTACCGGTTCAACGTCGACGTCAACGGTGACGCCAAGGAGGACTTCAAGTACGACTTCCGCTTCTCCACCAAGGTGAAGAACCCGGGGACGTTCTTGTACAACACGGGACAGGTGACGTCACTCGACGACGCCGATCTCAACGTCATCCAGACCTACTCGGTGACCGAGACAGACAGAACCCGTTACAAGGACTCGACGCTTGGCAAGAACATCCCGGTGGCACCCGCCAACGTCGGCGAGCGGTCGACGCCGAACTACGAAGCCAACCTCGCTGCGCCTGCGGTGACCTCGTTGCCGGGCGGAATCAAGGTGTTTGCCGGCCCGCGTGACGATCCGTTCTTCGTCGACCTTGGCAAGATCTTTGACCTCGGTTCGCTCGGTCCGTTCCTGCCGGCACATCTTCTCCCCTCGGCTGCCAAGCCTGGTGAGGACTACGTGGCCGGCAAGAACGTGCACACCATCGCCCTCCAGATCCCGGTGGCGCACTTCACCGAGAAGTATGGCGATCCGGTCATTGGAGTATGGGCAACGACATACCGCCGTGGCTCGGACATCCGCTACGGCGACAGCGGTAAGCGCAAAGGTGGCAAGAACGATGGTGGCAACTGGGTGCAGGTTTCCCGGCTCGGCATGCCACTGGTCAACGAAGTCGTGATCCCGATCGGGATGAAGGACAAGTTCAACGCTTCCGAACCGCGCAACGACATCCAGTTCGCTGCCTCGGTACTCAACCCGGAACTTGCCAACCTGATGCCCGTGCTGTACCCGGTGCCCGGTTTCCAGGTCCCGACGTCGGTCGACGCCGGCCTCGGGCTCGGTGGGCGAGAAGACATCGCGACCATCTTCCTCACCGGCATCCCCGGGGTGAACAAGTCGAGCCTGTTCAGTGCTCCCGCTGAAATGGTCCGTTTGAACACCGCAACCGCAAGCGGCTTCCCGAACGGGCGGCTGTTGACCGACGATGTCACCGACGTCGAACTGCGGGCGCTTGCCGGCGGAATCGGTTTCCCTGGCACGGAGGCGTTCAACGTGGCACCGAACAACGTGCTTGGCGATGACGTCAGCGTCAACGACAAGCCATTCAGCGCAACCTTCCCGTACGTTGCCGGCCCATGGTCCGGCACCGACTGATCCGGAGCACCTGAGATGACCGCCACCGCCAGCCCGCCACGCCAGTGCTCCGAGCACGAACCGAGCAGCGACCGACCTTCCAGTCGGTCCCGTTTCCTCGGTCCCGCGCTCTTCGCCTTGGTTGCCGGGCTGGCGGTGGCCCGGGTCATCTGGTCCGACCCGACCGCCGCTACGAACGAATCGGCGGCGATTGCATCCCTCGACGAACTCCGCATCACTGCCGAGACCGATGCAACATCGGTCGAATCCTGGATCGTGTATGGCAACGCCTCGATGAAAGCGTCCGTCGCTAGCGGCGATCGCGACGAGTATCTCGCCGCGAAAGATGCGTTCGACACCGCACTTCGACTCGCGCCGGACTCACCCGAGGCGTTGACGGCTCGCGCCGGGTTCGCCCTCAACGCTCACGACTTCGCCACCGCGTTGACGCTCTCCGAACGCGCCGTCGAACTCAATCCCTACGACCCGGCCGCGCTCGCCGCGCTCGTCGATGCCCGTGTCGAAACCGGCCGCTATGACGAGGTCGACTCGGCGTTGGATGCGTTGCTCAACGTCGAACCAGATTCCGCGGCCTATGCCCGGGTGTCGTACGTTCGAGAGCTACGCGGCGACATCGGCGGCGCTCGGATCGCGATGCAACAGGCAGTCGCTTCGGCCAGCCCCAGCGCCCAACGCGCGACGCTGCTGGTGTTTCTCGGTGACCTTCAGCTCCAATCAGGCCGCGTCGATGCCGCGAACGAAGCGTACGATCGGGCGTTGACCGACGACCCCTCCAGCGCCGCAGCCACCGTCGGCAGAGCGCGTGTGCTGGTCGCACGTGGCTCGCTCACCCAGGCCGCTGCGCTGTTGGATACCGCAATCGAACTCGGTCCGGAAACTACCCCGGCGATCGTACGCGGTGAGGTTGCGTTGCTCGTGGGCGACGAGGCTGGGGCGGAGGCAGCGTTCCAGATCGCCCGAACGAAGGACGATCGCCTGCGAGACCGCGGTGAGGCCACCGACTTGGAGTCGGCCACGTTCCTTGCCGACCGCGGCGAGCCAGACGAGGCGGTGATCCGGGCGCGAGCGGCCTACGCCGTGCGCGCAACGGTGCTGGGCGCTGACGCATTGGCCTGGGCGCTGTTCATGGCCGGCGACGACCTTGAGGAGGCGCGCTCATTGGTGGATGAAGCCCTGGCAACCGACATCGCCTCGCCCACGGTCAGGGTCCACGCGGCGGCGATCCTCGCTGCCGTCGGCGAGGTCGACCGGGCCCGCGACGAACTCACGGTTGCATTCGAGGCGACACCGTGGGGCGACCTGTCAATCCTCCCCATTGCCACCCAATTGTCCGGCGAGCTGGAAATGACACTCCCCACCACGTGGTCGTTCGGATTGGTGGATGCCCTGTAGCGGTCCGGTTTGCGTCTGTGTTCACCGCGAAAGGTCGCAGTTGTTGGCAGATATAGCTGGCGACGGCGAAGGAGACGCGGTAAAGGAAGCTGCGGTCGACGCCGGCACCCCATAGTTGTTGACCAGGGCCTTCTTGGTGGCGTGGCTGGATTTGAATCTGCGGGCTCCGTCATGGAATCGGATCGGTGTTGCTGCATGCGGCAACCGGAAACATTGCGAGCTAGCATTGAAGTCATGGTTCGTTCGCTCGTCGAGCTGTGGGAGGGTTCGTGTCCACTCTTGAAGCGGCAGGTCTCGCGGCTTCGTTCCCAATGCCTTCCGATTCGGCATCTGGTTGGGATGTTGTTGGATCGATCGAGGGAGTCGACGTCGGCGTGATCGTGAGGTCGTCGCCGACCACCGCCGACATCAGCGAGCTCCGTCGCCGCCCAATGCCCGGGCGCTACGTCGTAGTGGTTGCCCGACGACTGTCGGCCACGATGCGCGCCGACCTGGCCCAGCAAGGCATCGGGTTCTTCGATGCTCGCGGGTACCTGCGGTTGTGGCAACGTCCATTGCTGGTCGACATCACGTTGCCCGCGCTGGAATCGTCAGCTGTCGGTGGTGGTGCCCGGCTGCGGTTCGATACGCCGTCGCTGCTGGATGTCGCCCTTGGCGTGTTGGACGGAACGGTTGCCGCCTGCGGCGTGCGGGCCGCCGCCACCGTGTTGGGTCGTTCGCCCGGAACCGTTTCCAAGCTGCTCGCGGCGCTTCGGTCGGGTCATCTGGCCAACGCTGATGGTGAACCAACGGTCCCGGATCTGTTCGACTCCGTCGCCGACGTTTGGCATCCGATTCGGGTGCCGCTCGCTGATCTGCCGCGGGCTGGGGGCGGGGCAACCAACATCCGACTACAACTCGGCTTCGACGACCCTGATGGTCCCGGCTGGGTGCTCGCCGACTCCTTTGCCGCGGCTGCCTGGGGTGCGCCGGTGGTGGTGAGCGGCGACGCCGCGCCCGACTTCTACGTGCCCGACATGCGAACGCTTCGACTGGCACGGACGTTGCTCGGAGACGCCGAGTTCGGCAGTCGTGCCTGCACCGTCGCAGTCGCCCCCGCGCCATTCGTCTGCCGACACCGCTACGACCGGACACACGTGTTCAGCAACCCGTTCCTGGCGCCAAGCCCGGTCGTGGCAGCCCTGGATCTGGCCATCGATCCCGCGAGAGGTCGCGAAACACTGGAGGTGTGGTCGCGGAACCTGCCACAGGAGGTGCGGCGTGTCTGGTGACCGACCGGCGATCATCTTCACCAGTGAACGCAACACCGTGCTTGCCCGTGCCGTCGAAGCACTCGGTCGGTTCCCGACCACGCAACCATGGGTTCTCATTGGTGGCGTCGCCGTGTTCCTCCGGCTGGGATCGATCACCCGACCGACAGCCGACGCGGACACCGTCGCCCGTTCCCAGGCAGAACTGATCCTTCAACTCCTCGCCGACGAGA
>JANNHO010000392.1:0-2135 GCA_031404435.1 Acidimicrobiaceae bacterium | reverse complement strand
AATCACCGTCGACGTCGTCAACTCGGGCGTGGTTGGTGGGTGGTCAGCCGCAGCAGCTTCGATCGATCGACGCAGCGATGCCGGTGTGACGCCGACGGTCGCGGCCTCTACTCGCCACAGCGCGCGCATCTCGTCGGCGGTGCGGCCGGTCTTGCGGGCGCGGGAGTCTGCGGCGGCTTGGCGTTGCATCGCCGCCAGCTCAAGCCGGGTCGGGTCGCAACCTTCACGCGTGTAGAACTCGCCAACCTTGTTGGCCATCACGGTGTCGATCTCGGCGGTGCGCTTCGAGAACACGGCGAGCAGCTCGGCCGGGACGCCGGCGACCTCGGCCTGTCCGTTGATGATCGGCTCGAAGGCGACGCCGTAGCGGTTGGTGAGCTCGGCGCGCAGCACCGACTGGTAGAGGCCGCCGAGGGTGCGTTGTTGACGCTTGAGGAAGCGGGCGTCGAGCGCCAGCCATCGCTCGTCGGCCGTCTGCACCTTGGCGGAGATGACGAGGTGGGTGTGAAGCTGCGGGTCGTCGGCGCGGCTGGTGGTCTGACGGAACGCCGCCATCGTGAGACCGTTAGTGTCGGGGTGCATCGGTATCCCGTTCAAGCGGACACGGGTGGTGGCGCCGAAGCGTTCGAGGTAGTCGGTGACCGCCCGCACGGCGACGTCGTGGCACTCGGCGAGAGCGGATGCCCGAGCGTCGCGCCGGTGATCGGGTCGCACCCGACAGCAACGCCTGCAGCGTCGCGGTCGTCACCTCGCCGTGCAGCCCGAGCCCATCGGCCTGGTTCCCGAGCCACTGCCCGGGTAGCTCGCCCGTCGCCTCGGTGAGGTAGCGGGTGTAGTAGCCGGCCGTCGTCGCCGTGGCGGCGTACAGGGGTAATGACCCGCATCACGGCCGGGACTCCCCGCCCGGCGCGGGCACCTGTCTGGTTTCGAACTTCGGGCTGGCCGGGAAGGGGTGCACGGCGATCAGCTCGCGTGTGCGGGGTGTGTCGCGGTGGCTTGGGTGGGGCGCGTCGGGATGTGCGGCGGGCGGCTGGTGGTGGTGGTGTCAGCTCGCACGGTGGAGCCCGTCGGTGGGGACGGCCGCGTCAGCGAGCCGGACGACGCGACCAGTGGTGATCAGCACCTCGAGCTCGCATGCGTGGAACACGCATGCAGGTCCCGAACCGCAGCACCGGCAAGCCGGCGGTGCCACCACTGTTCAGGTACTCGTGTGCGAGCTCGTAGGCGTGCGAGAGGCAGACCCGCATCTCTGCGGCCGCCTCCTTGATCGTCAGCAGCCGGTGAGCCGACTCGACCCGCTCACTGCTGGTGCTGGGGGTCCCCAATGCCGTGTCCATGGTGCGGGATGGTGCGCTTCAGGCATCCCGGAGATGTTCCCGACGATGTTCCCGATTCTTCGAAACTCGCCGGGGATGTTCCCGGCAATGTCCCGATGACGTTCCCGATCGGCGTCAGGGACTCCCTGGGACGTCCCGATCCGCGTCCCAAACCGAAGGGGACTCCCAGGCGGTATTTCTGGGTGGTCACGAACGGACGAACGTGACCTCAACACCGCCCAGGTCGGCGCTAATCACTTCGTACAGCGGGCACACAAGAGCCTCCACAGAACCGGGGGCACTTCAAGGCGGATTCCTTCCACCACCAGCCGTCGTCTTCGCCGCGGCACGCTCGAGATCTTCGTTACCATTTACCGAAGCAATGCTCGACAGGCGAACGAGGAGCCACCATGAGCGTAAGGTCCAGTGACTTCATCGACACCGAGCGCTACCCAATCACCGACGTCGGCCCGGCGCGCGACGCGCTGATCGATCGCTTGCGTGGCGACATTGCGAGCGACGGTTGTGCGGTGCTGAAGGGCTTCGTCCGGTCCGAACGCATCGCCGAGCTGGTCGAG
Source organism: Acidimicrobiaceae bacterium (assembly GCA_031404435.1). Taxonomy (GTDB): domain Bacteria; phylum Actinomycetota; class Acidimicrobiia; order Acidimicrobiales; family Ilumatobacteraceae; genus VFMC01. Next base: position 241 of record JANNHO010000392.1, on the reverse strand, counting down.
GAATGTGACCGGGTCGCAGTGCACGGGCACCGCAACTTCAACCGCACGAATCCGTACTTCACCCAGGATCGGCCCGATCTCCCGGCACACCACCCGTTGCGCCGCTTCTTTGACCGGTCCAACGCGTTCGTTCCGGCTGATCACTTCGGCCCGGGCAGCATCCTGCGCGAGATCTACGACTGGCCTGCATTCGCCCCGTTTTTCCAGGCCGTGCTCGACGAGGATTGTTTCCACTGCTACG
>JANNHO010000391.1:0-7371 GCA_031404435.1 Acidimicrobiaceae bacterium | reverse complement strand
CGAGGATCGAGGTGACGTAGGCGACCACCTCGGTCGGATCGGTGCCGAACAACGCCTCACCGAGACCGGCGTCGTCGAGGTCGAGTTCAGCAGCGGCAGGAATGGTCGTCGACGTCGTGGTCGCGGCGATTGTGGTGCTCGTCGTCGAGGTCGTGGTCGAAGTCGTCGTGGTCGCCGGTGTCGTGGTCGCCGGTGCGGTGACCGGTGGGGCCGTGGTCGTTGTGGTTGTTGTGGAGATGATCGGGGTCAACGTCGCGTCTGGCGCCGACTCACCTGCGCATCCGGCGACCAGGGTGCCTGCGAACAGCACTGACAGCCACACGACAATCGTTCTCATGCGGGCAGTTTGGCATGCGCTCATCGAATGAGGGTGTCAGCCTCATGACCGCCATCCACCAGGTGCAGTTCGCCGTCGACCACATCGATCACGGTGACCGAGCAGTTGTCGAGACTGCGGATCACGAGCCGGTCGTCGCCTGTGGCCGCCCCGATCGCCGCGTTGATCGCGACGAAGTGGCTGAACAGCACCGAGTCGGCCTGGCGCGACCTGCATGCCGCGGCCACACCGTCACGGAACCCGGTGTAGCGAACACCGAGGTCGCTCCAGGTGCCGCGCATCGCATCGCGCAACCACTCGACCCGGTCGGCCATCGCCACCCCTTCCGGGGACGGGATCTCGGCGATCCGCGGCTCGACGCACACCGTTGCCTTCCACGCTGCGGCAAGGGGTTCAGCTGTCTCGCGGCAGCGCTGCAGCGGGCTGGTCTCGATGTGCAGCGGCCCGAGCGGACGGAGGCGATCAGCAATCGCCGCGGCTTGCCGACGGCCGACACTGTCGAGGCCAGGGTCGGGGTCGGTGTTCCACCCGGCCGTGGCGCACCCGTGGCGCACCAGGAACAGCCGGGTCACTCGAACAGCCAGCCGGCGCGTAGCGGATGGTCGGCGCCGACGCGGATGAACCACTCGGTGCCGAATGCCAAGGCGAACTGTTCGTCCGGCATGCTGATGAAGAAACTCGTGTCGGTGATCTGGCTTCGATGGCACATCAGCGACGCACGCTTGGGCCCAAGAAACGCCGACACGTCGACGGCGTGGGTGAGTTCGTCTTCGGTCATTCCGAACGGGTTGCCATCATCAGCGGGGCCGTCGGGGTCGAAGGCTTCCTCGCTGCCCGGGCCACCACTTTCGGCGATCATCGCCATCATCCGCCCGATCTCGGTGCGGTTCATCGTGGCCTCGAACACTGTCGCCGTGCCCGCCAACTCCGCGGCGCGGTGGCCGACCTGATGAACCTTCACATGGTCGGGGTGGCCGTAGTTGCCGTGCCAGTCGTAGACCGTGAGCACATCGGCCGATTCCTCCGCGAGCACGACAGCGAGCTTGGCGGCGGCTTCTTCGAGCGGCGCCTGGAAGAACGAGTTGGGGTGTGCATTGTGTTCCCAGCCGGTCATCCCGCTATCGGCGTAGTCGAGCCATTCGACGCGGTGGATGCCGAGCGCGGCGGCGGATCGTTCGGTTTCGACCCGGCGCCGGTCGACCAGCGTTTCACCGTCGCCGAGGTCGTCAGGCGACTCGCCCCAGTCGCCGTTCGTGGCCACAACGAGCACCACGCGGTGTCCCTCGGCGCTGGCTCTGGCGATGCTTCCACCGGTGGAGATCGACTCGTCGTCGGGGTGTGCATGGAAGCAGACGAGCGTGCCCATCAGGCGTCAGCCACGGCGTTCGATTCGATCAATGCCTCGATCCGCTCTGCGGCGATACCCCAGTCGGCGAGCACCTCACGCGAGTGCTGGCCGGGGTGCGCCGGCGCACTGTCGACGGTGGGTACCGTACGCGAAAAGCGCGGCGCCGGCGCCGGCTGAGTGACACCGGCGACCTCGATGAACGTGCCGCGTTCGATGTTGTGCGGATGGAGGGCGGCCTCGCTCATGGTCAGCACCGGAGCGAAGCACACGTCGGTGGTTTCCATGAGCGCACACCACTCGTCGCGGGACTTGGTCTCGAACAACTGGTGCAGCCGGGTCTTGAGGTGCGGCCACAGGTCGCGGTCCATCTGCTGGGAGAACTCCGGGTCCCCCTCCAGACCGGTGAGGCGGAGCAGTTCTGTGTAGAACTGCGGCTCGATCGAACCGATCGAGATGTACTCGCCGTCGGAGCAGCGGTACACGTCGTAGAAGTGCGCGCCGGTGTCGAGCATGTCGTTGCCGCGCTTGTTCTCGTCGAAGATGCCCGCAGCCTTGAACGCCCAGAACATGCTCATCAGCGTCGCCGCGCCATCGACCATCGCCGTGTCGACCACCTGACCCTGACCGCTGCGCTGTGCTTCGAGCAGCGCGCAGACCACACCGAAGGCGAGGAACATGCCGCCACCGCCGAAGTCACCGACGAGGTTCAGTGGCGGAACCGGGCCCTCACCGTGACGGCCCATGTGGGCGAGCGCGCCGGCCAGAGAGATGTAGTTGATGTCGTGACCGGCGGCCGGCGCGTACGGGCCGGTTTGGCCCCATCCCGTCATCCGCCCGAACACGAGCTTCGGGTTCCGGGCCATGCACACATCGGGGCCAATGCCGAGACGTTCCATCACCCCGGGCCGGAAACCCTCGATCAGGCCGTCGGCGCGCTCAACCAGATCAAGCAACGTCGCGACCCCATCGGGGTGCTTCAAGTCGAGGGCCAGGTTGCGCCGGCCGCGGAGCATCACGTCGTAGTGCGGGGTGTCGGGTGCCGGGCCGCGAACCGCTTGGGCTCGCTCGATGCGCACCACTTCAGCGCCCATGTCGGCCAGCATCATTGCCGCGAAGGGGCCGGGGCCGATGCCAGCCAACTCGACGATTCGGTATCCGGTGAGGGGTCCAGGCATGCCCAAATTCGTAGCACGACAGGGACCGGCCGTCGTCATCCGCTGACAACGGCCGACCCGAAGCTGTCAGGCGGCGCGGCGGGCGTGCGATACGACGGCGTCGACGAGGACCGGCCACACCTGCTCGGGGAGGTCGTGGCCCATGTCGGCCACGAGCAACAGGTTGGCGCCGTCGATCAGTTCGGCGGTGCGCGTCCCGCCGCTCGGGGTGATCAGGGTGTCGTCGCGCCCGTGGATGACGAGCGTCGGCACCTTCAGCGCGGACAGCCCTTCAGTGCGGGCGCCGCTGGCATAGATCGCGCTGAGCTGGCGGGTGGCGCCTTCCGGATAGAACGAACGGTCGTACGATGCGGCCGCGTTGGCCTTGGCGAGGTCTGCGTCGCGGAACTTGACCGACTGCCAGATCATCGAGTTGGTCGCCGAGGCGATGTAGCCAGCGCGGTCGAGCGGCGGCGGGGAAAGCAGCACCGCAGCGGCCTCTGGTGACGATTGCCCGTTGTCGCCCTCGCCGACTGCGCTCATCACCGAGATCAGGCTCTGGCATCGCGACGGATACTCGATGGCCAAGGTTTGGGCGATCATCCCGCCCATCGACGCGCCAATCACATGGGCTCGCTCGATACCAAGGTGGTCGAGCAGACCGATGCCGTCAGCGGCCATGTCGCTCAGCTTGTAGGGAACCTCGGGAATCGGCTGGCCCGAGGCCCATGCTCCCATGACGGCCAACGGGTCGACCGACACCCCGTCGAGCTTGGTCGACAACCCACAGTCACGGTTGTCGTAGCGGATCACGAACAGTCCCGCGTCGGCAAACATCTTGCAGAAGCCCTCTGGCCACACGATCAGTTGGGCGGTGAAGCCCATCACCATCAACAACGCCGGATCGTCGGGCGAACCGAACGTCTCATACTCGATCTCGATACCAGTGGTGGGGACGGTCGCTCGGGGCATCGGCGCAGACTACCGTCGCAGCATGACCGTCTTCGGAGTCCACACCGGCCTACAACACACCACCGCCGACGAGTTGTGCTCGGTGTGGCGACGGATCGAGGATCTCGGCTACGGCTGGATCTCGATCTGGGATCACTTCTATGGAGCCACCGGCCGCCCCGACGACGCGGCCTGTCTCGAAGCCGTGGCGATGCACGCCGCGTTGGCCTGCACCACCAACCGGGTGCGGTGCGGGTCGCTCGTGTACTCGATCGGCTACCGCCACCCGGCCGTGCTTGCCAAAGCGATCACGGCGATCGACCAGCTCTCCGGCGGCCGGGCCGACATGGGCGTCGGGGCCGGATGGGCGCTGGTCGAGTACAACGCGTACGGCATCCCATTCCCGGCAGCCAGGGAACGCCTCGATCAGCTCGAGGAGGGTGTCCAGGTCATCCGCAGTTTGTTGCACGATGAGGTGACGAACTTTGCAGGCACCCACTTCACCTTCACCGAGGCGCGCAACGAGCCGCGGCCGGTACAGGCGAAGATCCCGGTGTGGATCGGAGGCGGGGGCGAGAAGCGCACGTTGAAGATTGCCGCCAAGTACGCCGACGGGTGGAACGTGCCGTTCATCTCCGCCGCCGAGTTCGCCCGCAAGAATGGCGTGCTCGACGGCCACTGCGCGACCGTCGGCCGCGACCCTGCGGAAGTGAAGCGGGCGATCAACGTCGGGCTGGCATTCACCGAGGAGAGCCTGCAGCAGCAGTTCGGGGCGATCGCTGAGTTCGTCCGCCCCGGTGTGCTGACGGGTAGCGACGAACAGGTGCTCGACACCATCGGCAGCTACGTCGATGCCGGCGCACACCAGGTGAACATCGCGCTGCGGGCCCCGTTCGACCTCGAAGCGATCGAGCGCCTGAGCGTCTCCTTACACCTGTCATGACGACGGGCGTCGCCCGCGCTCCTGGCAGGGTCAACCTGATCGGCGACCACACCGACTACACCGGCGGACTTGTGTTCCCGATGGCCATCGACCGCTTCACCGACATCCACTTCGAGCGTGCCACTGCGGCCGAGCGGATCGATCTCATGTCGGCCGACGAGCCCCACCCGGTGTCACTGCCGCTGCGCATCGACGACCCGACCACGGTCACTCCGTCGTGGGGGCGATACGTGGCTGGGGTGGTGGCGGAGATGCGGCCGTCGTTCGGTCTCACCGGCACCGTCACCACCACCATCCCGATCGGCGGCGGCATGTCGAGCAGCCATGCCCTGCAGGTTGCGGTGGCGTTGGCGCTCGGGTTCGAGGGCAGCACGGTGGAACTGGCCAAGCTGACGCAGCGGGCCGAGAACCGGGCGTCGGGTGTGCCGACGGGGATCATGGACCAGTTGAGCATCGTGAGTGGGGTGGCCGGGCATGCGCTGCTGATCGACTGCGGCGAGTTGACGGTCGATCCGGTACCGCTCCCCGGCGACATCGACGTGGTGGTGATCTTCGTCGCCCATCGCACCCTCGTCGGTTCCGCCTACGCCGATCGCGTGGCCGAATGCGCGCTGGCCGAGCGCAAGATCGGCCCGCTACGCCACGCGACCACGGCCGACGTCGCTGGCATTAGCGACGCCCTGATCCGCCGCCGGGCCGAGCACGTGGTCGCCGAAAACCAGCGCGTCCGCGACTTCGCTGCGGCGATGCGTACCCACGACCTCAAGGTTGCGGGGAAGTTGATGGTCGCCAGCCATGCGAGCCTGCGCGACCTGTACGAAACCTCCACACCGACCATGGACGCGGCGGTGGCCGAACTTACGGCGATGCCCGGCGTGTACGGGGCGCGCATGACCGGCGGCGGCTTTGGTGGCTGCGTTGTGGCGATGACCGAGCCCGGCGCTGTTGACCTCGAAGGATCGCGACCGGCGTGGGTGGTCCACGCGGTGGACGGTGCCCGGGTGGACTACCCCGGAGATCAGGAAGGATAACCATGAGTAACGCCACGAACTTGGCCGAGGGGATACGTTTCGCGGAGGGGCCACGTTGGCGTGACGGGCGGCTGTGGTTCAGCGACATGTACGACAATGCGGTGAAGTCGGTGGGTCCCGACGGTGATGTCCGGATCGAGGTCGAAATCCCCGGCCAGCCGAGCGGACTCGGCTTCATGCCCGACGGAACGCTGCTGATCGTGTCGATGCTCGACCGCAAGATCGTGCGCTACGACGGCGAGCGCTTGATGCCCCATGCAGATCTCAACAGCGTCGCCACCTGGCACTGCAACGACATGATCGTCGATCGACAGGGCCGTGCCTACGTCGGCAACTTCGGCTTCGATTTACACACCGCCGAAAAGACCGGTGACTTCTCGGCGAAGTGCCCCGCCGCCCTCGCCCTTGTGTCAGCCGACGGTGAGGTGTCCGTCGCTGCGAGTGGCTTGCTGTTCCCGAACGGAATGGTCATCACGCCCGACGGAGCCACGATTGTCGTCGCCGAATCGATGGGCCGCCGGCTCACCGCGTTCGACATCGCGGCCGACGCCGCCCTGACCAACCGGCGGGTGTGGGCCGATCTCGGCGACCGCTCCCCCGACGGGATCTGCCTCGACGCGTCAGGCACAATCTGGGTCGCGAACGCGGGTGCCCCCGAATGCGTGCGCGTCGCAGAAGGCGGCGAGGTGCTCGACGTGATCGACACCGTGCACAACTGCTACGCGTGCATGCTCGGAGGGCCGGCCGGCACCACGCTGTTCATGCTCACAGCCGTTGCCTCACACCCCGACGCCACCACCACCTCCCGCGGCGGCCGCATCCTGATCAGCGAGGTCGACTCACCTCACGCAGGACTGCCCTGATTCGCGCCAGCGCGGAGTTGGTGCGGACTCCCCACCAGAACAGGTCTTGGCCGTCGATGAGCACCACTCGGGCAAACGCGACCGCTGCGGCAACTTCGGCGATATGGCGGTCGGTGAACGGATACGGCTCCGATGGCAGCAGTACCAGTTGGGCACCGAGCAGCGCGGCCTCCTCAAGCGTGACCGTCGGGTAGGCGGCGTCGCGGTCGGCGGGCACCACATCAATGCCGATCTGGGCCAGCAGGCTCGCCCCGTAGGTGGCCGGGCCGATCGCCATCCACGGCCGCCGCCAGATCGGCACGAACGCACGCAACCGCTCCCCCGCCACCACCCACTGCTCCGCGACATCGGCGGCGGATGCTGCAGCAGCCCCGCTGACGGCACGCCTGCCGATCGCGACAGACAGGGCGTCGAGCATCGGTGCCACGTCATCGACCGAGGTGACGTGGGTGACGTGCAACCGGATGCCCGCCGCTTGCAACGCCTCCGCGTCCTCGCGCCGGTTCTCCTCGCGGTCGAGCAGCACCAGGTCGGGTGCGAGCGCGACGATCGCGTCGATCTGCGGGTCCTTCGTGCCGCCGACATGGGGCAGGTGCGGCTGTTCGCAGAAGCGGGTGCAGGCCACCACCTCGGCGCCCCAGGCCAGCAGCGTTTCGGTGATCGACGGCACCAAGCTGACGAGCCGCATCGGTGGCGTCGCGTCGAGCGCAGCACTCAACCGTCGAGCAGCTTGCGCTTCTGCGA
>JANNHO010000390.1:0-2450 GCA_031404435.1 Acidimicrobiaceae bacterium | reverse complement strand
ACGAATGCGACGTACGCGCTCAGCGTGCCGACAGCGCCCTGGGCGAAGTTCACCAAGCCGGAGCCGCGGTAGATCAACACGGCACCCTGCGCAAACATCGCGTAGGTGGCACCCGACCCCAGACCGAGGATGACGAACTGCAGCAATGACTTCATCTCTACGCACCCCCGATGCGATTGGCGTGAACAACACTTCGAGCCGGAACGAACCCGTGGACAACGGATGGGGGCCGCCCAAGCTCTGGCCAGCCCCCATCCATCGTTGTACTACAAGTACCGAACGTGAATCACGTCCTCAGCACGGACCGCCGACGGCGGACCCACAGATGGTCTCGTCCCAGTTGGCGTCGCTCACCTTGACGAACGCTCCACTGGCGACGTCGAAGGACCAGAAGGAGTAGCCGCCTTGCCCGGTGCGCAGCCAGATGCCCGCGTGGTCGGTCTTGGGCGTCCAGTCAGGGATCAAACCGAGCATCGGGATCGGACCGGATCCGTCGATCAGCGCCTTGATGTTCTCGCGGCTGAAATCGGTGGTGCCCGACTCGCGGATGATCTGCAGTAGCGCGTACAGACCAACCCATGAACGCATCGGGCTCGACTTCATGTTCGGCCGCTGAAGCGCTTCAATGCCGGATGCGGCGAGATCGGCGGTCAGCACGTCGACCACCGGATCGTCGGCACCTGCCGGCGGGATGGCCGCGTTGAGGATGACGTTCTCGGCGTAGTCGCCAAGGCTCTCGATGTCGGATGCCGGGAACGTGCCGAGGCTGGACGAATACATGAGCTCGGCACCGAGTTGCTCGCCGGCGCGCAGGACCTGGATGCCTTCCTGTCCGCCGATCGGCATGGCCACGCCCTCGGCACCTGCGGCCTGGGCTGCGAGGATGAACTGGCTGTAGTCGGTGGTACCTGCCGGAACCGGCAGGTCGGCGACGACCTCGAGGCCGTTGTCAGCGAACACCGCACCGTAGAAGCCGGCGAGCGCCGTGCCTGCCGGAATGTCGACACGGATGATGGCGATCTTGGTGATCCCTGCGTCGAGCAGAGCCTGCGGCATCATGATCGTCGTGCCGGTACCGCCGGCGTCGAACGGGTATGAGTTGGTGTCGGCGTAATCATCCTGACCTGGACTGATCGCGAAGCGCGCAATGCCAGCGGCCGCGTAACCGGCGCTGACGTCGGCACCGGCGACCGACGTGGTGTCGTTGATCGTGACTGCCACACCGGCCTCGTCCAGCGTTCCGACGCACTCGACCGCCTTGTTCGGGTCGGCACCGTCGTCACAGGTGGTCACCTGGATGCAGGCCCCATTCGCTCCGCCGCGGGCGTTGAACGCCTCGGCCGAAGCTTCCAATGCCTGGGCCTGGTCTTCGAGGGTGAGCACGCCAGAGGCGAACACGGTCTGGAGACCGACGTGCAGCGGCTCCATGGAATCATCGCAGGCACCGTCATCCCACAGGCCGATCGCTTCCAGATCAGAACCTGGGGCTTCCGTGGCTGCCGGTGCATCGGTGGCTGCCGGTGCATCGGTGGCTGCCGGCGCATCGGTGGCTGCCGGCGCATCGGTGGCATCCGGCGCATCGGTGACTGCCGACGGCGCGTCGGTCGGCGTTGCAGCCTCCTCGTCGCTCCCGCATGCCGCCGCGGTGAGCGCGAACGCGCACACCACCGCAGCGAAACGAACTCTGGAAAATCTTGACATGTGTTTCCCCCTCGCGTGGATGACCGGGCGTCACGTCGACTCCGGCTACTTCAGCACCGACGGGCCAGGCTGATTTGCCGACCCCAAAGTGATGCAAGTGTCAGATTAGCAAAAGGGGTGACCCATTTCCAGTCTGGGGCGTAAGTAGTCGGCACAGCAGGCCCAGGAACCCACGTCGAACCTCCCCACGCATCTCAGCAACCAACCGCTTCGATGATCGCGCAGCACACGTTGGCAAGTTTGTCGGCGTCGAGGTGACCGAGGCGCAGGCTGAACGCCTCGCGGGGCACGAGCTGGAATTGTTGGGCGTTGAGCACGCACACTCGCTTCATACCCTTCGCTCGCCCGACGACCACTTCGGTCGCCAGATCACGAATGCGTGTCGTCGCCATCACCCGAACGTGGTTGAGTTCCGTGAAGCTCGACACGACGAGCACCGGCCGCATCTTGTCGACGACTGCGAGCCACGGCTCGCCGCGCCTCATTCGTCCGCCCGCCACGTACGGCGTGCAGCCATCGCCCGTGCTTGCTCCCTGATAGATCAGCATCCCGCGTATGCACGCTCCGGTGGATCAGTCGGTTGTCGAGAAAGCCACCGCCACCGTGCGTTTCTCGACACGCCACCGCTCCAGGCACGCGCCTCAGAAGTCGGTGTCGCCGTCGTGGTGCCGTCAGCGGGACAGGGCGAGAACCTGGCGCATCGCGTCGGTCAGCCGCTCGGCGGCGTCAGCGGTGTGGCTGTCGGCTCG
>JANNHO010000389.1:0-3760 GCA_031404435.1 Acidimicrobiaceae bacterium | reverse complement strand
ACCGGTTTGATCACCGAACCGGTGTGCATATCGTGGATCGCATCGTTGATGTTGGCCAACGGGTACGTCGTGATCAGCTTGTCGAACGGCATTCTGCCGGCGAGGAAATGATCGACCAGCGCCGGGATCACGACACGGGGCACGGACCGCCCCTGGTTCACACCGACGATGCGAGGGCCCTTGACGATTGTGTCGAGCACGTCGACGGCAACCTCGCTCCCGAACGGCGGCGCGCCGACGATCGCCAGAGTGGCGTCCATGGCCGTGACCCCGAGGGCCTGCTTGAGTACCGCTGTGCTGCCCGACGCCTCAAGGATCCGGTCAGCGCCGCGTCCGCCGGTGATCTCCATGATCGCCGCGACCGAATCATCGCTTGCCGCGTTGACGGTGTGCGTCGCCCCGAGCTCGGCCGCCAACGCAAGGCGCTCAGCCACAACATCAACCACGATGACCCGAGCCGCCGCGGAGAGCTTGCAGCCATCACGGCCGACAACCCGACACCGCCTGCGCCGAACACGACCACGGTCTGACCGAGGCCTGGGTTGAGCACCTGCAGCATCGTCGCCGCGCCGGTCTGGAAGCCGCACACCAGCGGGGCAAGCATCGGCAACGGGGCATCCGACGGGACCCGGATCGCCGCTGCGGCACGGACAACGGCGCGAGTGGCGAACGAGGACTGCCCGAAGAAGTGCGAGTGCAAAGGCCCGCCGTCGACGAGGCGCATCGGTGATGAACCATCCATCCGCGAGCCGCCGGCGAGGTTGCGCGGCACCCAGGTATCGCACTGCACCGGCCGACCGGTCACGCACTGGGCGCACTCGCCGCAGAAGTTGAACGACACCACCACATGGTCGCCCTCCGCGAGGGTCGACACATTGCGTCCGATCCGCTCGACGACCCCGGCACCTTCGTGGCCCAACAGGGCGGGATGTGGAAACGGCAGCCCGCCATTCTGCGCCGTGGCGTCGGTGTGGCAGATCCCCGAGGCCACGATCCGCACCACGATCTCGTCGTCGCGCGGATCGTCAACGACAAGGTCTCGTAGCTCGCACGGCGCTCCCGCCGAACTGACGACAGCTCCGACAGCGGTGGTTGTGGACATCTGACGATGATCGCGTTCTAGGTTCGGTCACTCCAGCATTTTCCTCACACCGGAAACCAGAGAAGTAGCGTGACGTTCGTGCGCAACAAGCCCGCTTACCCGTTGCACTCCGTCGATTCCGCCCTCCGCCTCGCCCAAATGCTTCAAGCGGGCGGCCCGGTGCGACTGAGCGACGTCGCCCGCGATCTGAACATCGCTGTGTCGACCGCACACCGGTTGCTCTCGGCCCTCGTCTACCGCGGCTTCGCCGAACAACTCCCGGATCGGCGGTATGGCCCCGGCCTCGCGCTACGACCGATGCCAGCGCTCGATCCGGCGGTGACCGATCTCCGTGACGGCTCGCAATCAGCCATGGTCGCCCTCGTCGAGGAGGTCGGCGAATCAGCGAATCTGGTCGTGCTCACCGATCTCGAAGTGCGGTTCGTCGCCACCGTGGAATGTTCCCGGATCCTGCGCGTCGGCGACCGCGCCGGCCAACGCCTTCCTGCCCACCTGACGTCAGGCGGCAAGGCGATCCTTGCCCGACTCCCCGATTCGGAGATCCATCGTTTCTCCACGCTCGACCCGGCGACCTTCGAGAAACTGCAACGCGACGTCCTCATCGCCCGGCGCGATGGATATGCCTCCAATCACCAGGACACTGAACGAGGACTCACCGCGATCGGGGTCGCGCTCCAACCACTCCCCGGTCCGGTCCTCGCTGCGATCTGCCTGGCGATGCCCACCCGTTCGGTTCCGCCGTGCGCTCCTCGACACCTACGTGACAGCGCTCAACAACGCCGCCCGAGCGATCGAACTCAGCATGGTCCCGACTACTGAGTGATCCTCGAACCTCTCACCACGGGAACTGTGCTCACTGACTACTGTTTCTGGGCACGTGGATCCGGCGCAGGGGCGGGAATGCGTGACCAGAACGCAGCTCACCGGGTCAGGCGGGCGACCACGTCGGGGTGGTCGGCGCGCAATTGGTCGGCGAGATCCTCGCCGAGCGGGACGGCGAGCTCGTAGATCTGACGGCCGAGCGCAGTGTCGCCCATCGCCTTCATGTTCTTGATCCTCACCGCGATCATCTCGTCGTCGGGCTTAACCACCACGGTTCGGCCGCCGGTACGCGCTTCCCACCTGCCGGGCTCCTTGGCGAGCTTGCGGGCGGCCATCCGGCCCACGATGCCCTGGCTCTTGAACGCGAAAGGGGCCAACACCAGGTTGAGATCTGCGTCAGGAGCGATGTCGACCGACGTGTTGCTTCTGTGCCCACCGTCGATGAAGCGCCGCTTGCCGACCTTGGTGGGGCGCACAAACGGGAATGGCGACGAGCTGGCGGCGACGATCAGCGGCAGTGGGTGATCCGCCGCCCACAGCACCTCACGTTTGAACCCGAGCAACCGAACCGCCACACCGCCGGCCGATCCGCCCTCGGGCATGACCTGGGCGCCGTAGAGCTGTTCGGCCAACGGAAGCGCCTTGACCCACAACGAGCCGCACGTTTCGACGTACGGCTGCCAGATCGCGGCGACCTGCTCGTAGCTCATGCCGGTGGCGATCGCCACCGCCGCATGGGAGCCGCCCGACGTGCCAATCAGCGGCGAGCGAGAGAGGTCGATGCCGCGCGAGCGCAGTCCGTCGGCGATCCCGACGCAGTATCCGAGTGCGTACGCCCCTCCACCGCCGAGCGTGGCGACGAGTGGCGGGCGTGTCGTCACCGGCGCGTTCACGATGCGGGCCAGTACTGCTGGCGGAGCTGACGCTTGAGCAACTTGCCGGTCGGCAGGCGTGGCAGCTCGTCGACGAAATCGACTGATACCGGGCACTTGTAGTGGGCCAGCTTCGAGCGGCAGTAGGCGATCAGTTCCGCGCCAAGCTCGTCGCTCGGCTCGACACAGGCGGCAGCAATCACGACGGCCTTGACCTCTTCGCCGAGTTCGGCGTGGGGGACGCCGATCACGGCGACATCGGCGACCTTGGGGTGCAGGGTGAGCTCGTTCTCAACCTCCTGCGGGTAGATGTTGACGCCACCCGAGATGATCATGTGTGAGGCGCGGTCGGTGAGGTACAGGAAGCCCTCGGCGTCCACGTAGCCGATGTCGCCGAGCGAGCTCCAGCCGCGATCGTTGTATGCGCTGGCCGTCTTGTCGGGGTCGTTGTGGTACTCGAACTTGAGATCACTCTCGAACCAGATCTGGCCGGCCTCGCCGGTCCGCACCTCGACGCCGTCGTCGTCGCAGATGTGGAGCTTGCCCATCAGCGGCACCCCGACCGAACCTGGATGGCTCAGCGCCTGAGCGCTGTTGATCGCGCAGAAGCCGTTGCCCTCGCTGCCGGCGTAGTACTCGTTGATGATCGGGCCCCACCATTCGATCATCTGACGCTTGACCTCGGCCGGACAGGGGGCAGCGGCGTGCACCACCATCTGGAGGCTCGAGTAGTCGTGGGCGGCACGCTCCTCGTCGGCCAGCTTGAGCATCCGGATGAAGTGGGTCGGGACGAACTGCACGTGGGTGACGCGGTAGCGTTCGATCAGTTCGATGCAGTGCACCGGGTCGAACTTCTCCATCACGATCACCGTGGCACCGAGCCGCTGGGCGGCGGTCGACCAGCCAAGTGGGGCCGCGTGGTACAGCGGCGCCGGGCACAGGTAAACGGTGTCCGGCGAGAAGC
>JANNHO010000388.1:0-9072 GCA_031404435.1 Acidimicrobiaceae bacterium | reverse complement strand
GATCGTGAGGCCAGATCGTGAGGCCAGATCGTGAGGCCAGATCGTGAGGCCAGATCGTGAGGCCAGATCGTGAGGCCAGATCGTGAGGAGGGTGAATGACCGACAACATGATGCGACCAGCTCGCCCGCCACTGCTCGGCGGTTCGGTCCGACGGTCTGCACACGCTGACCGTCGGCGCGGCGGCTGAGTGGGTCACCGACATCGCGGGTATCCCGTCGATGTCGGGCCGGGCGCGGCGAACGCTCGGTTCCCCCGTCCCACACAGCTTCGTCCGGGTTGCGGCCGCCTCGGCAGGTGGTCGCAACCCGGGCGCTCGCGCGGCCCGGCGCGGTTCGCTTGTGTGTGCCGGCATGTGCGCGGCCTGCGGCCCTGAACCGCGAGACACCCCGGTCGTAAGCTGATGTGGTGGCTGACCATCCGGTGCTCCAGCGGTTCTCGCCGGCCGTTCGCGCCTGGTTCGCCTCGTCGTTTCCAGAGCCCACCCCAGCCCAGGTGCAGGGCTGGCCGCCGATCATCGACGGCCGGCACACCCTGATCTGTGCCCCCACCGGATCGGGGAAGACGCTCACCGCGTTCCTCGCCTCCATCGACCGGCTGTGCACCCCGAATCCGGCGGTGCCGCCGCTCGATCCAAAACAACGCACCCGGGTGCTGTACATCTCGCCGCTGCGCGCCCTGGCGTTCGACGTCGAAAAGAACCTGAGGGCCCCGCTGATGGGTATCGGGCTTGCCGCTGAACGATTGGGCGAGCCGTACGTCGAACCGTATGTGGCCATGCGCACCGGCGATACCTCGGCCAAGGATCGCCAGATGCTGATCCGTAAACCGCCCGATCTGCTGATCACCACGCCAGAGAGCCTGTATCTCATGCTCACCTCATCGGCTCGTGACACGCTCGTCAACGTGTCCACGGTGATCATCGACGAGATCCACGCAATGGCCGCCACCAAACGCGGCGCCCACCTGATGCTGTCGCTGGAACGTCTCGACGAGATCACGGTGTCGCCGCCGCAGCGGATTGGGCTGTCGGCCACGCAACGTCCGCTGGAGGAGGTCGCCCACTTCCTTGGCGGCCACAACGATGATGGCTCGAAGCGGCCGGTCACCATCGTCGACGCTGGAATTCGCAAGGCACTGCTGATCGATGTGGTGATTCCGGTCGAGGACATGGGCGATCTCGGCCGGCCGGTGACCGAGCTGCGCAGCGGGCCGGAGCTGCCACCCGGTGCTGCCGGGTACGGCTCGGCGGGCCCGCAGCGCGCCAGCATCTGGCCCAGCATCTACCCGCGGATTCTGGCGCAGATCCTCGAGCACCGCACCACGATCATCTTCACCAACGCCCGCCGCCAGGCCGAACGGCTTGCGGCCAAACTCAACGAGCTCGCCGCCGACCAGGGCGTCTCCGGCGACGACGGGTCGCCGATCGAACTGGTCAAGGCCCACCACGGTTCGCTCGCCCGCGAGCAGCGGGTGGTCATCGAAGACGAGCTGAAAAGGGGGGTGCTGCGCGGCATCGTCGCCACGTCCAGCTTGGAGCTGGGTATCGACATGGGTGCGGTCGATCTGGTCATCCAGGTCGAGTCGCCGGGTGCGGTCAGCCGCGGACTGCAGCGGATCGGGCGCGCCGGCCACTCGGTCGGCGAGCCGAGCAAAGGAACGCTCTACCCAAAGCACCGCGGCGACCTGCTCGAAGCCGCGGTCGTCACCAGGCGGATGATCGAGGGGAAGATCGAGAGCACCAAGTTCCTGCGTAACCCGCTCGACGTGCTCGCGCAGCAGATCGTGGCCCACACGGCGATCAGCGGCGATACCTCGGTTGCCGCGCTGGGAGCGCTGGTGCGGCGCTGCGCATGCTTTGCCGAGCTCAGTGACGAGCTGCTCACCAACGTGCTCGATCTGCTATCCGGCCGCTACCCGAGCGAACAGTTCAGCGAGCTGCGGCCGCGCATCGTGTGGGACCGGGTCAACGACACCATCCGCGCCCGCGACGGATCGCGCCGCCTGGCCGTCACCAGCGGGGGAACCATCCCCGATCGCGGCCTGTTCGGTGTGTTTCTTCCCGATGGCACACGAGTGGGCGAACTCGACGAGGAGATGGTGTACGAGAGCCGGCCGGGCGAGAACTTCGTGCTTGGCGCGTCCACCTGGCGGATCGAAGACATCACCTTCGAGCGTGTTGTCGTCACCCCCGCTCCGGGGCAGCCGGGCAAGATGCCGTTCTGGCACGGCGACCGGCCCGGTCGTCCGCTCGAGCTCGGTCGCGCGCTCGGCGTGTTTCAGCGCGAGATACGTTCGCTGGAGATGCCGGCGGCCATCGCCAGTTTGATGGACGACTACTCGCTCGACTATCTCGCCGCGACCAACGTGGTGATGTACCTCGACGAGCAGGTCGCCGCGACCGGGGTGGTGCCCGACGACCGAACCGTTGTGGTGGAACGGTTCCGTGACGAGATCGGCGACTGGCGGGTGTGCATCCTCACCCCGTTCGGCACTCCGGTGCATGCGCCGTGGGCGATGGCGATCGAGCGGCGGATGATGGACCGCTACGACATGCCGGTCGAGACGATGTGGGGCGACGATGGCATCGTCATTCGCCTGCCCGAAGCCGCCGACGAGCTTCCCCTGCAGGAGCTGATCATCGATCCTGACGACATCGATGAACTGGTTCTGTCGTCCTTGCCGCAAACGTCGCTGTTCGCAGCCCGGTTCCGCGAGTGCGCGGCGCGAGCATTGCTGTTGCCCCGCCGCCGTCCCGACCGGCGCACACCATTGTGGCAGCAACGCCAGCGCGCCGCCGATCTGCTCGCAGTAGCGGCCAAGTATCCGAGTTTCCCGATCCTGTTGGAAACCTCGCGCGAGTGCGTGCAGGATGTGTTCGATCTGCCGGCGTTGCGCGAGGTGCTCGGCCAGCTGCGCAGCCGAGCCATCCGCGTCGTCAGCGTCGACACGTCGAAGGCATCGCCGTTCGCCCAGAGCCTGCTGTTCAACTGGATCGCCGCGTACATGTACGAAGGCGACGCCCCGCTGGCCGAGCGGCGGGCCGCCGCGCTGGCGCTCGATCGCGACCTCTTACGCGACCTCCTCGGGGCGGAGGAGCTTCGCGAGCTGCTCGATCCTGGTGTGCTCGCCGACATCGAGCTCGAGTTGCAATGCCTGGCCGATGGTCGCCGGGCGCGCAGCGCCGACGAGCTGCACGACGTGTTCCGCAAGGTCGGCGACCTCACTGCGGCCGAAACCAACCTGCGCTGCGAGGGTTCGGGCGCCTCGGCGGCATGGCTGGCCGAGCTCACCCACCACCGCCGGATCATCGAGATCGGCATGGCCGACGAGCAGCGCTTCATCGCCGCCGACGATGCCGCGAAGTATCGCGACGCGCTCGGCTGCTCGCTGCCGCTCGGGCTGCCCCGGGCGTTCACCGAGCCGGCTCCGCTGCCGCTTGAATCGCTCGTCGCGCGGTACGCGCGAACGCACGCCCCGTTCGTCGGTAGCGACGTGGCCCGGCGATTCGGGGTGCCGGCGACCCGTGCTGCCGGCGCGCTGGCTGCGCTCGAGGCCGACGACCGGCTGGTCCGTGGCGAGTTCCGTCCCGATGGGTCCAGCCGCGAATGGTGCGACATCGAGGTTCTCCGCCAGCTGCGGCGCCGGTCACTCGCCGCGCTGCGACGCGAGGTCGAGCCGGTCGGTCAGGTTGCCTACGCTCGTTTCCTCGCCGAGTGGCATGGCATCCCGGCCGAACGGCACGGCCTGGAGACATTGGTTGAAACACTCGGGCTGTTGCAGGGCGCTGCGTTGATGTTGAGCGCACTCGAGACCGATGTGCTGCCGGTGCGTGTGCGCGGTTACCGCCCCACCGACCTCGACGAGTTGTGCACTGCGGGCGAGATCGTGTGGATCGGTGCCGGCTCGGTGGGCGCCCACGACGGGCGGGTGCGGCTGTTTTTCGCCGATCAGCTTCCGCTGTTGGCCCCGTCGATCGAGCCGATCGAGCCGCCGGATGGGGCACTGCACGATGCGTTGCGGGTGCATCTCGCCGAGCGCGGGGCCAGCTTCTGGACGCAGCTGCGTGCGGCAACGCCGGGGGCCACCGAGATCGAAACGCTCACCGCGTTGTGGGATCTGGTGTGGGCGGGCCAAATCACCAACGACACGCTCGCCCCGTTGCGAGCTGTGCTCGGCGGGGCCCGATCGAAAGCATCGTCGTCGCGACCGACGGCCTCGCCGCGCAGTCGTCCGCGTCCGGGTCGGCTCACCCGAATCGGCCCGCCGGCTGCTGCCGGCCGGTGGAGCCTGGTCGCCCCGCTGTTGCTTCCGGCCCCCACTCCCACCGCAGCGGCGCATGCCATGGCATTGCAGATGTTGGAGCGCTACGGCGTGGTCACCCGCGAGGCGGTACTGGCCGAAAACGTGGTTGGCGGGTACTCGGGCGTGTACGGCGTGCTGAAGGTGTTGGAGGAACGGGGTGCGGCCCGGCGCGGGTACTTCGTCGACGGCCTCGGCGCAGCCCAGTTCAGCGTGCCGGGGGCCGTCGACCGGCTGCGTTCGGGGCGCGAAGCCACCGACGCCGAGCTGCACCCGGAGCAGGTGCCGCCGCCAGTGGTTCTAGCCGCGACCGATCCGGCGCAGCCTTATGGCGCGGCGTTGTCATGGCCGGTCACGCCGGGCCGCCCGGCGCGTAGTTCTGGGGCGCTGGTCGTGTTGTCGCAAGGGCAGCCGCTGGTGTGGTTCGATCGTCGCTCGCATCACCTCGTCACGTTCGGGGGTGCCGACGCCGACGACTCGTGGGTCAATGCGCTCGCGTCACTCGTCAAGGATGGCCGGGCCCGAACAGTCGAGGTACGCAAGGTCAATGGGGCCCCGCTCGACCAGGGCTCGTCGGTCACCGCCGCGCTGAAGCGTCACGGCTTCGTCGACAGTTACCGTGGGGTCGTCGTTCGCTCCTGATCGCATCGTCGACGTTGTCGCCGGTCGGTCCCCGGTGGCTCACCGTGGCTGTCGGGAAGGCGCCCCCGGGCGGCTTCAGCTCGCGGGGCCGAGGGCGCGCAGGCCGGCCCAGGCCAGGTTGGCCACCAGACGGCCAAGCTCATCGGGGTCGAAGTCGTCGCCACGCTCGACCAAGCGCCGCGACACACCCTCGGCCAGTCCGACCAGGCCGTGCGCGAGCGTGCGCTGCTTCTCGTGGTCGATCTCCACGGCGATGAGTGGGGCGATCGCCGAGGCGGCCTCCGAGGTGATCGCCCGGATCGCGGCGACCGCCGCGGCATCGCGATTTGCCTGGGTAGAAAACAGCAAAAGGAACGCATCATGGTCCTCGGCGACCCAACGGAAGTACGCCTGAAAACCCAGTTCGGTCATCGCCTTGCCCGAGGTCGCTCCGGCCGTGGCCTTGGCGATCGAGGTGATCATCCGCTTCCCGATCTCGTCGATCAGGGCGAGGTACAGGTCTTGTTTGGAATCGAAGTGCTGGTACAGCACGGGTTTGGTCACGCCCGCTGCCTCGGCCACCTCGTTCATCGAGGTTCCGTGAAAACCTTGGCGGGCGAACACCTGCACAGCGACGTCGAGGATCTGTTCGCGGCGTTCGCCGGCGGGAAGTCGTGTGCTCATACGGTTACTCCAGGGTAACCCGCGTGGGTTCGCAGTGGAACCCCGAATCGGGTGAACTGCGTTCGGTTACAGGCCGCGTTCGCGGTCGTCACGGTCGGCAGCCTTGACGGCGTAGCCGACCACGATGGCCGGGGCGAGCAGGATCGAGCCGGTGATCAGTGCGGCGACCACGATGCTGGCCATTGTGTTGGTGAAACCGAAGGCGAACGCGAGGATGAACACCACGATCGCGAGGGCATAGCACAGGTACCCGAGTCGGTTTGCGAGGCGCGTCCACCGGGCGATCTTGGCCCGCCGGGCGCGAACCGGGTCGGTAGGTGCAGCGCTCGAAGTGGGGGGCACGGCGGTCATGACTACGCCATGGTACGAGCGGTTTACAGGTTCGGCGGCAGGAGGCGGTTGACGTTTTCGAAGAAGAAGTACAAGACGATGACGAACGGGGCGAAGCCGACGAGCGCGCCCACCCAGTTGCGCCGCGTGCGCCGGCTGAGCAGGTACGCCCCGATCGCAACCACCGTCAACAGCACACCCCACGCACCGACATGCGCGTTGGCCGACGGATCACTGAACCAGCGGTTGGCGAACAGTTCCTGGCTGTCTGCCGCCAATGCGGCGGTGTCGCCCGTCGGCTCGCCGCCGGATGTTGGGTCGCCCGATGTCGGGTTGCCGGGAGCTGGCTCGTCCGGAGCGGAATCACCCGGCGCGGTCGTCAGTGTGTCCGGCGTTGTCACGGAGGTGCTCGTGTCGTCCCCAGCATCGACCGAGTCGGCCCCGGTGGCTGACGCCGACGGTGCGGATGCCAGTGAGGTACCTACCGCTGCCGATCCGGTTGGGCTGAGCGTTGGATCGTCGGTCCCGTCGTCAAAGCCGGCTGCTGCGTTTGGATCGTCGAGCGGACCGAACGGAGCGGTGACCAGGTCGGATTGGGCGAGGTCGATCAGGGCGGAGATGACGATGCGGTTCTTGGCGGAGAACTTGGGGTCGCACGAGGTGAGCGTCAGCGTGGCAACCGATGGGTCGAGGGTGGGGATGACGCTCGCGTAGTCGCTCGGGCTGACGATCCGGCGCCCGGTCATCACATACACGTACTGTCCGGCGAGGGTGGTGACGACGATCTCATCGCCCACCTCGATCTCATCGATACGGAAGAACGGCTGGCCGTGGGTCGTGCGATGCCCGGCGATGGCGGCGTTGCCGAATTGGCCCGGCAACGGTGTCTCCGGAAAGTGCCCAGGGCCGTCTTGTAAATCGGTCGGGCGGATGCCCTCGAGGATCATCTTGTCCAGCCCGATCGACGGGATCGCCAGGTGCGCAACTCCGTCGCCGAGCGTCGGTCGGCCGATGAGCGGCAGCGGCTGTGTGGTCGTGGTCTGCGGAGGTGTTGTCGTCGGGGCGGGCGCAGCCGCTACCGCACCGGCCGCGGTGGTCGGGGTGGTCGTCGTGGTCGGGGCGACCGTGGTCGTCGGGGCTGCGGTGGTGCGTGGAGTGACCGTTGCCAGTTCGGCTGCGAACTCGTCGGCCAGGCGGTTTTGGGCCTGAGCCGTCTGGATGCCGGTGCCCCAGAGTTGGTAGCCGACGAAGGCGAACATCAACACCCCGATCGAGATCAGGAGGCGCCCCGCGCCGCCGACCGCCCAGCGCCAATCCCGCGGTTCACGCGGTCGATCGAACCGGTTCGGCCGCCGTCGTCGTCCCCCCGTCGCTGGTCGTTGCAATTTTCCCGCGGGAACGTGAACGGCGTCCTCGGGCTCACCGCTGGCGGTCCCGGCGCAGTCGGTCTCGGTTTCTACTCCGCGGGTGGGTTGGTCGGGGAGCGATGGCAGGTCTCTCTTCACCAGCGCCTGGTCGTCCGTCACGTCGCACGACGCTACTGGTCGCATGGCCGCAGCGGTACGCACTCGTGCGGGCGCACCGAGTCCTTGAGACAGCGCGAGATTGAGACAGTGCGATGGCGACACAGCGAGATAGCGTTTGGCGATCGTCATGGAACCATCGGCCTCCCTGCCAGTGACAACACCGCACACTGGGCCCGATGAATCGCTGGAAACCGATGAATCGCCTGCAACCGACGAACTTGTCATCGAGCTGATCGAGGCGGTTGCGGTGCTGGGTCGGTTTCCGGCGTTGGCCGGGGTCACGCTGCGCGTCGAAGCAGGTGAGATCGTGTTGCTGCGTGGCCCCAATGGCGTGGGGAAAACCACTCTGTTGCGCCTGTGCGCGGGCCTGGTCCCGCTGGCTCGCGGTACCGGCCGGGTGCTCGGCTACGACCTGGCCACCGCCCGCGACCTGGTACGTCCCCATGTCGGTCTGCTCGGCCACACGAACGGCCTTTACAGCGATCTCACGGTGCGCGAGAACGTGATGTTTTGGGGGGCCACCGTCGGCGCGTCGAGCGACGAGGTCGCGGCGTCGCTGCATCGCATGGGTCTCGCCAACCGGCTTGGCGACCTGGCGGTGAGCCGGCTGTCGGCCGGGCAGAAGCGGCGCACCGCGCTAGCCTGCCTGGTGGCGCGGCGGGCCAGGCTGTGGCTGCTCGACGAACCACATGCGGGACTCGACGCGGTCGGCCGGGACGACCTTGACGAGACATTGCGTGCCGCGGTTGCGGCTGGGGCGACGGTGATGGTTGCCAGCCACGAGTTGGAACGAGCCGGCGCACTTGCCACCCGAACCGTCGATCTGGCCGGCGGGATCATCGGATTCGCCCGATGAACCTCCGCCCGATGAACCTCCGCCGGACCGCCGCCCTGATCGCCGCCAAGGACCTCCGCATCGAGGGCCGCAGCCGAGTGGTGACCAACCAGGTGCTGCCGTTTTCGTCACTGGTGATGGTGCTGTTCGGGTTCGCGCTCGACAGCGATGGTGCCCTCGTGCGGTCTGCTCCAGGTCTCATTTGGCTGGCCACCATCTTCAGCCTGTTGATCGTGGTTCAGCGCTCGTTCGCGGTCGAGACCGCCGACGGTGCCCTCGATGCGCTGCGCGTGGCCGGCGTGAATCCCTCGGGCGTGTTCCTCGGGAAATCGATCGCGCTCGCCGTGCAACTGCTGGTGTTGGAGGTGCTCCTGGTCACGCTGGCGATCGTGTTGTACGGGGTGGCGCTCACCTGGCCGGGAAGCGTGGTGTTGGTGGCCACGGTCGTGCCCGCGACCTGTGGGTTGGCTTTCATCGGTACGCTCTATGGCGGTCTCGCTGCCGGGGCCACAGGTCGAGAGACGCTTCTCCCGCTCCTGCTGTTCCCGGTGGTGGCTCCGGTGCTCATCGGTGCAACACGAGCAACCGAAGCAGCGCTCGGCGTCAGCGGTGCCGCGACACACGAGGGTTGGCCGTGGGTTGGCCTGCTGGCGGTGTGTGCGGCAGTGTTCGGTGTCGGAGGCACGCTCGCCTTCGGTCCGCTCATCGAGGAATGAGGCGTAGCAGCACGTGTCAACGGAAGCGACAACAACAGCCGCAACGACTACGACCACGGC